>JBCDCZ010000208.1:0-8125 GCA_039180865.1 Pseudomonadota bacterium | reverse complement strand
CTGTTGTTCCGTTCGCATATTCTGAACAAGCCCCTGGATACCATCGGTCAGGTTTGTGACGACCTCGGTATTGTCTCGCGTTGATTGTTCGATGTTCTGATTGCCTTTGACAAGGGCCCTGGCCATTCGCTCCATCAAGGTCTTGTCGGACTGGTTGGATGCCGCAGCCAGTTGCAGATCCGCGCCCTCTCCCGAAACATCGGTGAATGTCGAAAGCCAGTCTTCGAGATTGTTGTAAAACCGGTTTTGCGCGTGTCCCGACTGTAAATCGAGGAAGCCGAGAACAAGGGAACCGGAGAGCCCGAAAAGGGATGAGGAAAACGCAATACCCATCCCCGAGAGTGGGGCCTCGAGCCCGGTTTTAAGATCTTCGAAAATCAAAGACGAATCGCCAGAGGTCACATCCAGCGATTGGATGGTTTCACCAACAGCACCAACCGTCTGGAGCAGACCCCAGAAGGTTCCGAGAAGGCCAAGAAAGACCAAGAGCCCGATAAGATAGCGCGATGTATCACGCCCCTCGTCAAGCCGTTGGCCGATCGAATCAAGGATCGACCGCATGGCTTGCGCCGATATGCTCTCTTTCGCCCCGGTTTCACCCAGCAAGCTCGCCATTGGAGCCAACATGCGCGGCCCGGTTCCGATCGGAACCGCTGCGGTATCCATGCGGTAAGTGTTCACCCAGTTTATTTCCGGATAGAGTCGTAGCACTTGCCCGAAAGACAGAATCACGCCGAATAACAGGACAATGCCAATAATCGAATTCAACGCGACGTTCGCGAAATACGCGGTCAGAATCTCCCGATACAAAATGAGGGCGATGAAGCCGACAATGATCAGGAACAGGATCATGATGAACAGATAAGAGTTCGGCCTCTCAATATGATACGGATCGAAGTCTTTCGCCATCGGCCAACCGCTCCCCTTTGCGTCCCGCCCCGTCTTAATCGCGGATACTATTGACGAAATCCATGAAGTCCCGCAATAGCCCGCTGAGCTTGCAGTGGGTTTTCTTGTGCCCGTGCACCGCTGGTCATCGATTGGAAAGACGGCTTTTGAAGGGCAAGAATGCCCGGCATGGCCGATTTATGACGATTTGTGGGACCGCTGGCGCCCGGTTTTGAGTGCAGCGAGCAACTTCTTCTGGATGGGTTCATTTCCGCACAATATGCCACCCGTCTGGAAGATTTTCTGTCCACCTTCCAGGTCGCTCACAAATCCGCCCGCCTCGGATATCAGAAGCATCCCGGCTGCCACATCCCAGGCTGCCAGTCCATGTTCCCAGAACCCGTCGAACCGGCCCGACGCAACATAGGCGAGATCGAGTGAGGCAGCGCCCGAGCGTCTGATTCCGGCCGTCTCACCCATAAGATGGGCAAGTTCGAGGATGAATTTTCCATGTTCTGGCCGTCCGATATGCGGAATCCCGGTCCCTATCACGGATGTCGCGAGCGTTTTCCGATTCGCAACCCGCATACGGCGGTCGTTGAGAAAGGCACCTTTGCCGCGCTCAGCGGTGAAAAGCTCTTCGCTGACGGGATTATAGACGAGCCCCGCCATCAATTGTCCTTGGCTTTCAAGGGCAATCGAAATCGCAAAATGCGGGATACTGTGCAGAAAGTTCGTAGTTCCATCAAGCGGATCGATGATCCATCGGTGTTGCGGGTCCTCGCCCACTTCTTCACCGCCTTCCTCCATGAGGAAACCCCATTTGGGACGGGCTTTCTTCAGTTCCTCATAGACGATCTTTTCCGCCTGGCGATCCGCGTTTGAAACGAAGTCAGCAGGGCCTTTTACCGAAACCTGGAGATTTTCAACCTCACCAAAATCACGCTTAAGCCGCCGCCCTGCTTTGAGGGCCGCTTGCACCATGACGTTCATGAGGGCGGAAAGTTGCGCCATAAAGTAACCTGAAGGGTCGAACGTCCGACTAGTCGGCGCGCTTCACATAGGAGATTTCGTTGGTGTCCACGACGATCTTGTCACCGACTCCAACGAAAGGTGGGACATCGGTGCGCACGCCATTTTCAAGCACAGCCGGCTTGTAGGATGAAGAGACTGTCTGCCCTTTGATATGCGGCTCGGTTTCCGAGACTTCGAGGACCACTTGATCGGGCAACGCGATGCCGATTGGCCGACCCTCATGGCTCTCAACGGTGACCGCCATGCCGTCTTGAAGAAAAACTGCCCGTTCGCCAACGAAATCCTTTTGCAGTTCGAGCTGCTCATAGGTTTCAAGGTCCATGAAAACAAGGGCATCGCCTTGCTCATAGAGGTACTGAAAGTCTTTCTGTTCCAGCCTGACCCGCTCTACCGTTTCCGTTGCCCGAAACCGTTCGTTGAGCTTGCGCCCGTCGATCAGGTTTTTCAGTTCAACCTGCGCGAAGGCGCCACCCTTGCCCGGCTTCACGTGTTGTGTTTTCACCGCAACCCAGATCGTATCCTGATGTTGAATGACATTTCCGGGGCGGATTTCGTTACCTTGAATTTTCATGGAGCAATACCGGTTCGGTCTTAAGAGAAGATGGGGCTGCTTTATGCACCATTGGCCCCAATGCGCAAGAGCATCGCTGCAATCACTTCCCAACAGGTTATTCAGGGCGCCATTCCGCGGCAAGTTGTTCCGCAACAGCCATAGCTTCGTCGTCCAGCTCACTCAACTGTTCGTCAAGGACATCATCTTCGAACCCGGCCTTCTTCGAAATAAGATGCCAGCGTGCCATATTCACGGGATCAACCGGAACGCCCTTGCCGGTGCGGTAAAGATGGGCAAGCCTATTTTGGGCAATGGCATTGCCGCGTCTGGCATTGATTGCAAACCACCAGGCGGCATCCTCCTCGTTCTTGCCGATACCGATCCCGTTCAACAGGCGCACAGCATACTCAATTTGCGCAGTATCATGTCCCTGCCGGGCAGCTTTGCCGAAATAGATCGTCGCCAGTATTTCGTCTTGGTTGACACCCATGCCTTCACGATAGAGCTCGCCCATTGCAAACTGAGCGTCCGCATTCCCGTCTTTGGCGGCTCTCAACAAATGTGCCCCGGCTTTTTCGAAGTCCTTTTCAAGAACTTCACCGGTCAAATGCATCAAGCCAACGTTGTAGTTTGCAAGAACGTGCCCCTTTTTCGCGGCCTGCTGGAAAAGCTTCGCGGCCCTCTCTTTGTCCTTATCGACACCGAGCCCATCGAGATGAAGAAAAGCGAGCTGGAACGCCGCTTCCCGATTACCGCCTTCCGCTGCCAGCTGATACCAGCCCAACGCAGCGTCAAGATTTCGGGTTACGCCAAGGCCGCGACGATTGATCTCGCCGACAAGGGTCTGCGCCGAGGCATCACCTTTTTCAGCGAGGACCGTCGCCCTGGCGAGAGCCGAGAGGTACAGCCCGCGCTGGAAAAGGCCATAGGGTACGAGGGCGGGATCGGCTTTGGTATCGATCTCCGTTAAAACGGCCGCTATTCGCTGGTTAACCCCAGGAAGCTCAGTCGGCTTTTCACGCTCACTTGGTTTTGCAAAGCGTTGGGCAACGGCGTCATAGCCGAAAAGCGGCGCCGCCAATGCGCGGTCCGACACAGACAAACCAAGTGAGGCAATAACGCATGCCGCAGCCCGCAACATTAGGGCTGTCCGCGTCTTTTTGACAAAACGATCAGGCATTTTCGAGATCCGCACGTTTCAACTCGTAGCTCTGGTCAAGATAGGCGTTTGCGGCCCGAATTGCATCCTGCGGATCGGATGCCTCAAAGATAGCGTTGCGCAAGGCGACAAAATCGATTGCCGCATCAGCGGCTTCGCGAACACTCTCAACGGATGTTCCACCCATCACAACAGCGGGAACTTCGAAGAGAGAGGACCACCATTCGGCCAGCGCGAAGGATTTCTTGAAGATACCGGGCTGACGATCCCCGTCGAGACGTCCGAAAAAAAGATAATCGACCGGCCCCTCGCCCATCATCATAGCATCATGGCGGCTGCCAAGATCACCGACGCCCATGATTTCTCGCCCGGCATGAGCCTTCACGGTCTCGACGATATCTTCAATCGCGCCTTCGAGGTGAAGTCCGTCCGCTCCAGTCCGCCCCATAATGCGGCTATCTTCGCAAAGAAGGGCAGCAACACCATGTTCTTGCGCGACCTTGACGAGAGGTGTTGCAAGTGCCTGATAATCATGTCCAGGCGCAGGTGTAATTAAAAGGCTCGCAACATCGCCGGCTCCGAGCACGGCAGAGAGTTTTTCTGCGAAGCCAAGGTCCTTTTCATAGCCTTGAGGCGTGATCAAGAAAACCCGGGTTCGATAAATCTCGGCTGATTTTTTGCGGTCCTTGCCTGATTTGCTCTTAGCCAGAACGTACCTCTTTCAAACGCCTCGGTCTCACTGACAGACAGACCGACCGTGGCTTTGCAAATCACGGAAGGCCTCATCCAGACGGGCAACCATGCTCTTTTGAACGTCGCGATTCCATTTGCGCGGATCGTAGAGTTTTTTGAGTGGCGCGCCAGTTTCAGGATGGATCTGATACTTGAAAGCCTCCGGGTGCTGGTCGACATAATCACCAATCCCCTTTGCACAGGCGAATTGGGTGTCCGTGTCGATGTTCATCTTGAACACGCCATAGGAGACGGCTTCATCGATCTTTTCTTTCTCAGAGCCGGACCCTCCATGGAACACCAGGTGGAGGGGCAGCTTTGACGTTCCCCGTTCCTTCGCAACAAGATTCTGCGAGTTGATCAGAATTTCCGGGCGCAATTTCACGTTGCCCGGTTTGTAGACGCCGTGGACATTACCGAAAGAGGCAGCAACGGAAAAATGGCCGATATCTTTCAGCGCGTCATAGGCTTGGAGAACATCTTCAGGTTGGGTGTAGAGATGCGCGTTATCAGCTCCCTCTTCCAGGTCAGACCCGACACCGTCCTCCTCGCCACCGGTCACGCCGAGTTCGATTTCAAGGCTGATATCGCAAACCGCCATACGCTTCAGATAATCGACACAGGTTCCGATGTTCTCATCAATCGGCTCTTCGGATAGGTCGATCATGTGGGAGGAAAAGAGCGGCTTTCCCGTCTCCTTCTTCGCGGCTTCGTTATAGTCCATCATCCCGTCAACCCATGGGAGAAGCTTGCGATTGGCGTGGTCTGTATGAAGGACGACCGCAACACCGTAATCTTCAGCCATGAGATGAACGTGGCGCGCGGCGGACACAGCGCCTTTCACTTTGGCTGAAAGATCGCCGAGCGCCGGACCACCGAAAAACCCCGCCCCTCCGTTCGACATTTGAATGATGATGTCGGATTTCGTGCTAGCAGCTGCTTCGAGCGCTGCATTCAATGTGTTGACGTCCGTAATGTTCACGGCTGGCAGCGCATAACCGCCTTTTTTGCACGCCTCTACGAGGTTTGCGTAGTCCTCACCAGTTACAACGCCGGGTTTGATTGTCGCCATTCGTCAGCCCTCTTTATTGTCATGCAGGCTTTCAGGCAGAGCCCGCTTTTTGTTGTTCTACTAGTCTTTGCGGCGCAGGATTTCCACCCCGGGAAGCTCTTTTCCTTCCAGCCATTCAAGGAAAGCTCCGCCTGCTGTGGAGACGTAGGAAAACGAGTCTGCGACGCCTGCATGATTGAGTGCCGCCACCGTGTCGCCTCCGCCTGCAACCGAAAGAACGCGCCCCGTTTTGGTCTGAGCCGCGGCATGTTTGGCAGCAGCCACCGTCGCCTTGTCAAAAGGTTCAATTTCAAAAGCACCAAGCGGTCCGTTCCAAAGAACGGTCGAAGCATTATTAATCGCATCGCGCAGGACATTCACGGTTGCAGGTCCCGCGTCGAGGATCATTTCATCGTCCAGGACGCCGCTTGCCGGTTTCGTGCGGCATTCGGCACCGGCTTTAAATTCTTTCGCAACGACGACATCGTCCGGAAGCAGAAGCTCACAGCGCGATTCTTTCGCCGTATTGATGATCCCGAGTGCCGTCTCGGCGAGATCATGTTCACAGAGGGACCTGCCGACATTAATGCCCTCCGCCGCCAAAAAGGTATTCGCCATACCGCCGCCAATCGCAAGCATGTCGACTCGATCGACAAGGTTTTCAAGAAGCTCAATCTTCGTTGACACTTTTGCACCGCCGACAACAGCAAGCACCGGTCGTTTTGGTGCCGCGAGAGCTTTTTCAATCGCCTCGACCTCTGCCTGCATCGTCCGCCCGGCTATTGCAGGAAGGTGGTCTGCAAGGCCCGCAGTCGACGCATGGGCGCGATGGGCCGCAGAGAATGCATCTGCGACAAACATATCGCCATTTTCCGCCAGTTGGGAGGCAAAGTCAGGATCGTTTTTTTCTTCACCTTCATAAAAGCGGGTGTTCTCCAGAAGCAGAACATCGCCATCAGCCATGGCCTCTACGGCCGCTTTAACATCAGGCCCGACACAATCGTTGATGAAGCTCACCGGTTTTCCGAAGATGGCAACACATGTGGTTGTGATCGGTTCAAGGCTCATCTCGGCAACCGGCTTACCTTTCGGCCGTCCGAAATGGGCAAGGAGAATGACCTTGCCACCCTTTTCTGAAATCTCTCTGACGGTCGGCGCAACGCGCTCAATGCGGGTCTCATCGCTCACCTTGCCGTCATTCATCGGTACGTTGAGATCAACGCGCACGAGACAGCGTTTACCGGCCAAATCCACATCATCAAGTGTTTTGAAGGCAGCCATAAAAGTCCCCGATCAGATCATCACCCGCCGCGAGTGAAAAAAAGACCGCCTGTCCCGGCGGTCTTTGTTCGTCCTGTTAGTGAATGTGTTTGGCCATCGCGATTGCCGTATCGGACATACGGTTTGAGAAACCCCATTCGTTGTCGTACCACGACAACACACGAACAAGATTTCCTTCAAGGATTTTGGTCTGGTCGAGCGCAAAGATTGAGGAATGCGGATCGTGATTGAAATCCTGGCTAACAAGAGGTTCGTCGGTGTAGCCGAGAATACCTTTCAGCTCATTGCCGGTCGCGGCAATGATCGCTTCGTTAACTTCCTCAACGGTAACGTCCCGGCTTGGAACAAATTTGAAGTCGACCACCGATACATTCGGAGTGGGAACCCGGATCGCTGATCCGTCAAGCTTGCCTTTAAGCGCAGGCAGAACGAGACCGACCGCTTTGGCAGCACCTGTGGACGTCGGAATCATAGACATGCCGGCCGCACGCGAACGATAAAGATCCTTGTGCATAGTATCGAGTGTCGGCTGATCGCCTGTATAGGAGTGGATCGTGGTCATGTAGCCTTTCTCGATCCCGAAGTTCTCCTGCATGACATGGGCAACCGGTGCGAGGCAGTTGGTTGTGCAAGACGCATTGGAAACGACCAGATCGTCAGCTGTCAGGGTTTCATGATTGACACCGAATACGATCGTGGTGACATCGCTACCGCCCGGCGCTGAGATCAGGACGCGCTTCGAACCATTTTCCAAGTGGATGGCTGCTTTTTCCTTGGTGGCGAAAATGCCGGTGCATTCCATGGCGACATCGACGTCACTCCACGGAAGCTCTTTAGGATCGCGGATCGCTGTCACACGGATCGGTCCAGTCCCAACATCGATCGTGTCACCATCGACCTTTACTTGCGCCGGAAACCTCCCGTGCACTGAATCGTAGCGCAGGAGATGGGCATTGGTTTCGACCGGCCCAAGATCGTTAATCGCAACAACCTTAATGTCGGTGCGGCCTGATTCAACGATCGCGCGCAGGATATTGCGCCCAATGCGCCCAAAACCGTTGATAGCGACCTTTACTGTCATTTTTCATTCTCCACGTTTTGTTGCCCGTTTTCGAGCTTTTCCACTACCGCATCGACGATCGCCTGACTGGTAATTCCAAAATGTCGGTAAACGTCCTTGTAGGGCGCACTGGCGCCGAACGAACTCATCCCGACAAAGGCTCCGTCATGGCCTATGAAGCGATCCCACCCCATTCTGACGGCGGCTTCCACTGCAATCCGTGCGGGTTCAGTCCCGAGCACCGCCGACTTGTAGTCTTCCGGCTGTTGCTCGAACAATTCGAAACACGGCACTGATACAACGCGCGTCGCGATTCCACGTTGATCCAGAATGTCTTTCGCTTCCAAGGCGAGCGACACTTCGGAG
>JBCDCZ010000207.1:0-8274 GCA_039180865.1 Pseudomonadota bacterium | reverse complement strand
CGGCGTAACGGGCCCGTTTAAGACATCCGCACCGAGGGCGCTCGCCGAAATGGCGGCTTGCGGCCTCGGGATTGCACGCCTGCCGCATTACTCCGCGGAACCCTATCTCGCCGACGAACGTTTGGTTCTCCTGCTCGAGGACTTCGAACCGGTTCCAATGGGGGTTTACGCGCTCTATGCGCCGAACCGTTTCCTGACATCGCGCGTACGCGGCTTAATTGACCATCTCGCAAACCACTTCCGGCATGCATGAAAGAGTTCAGTCTGCCATCTTTGTGGCAACGAAAAAACCGTAGCTGAAGAAATCCGAATAGCGCTCGTAGATTTCGATTTCTCTTTCTTCCGCTTCAACCAAAGCGCGGGCGGGTTGCGAATGATTATTGCGTTCTAGAAAGTCAGGAAACGCTTGCCGCAGGGGCCGGTAGTAGTTCTTAAGCCAACAAGCATTGGGAAGCGTGAAGTACCCCACGGGCGCGTACCCGCTTTCCTCCAATTGCGCGATTTTCACCGACGCAGTCGCAACCTCGGGATATTCATGGTGCCAGTATTGCTCAAGCTCAGTTGGTCTTTCTCCCGTAAGCCAGATCAGCTCTGACACTGCGAGAAGGCCTCCGGGTTTTAGCAACCGATGCCAGGCCCGAATCCCGGCCACAAAGCCCATATTGTAGATAGCCCCCTCGGACCAGATCGCGTCAAATGCACGATCTTGAAACGGCAGGAATTTCATGGAAGCAGCCAATGTGGTGACGCGATCCGAGACTCCTGCGCGAGACGTGTTGATGCGAAGGTCTTCGAGAAGGTCAGGCAGGAAATCGACCGCAGTAATCTCGGCATCAAGCTCTGCCGCAAGAACCAATGTGGATGCTCCCGTCCCGCAGCCGATATCGGCAATTTTGAGATCGCGCTTGTCCCGAAGCCCCGACAAGCCGATGGCGAGACGCGTCTCTTCGACACCGCCGGGCCCCTGACGCTGCTCTTTGCGGTGAAGGTCGATGAGAAGATCAAGATTGCTCATAGCTTCGCCTCTCGGCACCAATGGGAGCGCTTGTTTTGCCCATCTGGCCTTGCAATAACTGCTTGCCATTGTATCGAGCGCCGAGGGACCGGAATTCCCTCAGCGCTCGCAGATCGCTAATCCCGAGCGACGACGTGGTTCGCGCCGTGGGTGATCGCAGCACCGGCTCTGAGCGCCGCAGCTATGAATGTGACCTCTGCGAGTTCCTCTTCCGTCGCGCCCGCCTTCTTGGCGAACTCGGTGTGGATCGTCAGGCAATACTGGCATTGCGTTGTCAGTGCGACGGCGACCGCCATCAATTCTTTCGTCTTTTTGTCCAATGCGCCATCGGCCATCACCGCCTGATCGAAGGCGACGAAGGCTTTCATAGTATCGCCTTTCAAGTCGCCGAGCGGAGCAAGTTTCTGCAATTCGTTTGAAGCACCCATAATACCAATCCTCTTTACTGGTGACAGTCGTGCCGGGATTGTTAAAAGAGTTGGACGGGCGAACAAGAGCGGAATGGTCCTAGGTCCTCTCTTGCACCCTCTCGGTAGCGCCTGCCCAACAAAAGACCGGAGATCTCTTGCCAGACCTCGTAGCCCGCCTCGCCGATCGGCTTTTCGCCGACCTCGCAAGACAATTTCGTCTGACATTCCTGCCGCCGCTGATGGTTTATTTCGCAGCCGGTGTCGCTGGTCTCACGAGCATCGTCGGGACCTTCTTCGTCAAGGATTACCTTGATTTATCGGCAGAATTCCTGGCGGGCCTCGCCTTCTGGGCAAGCCTTCCGTGGGCGTTGAAGATGCCCCTCGGCCACCTCGTCGATATTATCTGGCGCTACAAAGAGGGGCTCGTCTTCCTCGGTGCCGGACTCATCGGACTGAGCCTCGGCATCATGTATGCGCTCCTGACAATGCCGGATCAGATGGCGGCAATCGCGCCTTTGTCAAACTGGTTCGTCGCATCAACGCTTCTTGCTCCTGCCGGATATGTGATTCAGGACGCGGTCGCGGACGCAATGTCGGTGGAAGCCGTCCCGAAGACGGACAAGGATGGCAACCCCTTCGATGAGAGCCAGGAAAAGGCAATGCACACCACCATGCAGACGCTCGGTCGCATGTCGCTTTTCGTTGGCCTGATCGCGGTGGCACTTCTCAACATCTCAATGTTCGAGGGGATCGAACAAAAGGAAGAGGCGGAAAAGACCGCAATCTACTCGCAGATCTATCTGATTGCGCTCGGAATTCCGCTCGTGTCTGTAAGCGGGGTGATCTTCGCGCTGGTCCTGAAAGCGCGTGAACGCACAAGACTCCTCGGTCAGGGTTTGAGCCGTAGCGAAATCACCAAACGTCTTTTCGATCCAGAAGAAAAGACCGAACCCAATATGTGGATTTTCGGGGGCGGGGCCCTGTTCGTCGTTCTGACATTGAGCGTGGGTCTGAGCGACCTCACCTACTCGAAAGAGATTATCTTTTTGGTCTCCATGGTGATTGTGACGGCCCTTGTCATAAACCTCTCCGGCAAGCTGTCGCCACTGCAGAGAAACGCCTTGTTCGGGACGGCCATCATTCTCTTCATCTTTCGGGCGACACCTTCTCCCGGCCCAGGGATTGTCTGGTTCGAGATCGATGAACTTGGATTCGATCAGCAATTTCTGTCGGTGCTCGCCCTGATCACCTCGGTGCTCGCTCTCACCGGTATGATCGTGCTGCGTCCCCTGATGGCAGAACGGACGATCGCGACCCTGGTCGTCATCCTGAGTGGGCTTGGAGCGCTTCTCGCACTCCCCAACATCGCGCTTTACTATGGCCTGCACGAGGTCACGTCAGAACTCACCGGCGGTGTTGTCGATCAGCGCTTTATTGCCATCCTCGATACCGCGGCCCAGTCGCCGCTCGCGCAGATCGCAGTCATTCCAATGCTGGCATGGATTGCGCGCTATGCTCCAACGAACCTCAAAGCGACGTTCTTTGCGGTCCTCGCCTCGTTCTCCAATCTGGCCCTCTCGGCTGCCGATCTTTTTACGAGCTATATAAACAGGATCTTCATCGTTACACGCGAAGTGGTGGATCGCGAAACGGGTGAAGTCACGGTCATGGCGGATTACTCGGAACTTGGAATGCTGTTGTGGACCGTACTCTTTATCGGCCTCGTCGCACCCATCGCAGTCGTCGCATTCATCCAGATGTCACCCTTCAGAACGCGGGATTAGGGTCGGAAAAAAGCAGGCCTATTTGATCGAGTAAGTCCCGATCACATAAGCGTCGACACCCGCAACAGACAGCCTGACATCGGTGTTAAGCGGGAAGACGACTGCGCGGCATGTTGTACCGCCATCGCGGCGTGCTGTGAGCGAAACCGTGGAAACAGCATCTCCGACGGCAATTTCAAGCTCGGATCTGTCAGGCACGGACGCACAAATCGAAATCAACCTTTGGCCGATGACATTGCGCAGTCCAGTGACAAGCTCCAGCGGCTCCCCGGGGCCGACCAGAAATGTTCCATCCGCTTCAAGGACCGATTGCGGCGCGGAGACTTTCGTTGCTTCACCTTCAGACTGAGCGTGAAAGGTAGCCATGAAAAGCACGGCTGACGCCGCACCCAATATGCTTAGAAGTTTCATCGCAACATTCGCGAACGGATACCCTGTCCGTTCCCGACCCCAATTTTTTGTCCCAATCCGGGCCACTTTGCCTCTAAGGAGGCCCCAATACCCGGGTGCAAAGACTACTCCGCAGCCTCCGCTCTCTCTGTTATGGCACGAATCCGCGCTGCTGAGAACTTAAATTCCGGAATCTTACCGAAAGGATCGAGTTGCGGGTTCGTCAGAAAGTTTGCTGGCGCCTCGACAAAACAGAAAGGAATGAAGAGCATTCCCTGCGTCACGTCGCGGTCTGCCCTCAGTGTGAGCGTGATGGCGCCTCGCCGGGTTTCGACGACAACTTTATCACCCCGCTTAAGCCCGGCCCGGCCGATATCCTTTGGATGCATCGAAACAACCGGTTCGGGTTCCTGAGCTTCCAATGCTGTTGCGCGGCGCGTCATGGCCCCGGTGTGCCAATGTTCCAGCATCCGACCGGTTGTGAGAACCATCGGGAAATCGCTATCCGGTAATTCATCCGGCGGGACAAGAGACGCCGGAACCAGACGAGCCCGACCATCATGGGTCGGGAACCCGGAATAGAAGATCACTTCGTCGCCCGGACCGTCGACACTTTGCGCTGGGTAACAAACTGCACGTTCCCGCTGCAATCGATCCCAGGAAATGTTATCGAGCGACCGCATATGGGAAGCCATCTCGGCATAGACATCTGCAATTCCATCATAAAACCAGTTGAGCCCCGTGCGGTTTGCGAGGTCGACAATGAGTTCCCAATCCTGGCGCGCATCACCCGGCATTCCCACCACCGGTTCGGTAATTTGAACCTGACGGTTTGAGTTTGTGTAGGTGCCAGGTTTTTCGGCCTGTGCTGATGCGGGGAGAATGACATCCGCATACCATGCGGTCTCGGTCAGGAAAATGTCCTGAACCACAAGATGTTCAAGCTTCGCAAGCGCCTCGCGCACATGGGCCTGATCGGGATCGGACATGGCGGGGTTCTCGCCCATGACGTACATGCCGTTGATCTTGCCCTCGTTGACCGCATTCACAATCTCAACGACAGTCAGTCCGCGCACCGGATCGAGCGTGCGTCCCCAGGCATCCTCGTAGCGTTCACGCACATTCGCATCTTCGACCGATTTGTAGTCCGGATAGACCATCGGGATCAGACCGGAATCGGACGCACCCTGAACGTTGTTTTGTCCACGCAGCGGATGAAGCCCGGTTCCGGCGCGTCCAACGTGACCGGTCACGAGCGAGAGCGCTATGAGGCAGCGAGCATTGTCGGTGCCATGAACATGCTGACTGATCCCCATACCCCAGAAGATGATCGCTCGTTCAGCCTTTGCATATGTGCGGGCAATGTCGCGAATATGGTCGGCTGAGACACCGCAGACCGGCTCCATCGCTTCCGGTGTGAAGTCCTGAACCTTTTCCTTTAGCGCTTCGAAGCCATCGACATTCGCTTGGATATATTGCTCGTCGTGGAGGTTTTCCGAAATGATCACATTGAGCATGGCGTTGAGAAGCGCCACGTCCGTTCCAGGCTTGAAGACAGTCGGATGGCTCGCAAGCCGCATTATGCCCTGTCGGCGCGGATCCATGACGATGAGCTTCACACCGCGCTTGGCCGCTTGTTTGAAATAGGTCGCTGCCACCGGATGGTTCTGTTCCGGCCGCGCACCGATAATGATCACGCAGTCGGCGTCGTCAGCAGCCGTAAAGGGAGCCGAAACCGCCCCCGATCCAACGCCCTCCATGAGAGCTGCGACGGAGGACGCGTGGCAGAGGCGGGTGCAATGGTCGACATTGTTGGTGCCGAAACCCTGACGAATATACTTCTGGAAGAGATAGGCCTCTTCGTTGGTGCCTTTAGCGGAGCCGAACCCGGCAATCGCATCGCCGCCATCCCGCACGCTGATCGCTTTGAGGCCGGAAGCGGCCTTTGCCATCGCCTCTTCCCAGGTCGCTTCACGGAAGACCGACGGAATATCGGCGAAAGTCATATGCGCGTTTTTATCTTTCGGCACATCTTCCCGACGAATGAGCGGCTTCGTCAGCCGTTCAGGGCTCATGACATAATCGAAACCGAAGCGGCCTTTGACGCAAAGCTTGCCGCGGTTAGCAGGCCCCTGGACGCCATCGACTTTGATGATCTTATTGTCCTTTACAGAGACTTCGGTCTGACAACCGACGCCACAGAACGGGCAAACGGATTTGACGGTCTTTTCCGCATAGACAACGCGTTTCGTCGCCTCCTCATTCATCAGAGACTTTTCAAGAAGCGCGCCGGTCGGGCACGCCTGGACGCATTCTCCGCATGCAACACAGGTCGAAAGACCCATCGGATCGTGGATGTCGAAGACGGGCATAGCCTCGGTGCCGCGTGAGGCCATACCGATGACGTCATTCACCTGCACTTCACGGCAGGCCCGCGCACAAAGATTACAGGAAATACAGGCGTCGAGATTGACTGCAATTGAAGGGTGCGACGCATCATGGAAAATACTGTCGACCGGAATTTCCTTCTTTGCGCCTGGACGGCCTGACGGAAAGCGGCGATCGTCGCCAAGCTGCGCAATCTCAGCTTGCTTCCAGAAATCGGCTTCAGGATCGGGGCTTGTGTCCCGCGCGGGCATATCCGAGGCAAGGAGTTCGAAAACCAGTTTGCGGTTCTTTTCCGCACGTTCTCCGGCGGTGTTCACCACCATCCCATTGGACGGTTTGCGCACACAGGATGCGGCAAGCACACGCTCCCCTTCGACCTCCACCATGCACGCCCGACAATTTCCGTCGGCGCGGTATCCAGGCGCATCCTTCCAGCAAAGATGTGGGATGGTTGTCCCTTCGCGCTTGGCTACCTGCCAGATTGTTTCGCCGGGGGCGGCGCTCACTTCTTTCCCGTCAAGCGTAAATGTAATCGCCGCGCCGTTGCCATTCGCGCTCATGACAATTCCTCCGGGAAATATTTGATCAGGTGTTTGACCGAATTGCCTGCTGCCTGTCCAAGGCCGCAAATCGAACTGTCGCCCATCACGAACATAAGATCTTCCATGAGCGATGTATCGTGACGTTCAGCCGCAAGAAGCTTGACGAGCTTCTCTGTGCCTGCACGGCACGGTGTGCATTGACCGCAGCTCTCATGCTTGAAAAATTTCATAAGGTTGAGAGCTGCTTCCCGCACGCTGTCCTGATCGGATAAAATGACGACGGCATGACTTCCGATAAAGCCGCCATGCGGTTCGAAAGATCCGAAATCCATCGCCATATGAGACATGGATGCTGGAAAGATACCTCCGGATGCACCGCCCGGCAGGAACGCCTTGAAGGTGTGACCGTCGGCGATACCGCCGCAATAATCGTCGATGAGTTCCTGAAGCGGGATCCCAGCCGGCGCAATCTTGACGCCGGGTTTCTTCACCCTTCCCGAGACCGAGTAAGAGCGCACGCCCGTATGCCCATCGCCGTAGCCCTGATCAGCGAACCATTGTGCACCATTCTTCAGGATATCCGGCACCCAGGAGAGTGTCTCGACATTGTGGTTGAGCGTTGGGCGCCCGAAAAGACCGACTTCGGCGATATAGGGCGGGCGGTGCCGCGGAAGGCCGCGCTTTCCTTCAATCGATTCGATCATCGCGCTTTCTTCGCCGCAAATATAGGCCCCTGCCCCGCGTCTCAGTTCAAGCGGCGCGTGATCTGAAAGTCCGGCCTTTGCAACGGCGTCAAATTCACGGGCAAGGATCTCGAGAACGGCCGGATACTCATCGCGCATATACATATAGATCCGCTCACAGCCGACCACATGCGCTGCAATCAAAGCGCCTTCAATCATTCTGTGCGGCTCGCGTTCAAGCCACCAGCGATCCTTGAACGTGCCTGGCTCGCCTTCGTCACCGTTAATCGTCATGAGGCGCGGGCCTTCATAACCGCGGACAAATCCCCATTTCCGACCGGCTGGGAACCCAGCACCGCCAAGACCGCGCAATCCGGCATCCGACATGACGGCGACCGCATCGTCCGCCTTAATTTCGCCGCTGAGCACCTTTTCGAGGGTCTCGTAGCCTCCCCTTTCGCGATAAGCGTCGAGCCCGTCATAGTCGGGCATTTCCGGTTCGACCGGTCCTTTCGCAGCGGTAACCAGGTCATCGACGGAAGCGGTTTCCACCGCGCGCTTCCCGACATTGGCTGCGGGTGCAGCAGCACATCGCCCGATGCAGGGAACCGCCTGAATGCGGACACGTTCGGAATCGATCTTTGTCTTCAGATCAGCAATCAGTTTGTCGGCACCCGCCATCGCGCAGGACAGGCTATCGCAAACTCTGACCGTTATGGGCGCGGGCGCATTATCGCCTTCCCGAACAATATCGAAATGATGATAAAAACTTGCAACTTCATAGACCTCCGCCTGTGCCATGCGGAATATTTCAGCAAGTGCGGCCAAATGGCGAGCTCGCAGTGCACCGGTACCATCTTGGATGAGATGCAGGGCTTCAATGAGCATATCAGGGCGCACCGGAAGGGTTCCCAAAAGCGCTCGGACTTCCCCCAGCGCCGCCTCATCGACCTGTCGCCCCTTGGGCTGACTGACATCGCGTTTCGCGTGAGCGTTCGGTGCGATCTGGTCCATCGTTCCTCCCCAAGATCTGTGGTATACCACATACCACAGCGAGCGGTT
>JBCDCZ010000206.1:0-8327 GCA_039180865.1 Pseudomonadota bacterium | reverse complement strand
GACACTTTTCCGACACAATTCAGGGCAAATTGGGCGACAATTCGGACATTGCCTAACGGCGTTCATGTATTATTTACCACGTCCTTGAACGCCGCCTTAACCAGATCCGTCTTACATCCCTTAACCATAAGGGTAGGGGCCTTTTTAATCCGGGGTGAAGTGGAGTTCCCAAAATGTTTGCCATAATCCGACAATCGCGCAGCATGAAGTTTGCGCTGATTACCGCCGCTGCGCTTGCGCTGGGCGCATGTGCCAAAAACCAAAACCAGAATGCTGGTATTGGTCTTGGCTCAGAAACGGCTGCCCCCGGGACACCAAAAGACTTTGTAGTCAACGTAGGTGACCGGGTTCTGTTCGACACCGATAGTAGCCAGATCAATGCCGCAGGCCGGGCAACGCTCGACCGCCAGGCACAATGGCTGCTGCAATATTCAAACTACACTTTCACGGTCGAGGGGCACGCCGATGAGCGCGGGACCCGCGAGTACAACCTTGCGCTCGGAGGCCGCCGAGCGGCCGCAGCCAAGAACTATCTTGTTTCAAAGGGCGTTAGTGCGGCCCGGATCAAGACAGTTTCATTTGGTAAAGAGCGTCCGGTCGCCGTTTGTAATGACATTTCATGCTGGTCACAAAACCGCAGGGCTGTATCCGTCCTTGCCGGGAGTGCCGGATCTTAACGCGTGAATCCTCCAATTCGGGGTTGATTGTTCAAGGGGCGCTCCAACGGGCAGCGCCCCTTTTTTATTGCCTGAATCCATCAAGCTTTGCGAAAAAGTCTTCAAATTTCGGAACCGAGCCTTTCTCTTGCAATCATTAAATTGTACCCATTCTGGCAAGAATTTAAGAAAGATTGAGAACGACCGGTGAGAAAAACATGAAGCGTCTGAAACGTCCAAGACCGCTGAAAGACGTCTGTCGGCGGGGTGCCTTGTTCGGCACAGCCCTGCTCCTAAGTCTTTCCGTTTCCGGAAATGTGCACGCCGAGGACCGCCCCTTGGCGGTAACCGGTGAACCAGAAAAGCAGGTATTCAGCCTGAATTTGTTTGGCGGACGTGATCGCTTCGTCCCTCCCGGCGAACTCACTGGCAGTGAGAATGGTGGACGGATCATATTTGCTCAATCGAGACGCCAGCTCGGGGACGGGATCGCACAAAACTCGCTGCGGGTCGATCAACTGGAAGAGAGGGTCCGGGGGCTGACCGGCCGGATCGAAGAACTGCTTTTCGAGATTCAGCGGCTGCAGGAACAGATCCGTGTCATGCAGGAAGACAACGAGTTCCGTTTTCAGGAACTTGAAGGTCAAAAACGCTCCGATCTTGGCGGCGGCGCTGAGGGCGTGATCGATGAGCAGCAGACGGCTTCCGGCGTCATTGAAGGAACAGGGGATGGACCGCCAATTGCTGTGCCGGGAAGTCCTGCTGAAGAGACAATCGCGTCACAGAATCCGGGGTCGGGGGTGGTTGAAGGCGCACCGCTTGATCAGCCACTGGACCTTGGAAGCGCGCTGCGGCGTCAACAAGGCAGCCCCGGAGTTCAGGGAACACAAACGCAGGGTCAGGTCACCGCGTCCGATTCCATCCAGCCGCAGAATGCTCCGGCGGGTAACCCTGTAATACCACCCGCAACAGGTCTTCAGAGCCGTGACCCATTGCTCCAGCCGAATGGCGTCGCTTCCCTTGGTACGCTGACGGTTGCTCCTGGCGATGATCCTGAGGCGCTTTACAATCTCGGCTACCAGCACATTCTGAACTCTGAGTATGACAAGGCCGAAGAAACTCTGAAACGTTTTCTCGAATTGCATGCGGGCCATCCACTTTCACCGAATGCACAGTTCTGGCTCGGAGAGACCTTCTATGCGCGCGGTCTTTACGATTCCGCGGTTGCCGAGTTTTCAAATGGATTCAAGGCCTATCCTGATAGCAACAAAGCTCCTGAAACACTTTTGAAGCTTGGTATTTCGCTCGCACTCCTCAATGAAACGGATGCGGCCTGCGCGACCTTGCGCGAAGTCCTTACCCGCTTTCCCGATGCGCCGCGTTCTGTGCAGCTTGCGGCCCGCGATCAGCAGTCGCGCTCCAACTGCACCTGATCGTCACGCGCTGACGCGATGGGCGTGGCGGTTCCAGAAAGCGACGAGATTTTGGCTGAAGACAGCCTCACAGACAGTCTGATCGAAACGCTCGCATCTCTCTTTGACGACTACCCTCATATTTCCATTGGGGTTTCGGGGGGTAGCGATTCCCTTGCTCTCTTGATTTTGATGACCCATGCAGCACGACTGGGCGGTGGTGAGATCAGTGTTTTAACCGTGGATCACGGAATGCGGGCTGCTTCAGCGAACGAAGCCCGATTTGTGTCAGAGCTTTGTGCCGATCTCGACGTGCCTCATAAGACGTTGCAATGGACCGGAGAAAAACCTTCGACCGGCCGCGCCGCCCGAGCTCGCGAAGAACGCTACCGGTTGATGACACGATATTGTGTTCAGCAACAGATCCCGGCGCTTGCTGTTGCCCATACCGGGGATGATCAGGCTGAAACGCTCCTTATGCGTTTGAAACGCGCTGCTGACCAAGGAAGCCGCCGTGGTATGAGCGGGATGAGTAAGCGGACGCTTATGTCTGAAGGGCCCGGCCATGCAACCATCTTGCTGCGTCCACTGCTCCAGGAGAGCCGGGCGGCGCTTCAAATAGTGTTGAAGTCTGAGGGGATCCCGTGGATAGATGACCCAACCAACCTCGATATGGATTATGAGCGTGTTCGAATGCGTGCCGCGCTCGAAGACGCCGGTGATTTAAAGCGAGCACTTCTAAAATTCGGCGCGATGAGCGGGCGATATCGGCACTGCGTGGCGAGGGATGCTGCCGACCTCATCAATGGTGCTTTAAGGCCGAGCGAAGCTGAGGGGGTTGTCATTGATCGCAAGGCGTTCGTTAATATGCCCCAAAACGTGTCTGAACTAGCGTTTCAAGCGATCCTGTCGGTGATCGGCGGTCGAGATCATCTCGTGCCTTCCGAAGCGCTTTCTCGTGCGCTCTCCCATCAGAAGACCGTCACGCTGGCACGATGCGTAATCCGAAAACACCCAGAGAGCTTTGTTGTTGCCCGGGAAAAGCGGGATGTTCCACCCGTTCCACATCCTGAAAGCGTACCTCTTCTTTGGGATAATCGATATTGGATTCTGCCTGATGCTGCGCGCGGGTTAGATGCCAGTGGAAATGATGATGCTCATATCGCCGAGACCAAGCCCGTTAGTGGCCTGATTGACCACGATAAAGACATCCATACCGTCAGGATCTATCCAAGACTCGGAGCTTTTCAAACCTTCGTCCCTGAGTATGATTGGCGCCTTCGCCGGAGCCTTGGTAACGCTGTTCGCACTTTGGTTCACAATCTTTCTTAGAAACACGTGACTTTGAATGGCTTTATGGCGATATTGCCGTTTGAAAATATCCGGTAGCTACATATTTAGTATTCATATCGGTTATCTTTGACGAAAGCAGACGCCGCCAAATCTCGGCAATGGCGTCCAAAAGGGATCGTTGATGAACTCCAACTTCAAGAATTTCGCGCTTTGGGTGGTCATGCTTTTGCTGCTCGTGGCGCTGTATCAGCTCTTTCAGAACCAGAACCCGCAGACTGCAGCGGCTGAAATTCCGTATTCGCAGTTTATTCAGGATGTCGAGGGTGGACGGGTCGAAAGTGTCGAAATCAGTGACGGTAAGGTCTACGGCACGACGGTCGACAATCGTCGGTTCACGACGAATGCACCGCCGAATGACCCCAATCTGATCCCGCTTCTCCAGGACAAGCGGATTACGATCAATGTTCGGCCCGAACCGAAGGGCTCGCCCATTCTGAGCGCGCTTATCAATTGGTTCCCGATGCTTCTTTTGATCGGTGTCTGGATCTTCTTCATGCGCCAGATGCAGGGCGGCAGCGGCAAAGCCATGGGTTTTGGAAAATCGAAAGCCAAGCTGCTGACAGAAGCGAACGGGCGTGTTGTCTTCGATGATGTCGCGGGTGTTGATGAAGCAAAAGAAGATCTTGAAGAGATCGTTGAATTCCTTCGGGATCCGCAAAAGTTCCAACGCCTTGGCGGACGTATCCCGCGCGGTGTGTTGCTGGTCGGACCTCCTGGCACCGGTAAGACGCTGATTGCGCGTGCGGTTGCTGGTGAAGCCAACGTCCCGTTTTTCACGATCTCCGGTTCTGACTTCGTTGAAATGTTTGTGGGTGTCGGCGCATCCCGCGTTCGAGACATGTTCGAGCAGGCGAAGAAGAACTCTCCGTGCATCATCTTTATCGATGAGATCGACGCGGTTGGACGGCATCGCGGCGCCGGTCTTGGTGGCGGCAACGATGAACGCGAGCAGACGCTCAACCAGCTTCTCGTTGAGATGGATGGTTTTGAAGCCAATGAAGGTGTCATCATTATCGCAGCAACCAACCGCCCGGATGTTCTCGACCCGGCACTTCTGCGCCCAGGTCGTTTCGACCGTCAGATCACGGTTCCGAATCCGGATATTACCGGTCGCGAAAAAATCCTTAAAGTTCATGTCCGCAAGGTTCCGCTCGCGCCGGATGTGGATCTTAAGACCCTTGCACGGGGAACGCCCGGCTTCTCCGGTGCCGACCTCATGAACCTCGTTAACGAGGCAGCCCTTCTCGCCGCACGTCGTTCGAAACGGCTTGTGACGATGGCCGAGTTCGAAGATGCCAAGGATAAGGTCATGATGGGAGCGGAGCGCCGCACGCTCGTTATGACTGAAGAAGAAAAGAAACTGACTGCCTATCACGAGGCTGGCCACGCATTGGTGAGCCTGCATATGCCGGCGTCAGACCCGATTCACAAAGCGACGATCATTCCACGCGGCAGGGCCCTTGGTATGGTTATGAGGCTTCCTGAAAAGGATCAGGTTTCCCTGACGCGCGCCAAGTGCCATGCTGACCTGGCGGTTGCCATGGGCGGGCGGGTCGCCGAAGAAATCATCTTCGGTTACGACAAGGTGACATCAGGCGCTTCAGCCGACATTAAAATGGCCACCAACCTTGCCCGCGCAATGGCGACGCAATTCGGTATGTCCGACAAGCTTGGCCCGCTGCTTTACAGCGATAATCAGGATGAGGTCTTCCTTGGTCACTCGGTTGCAAAGCAACAGAACGTCTCGGATGAAACCCAGAAGATCGTTGATGAAGAGATCGCGAACTTTGTGAATGCCGGGTACGGTAAAGCACGTGAGGTGCTGACTGATCACGAAGATCAGCTTCACACGATCGCTCAAGGCCTTCTGGAATACGAAACGCTAACCGGCCAGGAGATCAAGGATCTCCTTGATGGCAAGCCGCCGGAGCGGGACGACACTGAAGCGACACCGCCGAGCCGCGGGTCCGCTATCCCGACAACGGGTAAGCCGAAATCGTCAGGTGGCGAGGACCCTGGTGGCCTTGAGCCGCAACCGCAAGGTTAGTTACGGTTAGAAATTAACCGTTAGCAAAGTTGAAACCCCGCTTCGGCGGGGTTTTTTGCTATGCTGTAACGAAATCTAAACGGCTTGTTTCCGTATTTGTTTTTGCAGCTGATGCGCTCGCAGCTAATACGTTCGTCTAGTGGGTGGCGCATAAAAGGTAATGCTCAGTACGCGACGGGAAAGAAGCGCGCTCTGAAAGCAGCCGATGGGGTAAATCATGGCACGCAAATTTTTCGGAACGGATGGGATCCGTGGCCGGGCCAACGTCTGGCCTATCACACCGGAAGTCGCGATGAAGGTCGGGATGTCCGCCGGTCTCATGTTCAGAAACGGTGACCATCGCCATCGGGTTATTATTGGCAAAGACACCCGCCTTTCCGGCTATATGATCGAAAACGCTATGGTCGCCGGCTTTACCGCGGTTGGCGTCGATGTGTTTCTGCTTGGACCGATCCCTACGCCCGGTGTTGCAATGCTGACGCGATCCATGCGCGCCGATATTGGTGTCATGATATCCGCGTCGCACAATCCGTATCACGACAACGGCATCAAGCTGTTTGGTCCCGACGGCTACAAGCTCTCGGACGAGATCGAGCGTGAGATCGAAACCCTGCTCGATCAGGATCTCAGCGGAAAGCTTGCTTCAAACGGTGACATCGGGAGAGCCAAGCGGGTTGAAGGTGTTGTTGAGCGCTATGTCGAATATGCGAAACGAACCTTGCCACGCAATATGAGTTTCGAGGGATTGCGTGTCGCGATCGACTGCTCAAACGGCGCTGCATACAGGGCTGCGCCAGCGGCACTGTGGGAACTTGGCGCAGAGGTCGTGACGATTGGCACAGATCCGAACGGCACAAACATCAACAAGGAATGCGGTTCGACGAATGTCGATCTGCTACGCCGCAAGGTCAACGAAGTGCGGGCCGATATCGGTATTGCCCTCGACGGCGACGCGGACCGGGTCATTATTGTCGATGAAAAGAGCGAGGTCGTTGATGGCGACCAGCTCATGGCAGTGATCGCCGAATCCTGGAAACGCGAAGAACGTCTTTCCAGCGATGGAATTGTCGCTACCATCATGTCCAACCTTGGACTGGAAAGATTTCTTTCCGATCAGCACCTCAAATTACATCGCACCAAAGTCGGCGACCGCTATGTCGTTGAACAAATGCGCGAGCAGGGTGTTAATGTTGGCGGTGAGCAGTCAGGACATATCATCTTGTCCGATTATGCGACCACTGGCGATGGCCTTGTGGCGGCCCTTCAGATCATGTCTGTGGTTGCACGGGAACAAAAGCCGGTTAGCGAAGTCTGCCACCGTTTTGAACGCGTGCCGCAAATCCTGAAGAATGCCCGCTATTCGGGCGGTGAGCCGCTTGAAGCCGATCTCGTTAAACAAGCGATCGATGACGGTCGCGCCAGATTGGGCAATTCCGGCCGCGTCGTGATCAGAAAGTCCGGCACGGAACCGCTGATCAGGGTTATGGCTGAGGGTGATGATAGCGCGGTTGTCGAAAACGTTGTCGATGACATCATCGAAGCTGTCAGCGAAGTTGCTGCCTGATCTGACACGGTCTCTCGATTCTTTAAATTACGTTCAGTGGTTTTGCCATTTGGCGAGACTGCTGCAGACGATATTTCTAAATTAATATCTTCGAAACTAATATTAACACTCATTCATATGTTGGGCGTTCTGCCATATTGTTGGTAACCTGTCGTTAATACTTTAATTTAACTTGGTTAATGATCGTGGTGAACAAACATAGTTAATCAGCTTTTAAGGATTTTCGTCCAATACATAGCCAAAGCCTGCAGTGGACAGGCGGAACTGTATGATGAGGATGAGTCCATGAGTCGTTTTGTAACTGCCGGTCTGATTGCGGCCATTGCCACGGGACTTGCTGTGTCCTCTGCGCAAGCAGCAGACCTTGACCCACCGATTTTCGAAAAACCTAGAAAAGTAGCAACCGGCGGATTTTATCTACGCGGTGATATTGGTGCTTCGATCTGGAAAGACCCTTCATTAGCGTTTCAAAACGATGTTGCCGGGTTTACCACTCAGTTCGACGACGAAAACGCTGATCCCGCGCTCGTGATCGGTGGTGGTATCGGCTACAAGTTCAAAAAGTACTTCCGGGCCGATCTGACGTTTGACATTCGTACCAACAAGCAGGTTGACGCGACGGTTCCGTGTGGTGCGTGTCTGGCTGCCGGAACAATCCCTGACGACATTATCCTGCCGCAAGAGGTCAACAAGGATCTCTATACGTTCTTCGCCAACGCTTACTTTGATCTGCGCTCGCATGGCAGATTTAAGCCTTATGTCGGCGGTGGTGCAGGTTTCGCATTCGTGGACTATGACAATTATGTAAGCCGGGACAACCCGACCGCAGCGAATACGCCAGGTGCTTCAGCAGGTGATCTAGCCGCCGTCAACCCGAGCGGCGAGGCTAACCAGATCTTTGGTGGCAATTCCGATGTTCGTTTTGCGTGGAATGTCACGGCAGGGGCCTCTCTCGATCTCACGCATAATCTGCTTCTTGATGCGAACTACCGCTATATCCGCATTCAGGATGGCCCGGTTGCTTTCACGGCCGTCGGACCTGTCATTGACGATGGCCTACAGGGGCACGAATTCCGTCTTGGCTTACGTTATACCTTCGGCAAGAACCATCAGCCGGTTAGCCACGCGGTTTTCAAATAGACTGAATTTCCCCGGGATTTTTCCCAGAAGGCGGCGGGCTCAAATCCCGCCGCTTTTTCGGTTTAAACGCCCGAGTTTAACGCACCGCAAGCCGGTGCATTACGTATGGTGCGACGCGAAGAGCTGACCAATGTTACAGTACAGGTTTATAGGCG
>JBCDCZ010000205.1:0-8337 GCA_039180865.1 Pseudomonadota bacterium | reverse complement strand
GGCCGTTGTGAAAACGGCTGTTGTAAAGCGCGCCGAAAAAGCGATGGGACGCAAGATCGACCTGAAGCCTGCGACCCTTGCCGCGAAAACCAGCCCGGGCGCGTCTTAGGGCGACCCCGCCGCTGGCCTCCGGAATAAGGGGAAACTCTCCCCTTTATCACCCGTCCGCCAGATGCGCAGGGCTTCGGCTTTCTTCCACCACATAGCGCGGGATCCAGGTCGATTTTTTACCGACCGCGTCGCCATGATCGGAAAGCCAGGTTTCCGCGCTCTTCACCCCGACATTGAAGAGATAATCGAGAAAATCCGGCGATGCATTCATCTTCGTCGATAAATTGAGGCTCTGCATTTCGTCTTCATTGGCAATCCGGTGAAGCCTGCCGTTGCGATAGGCGTCGCGGTCAAGATCCTCGCTTTCAATCAATTGATGGAGGAATCCGAGCGAGCGGAGCTCATTGATGAGGCTTCCGTTGAAGATGATTTCGTTCAATCGGTTTTCGATATCGTTTCTGGAGCGCGGCAGCGTCTCCCGGATGAATGGGTTAATCTGAACGAGGATCGTGTCGAGTGTCGGCGTTTCGTCGATTAACGGAAAGAGCGGCGGATTGCCCATATAGCCGCCATCCCAGAATGCTTCGCCGTCAATCTCTACCGCCTGATAGACGGTTGGAAGACAGGCGGAGGCAAGCGTCGTTTCAATCGTGATCTTAGGCTGGCGGAAGAGTTTAAGCCGCCCGGTGCGCACATTGGTGGCCGACTGGAAGAATTTCGGCGCGCCTTTTTTGTTGATCAGCTCAAAATCGAAGGTCTCGCGCAAGATCTGCCTGAGCGGATTGATATCGAGCGGATTGGCATAGTAAGGCGAGAAGAACTGGCCCATAGCATCGGCCCATTCGTAAAGCGGCGAGCGGTCAAGCCGCCAGCCTTGAAGCATTCGGTCGATCGGCGTGCGCTGGACGGGGCTGAAGGCGGCGGCCTTTGCGACCCGGTCCCAGAAAACCGCCATCAGATCCTGCGCGCGGGCCGGGCTTCCCTCAGCCAGCCCCTGAACGAGCGCAACCCCATTCATGGCGCCAGCGCTCGTGCCGCTCACTCCGGTGATCGCGATATCGGGTTCGTCCAAAAGCCGGTGAAGAACCCCCCATGTAAAGGCGCCGTGCGCGCCGCCGCCTTGCAGTGCAACATCAATGGTCCTGGCTTCCATAATCCGCATCCTCCGGCTTCGGTGGTCTGGCATCACTCATCGCCAATGCCTCTGATTTATCGTGATATTTTCCGGTTTTGCCCAATTCCTGTGACTGTCCTTGCCACCAATTTGACGTGAAACGGGATGAAAGAGAAGGGGGGCAAATCAGTTCGGCGGGATGTGTCCGTATTGCGGCGCAATATGTCCGCTTCTTTCATGATTCACCGTGCCATACTTGCCCTGAAAAGCGGGCTCATGCCTCCCCGTGAACGCGAGGTGAGCCTTTCTTGCCGTACGCGCGCTCCATTCGGTCAACGGAGGAAACGATGTTCGGAATTCTGCTTTCTCTCATTCTTCTCATGTATCTTGCCTATCGCGGCGTCAGCGTCATTATTCTGGCGCCGGTGCTTGCAATTCTGGCCGTCGTCCTGAATTCAGGCGGGCCGGTCCTCGGCACCTATACGCAGGTCTTTCTGCCCGCGCTCGGGGATTATCTCGTCCGCTTCTTTCCACTGTTTTTGTTGGGCGCGATCTTCGGCAAGGTCATGCAGGATACGGGCTCGGCCGATACGATTGCGACCGGTATCATCAACCGGCTCGGCGCGGAACGCTCGGCGATTGCCGTGGTCGGCGCCTGCGCCGTCCTCACCTATGGCGGCGTCTCGCTTTTGTGGTGGCATTCGCGGTCTTTCCGGTGGCTGCCGCCATGTTTGCGCGCGCCGACATCCCGAAACGGATGATCCCGGCTTCGATTGCGCTTGGCGCGTTTACGTTCACGATGACGGCGCTTCCCGGATCGCCGCAGATCCAGAATGCCATTCCCGCACCCTATTTCGGGACGGACAGTTTCGCAGCCCCGGTCGCAGGCATAATGGCCGCAATCATTATTGCCGCATTCGGGCTCTGGTGGATCCGCTTTCGCTTGAACCGCGCCGCCGCAAACGGCGAGGGGTATGGCGAAGACGACGAGTTCATCAATCCGATGGAAGAATTGGCGACGGATAAGACAGAACGGCCGAGCGCGCTTGTCGCCTTTCTGCCGATTGTCATCGTGATTTCGGTGAACCTCCTCACATCGCGCGTTCTTCTTCCGCTCGTCGACACGGCCTATCTGGCCGAGGACCTTTACGGCAACGCCTCGCTCGATGATGTGCGCGGGATCTGGTCTTTGATCGTCAGCCTAGTGCTTGCGATAGGAGCGGCGGCGGCGCTGAATTACCGGCGGCTTGAAAGCGTCAACGAGACCCTGAAGAACGGGGTCGGCGCATCGTTTCTGCCGATATTCAATACGTCGAGCGAAGTCGGTTACGGTACGGTTATTGCATCTCTTGCAGCCTTCGTGCTACTGCGCGATATGGTGGTCGACATCGCACCGGGTCAGCCGCTGATTTCAGAAGCGCTCGCGGTCAATATTCTCGCCGGCGTCACGGGATCCGCCTCGGGCGGGATGAGCATCGCGCTCGAAGCGCTCGGCGACCAATATCTGGAAATGGCGATTGAGAACAATGTCTCGCCGGAACTCCTCCACAGGGTCGCAGCACTCTCGTCCGGCGGGTTCGATGTTCTACCGCATAATGGCGCGGTGATTACGCTTCTTGCGATCACCGGCCTCACGCATCAGAAGAGCTATTTCGATATTTTCATGGTGGCGGTCATCGGCCCGCTGTTGGGTCTCGGTGCGGTGCTTCTTTTATCGGTCGTTGCCCCTTAAGCAAGCGGTCCTTTTGGGTTGGGCCAAGCAAAGGAGGATTGCGCTGGTCGCGCCTCGCCAGAAAGATGTGGCCATATTCATGCTTTGAAAATGTGCCCGCGCCGGGCAGGATGGTCAGAAGGAAGCCCGCCAGCGTCATGGGCGGGTTGATCGTCCTGCTGACCGGGTCACTCTTTCCAGAAACCCTTCAGGATCGAATGAGGGAGGGGAAAGGAAATGGAAGCGGCCATTATTCGCGAAGATCACATTATCCGGGACGAGGCGGCACTCCGCGCCCGCTTTCCTGATTGTCATCCGCTCGCGGCCCTGAAATCGCAACCGACACTGGATAAGCACTCGATTGCCTTCATTGAGCGCTCGCCGTTTCTCTGTCTTGGAACCCAGACAAAAGAGGGGCAGGGCGACGTGAGCCCGAGGGGCGACCCGCCGGGCTTCGTCAAGATCCTCGATGAGCGGACACTGCTCATTCCGGACAGGCCGGGGAACAACCGCCTCGATACGCTTTCCAACATCATCAACAATCCAAGCGTTGGGCTTTTGTTTTTAATCCCGGGATTCGACGACACGATGCGGGTGAATGGCACGGCGCAGATCACGACCGACCCGGAGCTTTTGGAGACGCTCTCGATCAAAGAACGGGTGCCGACGGTTGCGATTGTGGTGACAGTCGAGGAGGTCTTCATCCATTGCGCAAAGGCGTTCCGCCGCTCGAAGCTCTGGGATCCGGCCTCGCATCAGGAGCGGGGTGCGTTGCCGTCGATTGCCCAGATCATCCTCGATCAAACGGCGCAAATGCCGGAGGATCCGAAGGAGATGGCCAAGATCGATGCGGATATCGAAGAGGAATACAAGAAGACGCTCTATTGAGTGGTGTTGGGGAACAAGGGGAGGGTTTCCGAGCCAAATCCTTGATGCGGCGAGCGGAACTTTTTCTCTGGGCTCCGGCGCCCCTCTTTGTTTTAGGGCCGGGCAACGACGCTGCTTTATCCGCCGCGCTAGAAACTTTGAAAATATCGGGAAGGCCGCGACGACGGAATTGCCGCATACCCGATACGGCTCCACAGGTTCCCCGGGCTACGACCCGGGGCCCAGAGTGAGCCTTCAACGGCTACAGGACCACCGGTTAGGGCGTGGTATTGGCAGTTAAAAGGCAGCTTGTGTACTGCGATAAGAGGATTGCATCCAGCCCGAGGGTGGGTGCGAATGCGCCCGCGCCCAAAAACAAGAAGGGTGGGGCGGGACGGGCGCAATCCGATGCTGTCGCACCGGATCAAAAGCTAGAAGCAACCACATGCCTCGCCGCCTCGTTCCCCGGGTCAGGCCCGGGGTCCTGGGATCCATGCAAAGCGGGAGTGATCGCGTTTGGAATGAGGGGCGGCAGGGATGTCGCAATCCCTCTCAGCATGTAGAATACTCGGAAGGTTTACGCTGGATCCCGGGTCAAGCCCGGGAAACGGGAGGAGGCATCGTGTTTCTTCAATAGGTCACGGGGTTCCGGCTTCGTCCGACCATGCCATGGCTACCGCGCCAGATGGCACAAGCGCTCGCCGGGAGCTGGACCCAGCGCACTTTTCGGATAGCGCTCGAGCATAAAATAGGAGCACTTTTTGTTCCCGTCGCATTCACGCTTACATATTTCATAGGGGGATAATTCCGTCGGTAATGAGGCTCTTTGCCCCTCAATCGAGTGAAAGGGATCCACTCCCTCAATCAAAGAGAATTGCGTATGGATTTCCCTCCACCCGCTGCGCAAACAATCGTCCTTGCTCCCGATCACGGTACCGTCCCGTGCGTAGCAGATTGCATAGTCGGTGAAAAAAATCGCTTATTTATCATAGGCGAAATAAAGGTTCGCAACGACGGATAGCACCAGTAAGGCGATCAGATATCGCTTCATGCTCCCTTACTTAATACATCAAATATCAGTGTTAACCGCTCCCAGCCTCTTAAATCCTATTTGTTAAACATAAAGACCAAATGACATTTATTCCTGACTTCATGCCGTGGTAGAAAAACCTATAGTCAATTGAATTTCATACCGGGGTATAATCATGAAGTTGCTTGGCGCACTTATTGGGCTTATTGCATTAACCGCAATTACATTAACAGCAGGTCCATCTATACTGGCCTCAACCCACTCTACTTTTTGTGAAGACAATAAAGTCACGCACGATTGCGTCATGATGGAAAGTTCAGCCGGCGATATCCTTTATCTCCAGGGCGATTTCGAGGGCGCGCGTGAATGGTACAAAAAACGCGCTGAAGCGGGTGATGCAGAGCGCATGTTCGATGTCGGGCTCACCTATCTTGAAGAAGTCCAGGTGATCCGCAAGAGCGTTATGTTGCCTGAGACGCGCGACGATCCCTGGAAGCAGGAATTCCGTCTCTCGATGCAGGACATGGACAGTTTCGGCGGCATGGCGAACGTCACGCCGAGTCTTCCTTACGACAAGCAACGACTGGCGCTGCAAAAATCGAAAGAGTCAAGCAGGTGGTTCATGAAGGCCATGAACAACGGATATCAGCTCTCGCGTTCAGAGATCATCAATCTTGAGACGATGTATGTGATCCTGCCACCGAACATGCAAAGGCCCGGAAAAACGGCCTGGCGTGCTGCTTATCTGGAACCCACTCCAGCGGAGGCTTTGGGCCTTAATCGCCCGGTCCGGTGAAGCGCTCTGACGCGCGTTTCCGGCCGAAAAAGCCTGAACGCGTTCATCCGCCTGTAATTTTCATCACTGGCCAAGGGGTATTACTGTGTTTGCCGTCAGACCACTTCGCCAAGCCTTGCTTCTTATTGGACTGGCAGCTTTTGGTGCCGCCTGTTCGCGTTCGGATCCGATCCCCGAAGGAAACCCGCAGGACAGTGTCGTTGAAATGAGCCGGGGGTACTGGGTCCGGGGTAATGTCGCCATCGGCGCTCAGGATCGCGCCCATTGGGTTTCCAGTATCACACGCAATTTTGCCCCCCTTTCGATAGAAGGGACCCATATCGAAAAGGGTGTGCTTCGCGAATATCACTCCTGCCAGTTTCTCAATCTGGGATTTGCCGGAAAAGAGGTGCGCCACGTCATGGCTGAAGAGGTCATGCGCAGAACCAATCTCTACATGTTCTCCGAGTTCTTTGTTGAACGGGTCTCTCAGTTGATAATCCGGGACCTGCTCCCGGCCGGGACCTTTCGACCGCACGGACTGGAATCTTCGAAAAATCGTTTTGCGGTAGCCGATGTATTCGTGCACGGCACGGATAGGCCGGTTCACCTTATGCTGTCGACAAACACGGCGGTGCTTTGGAACATTCAGGCTGCGCCCGACGTCAAGATTTCAGACATTTCCATCATTTCTTCCAAAGGCGCGGCGATCGTCAACGCGCCGGAGTATGCAAATATCCGCGTCCTCACCCGATATGCCTCCGGTTGCGGGATCAAACCGGGCCGGAAGCCGGATCGACACTGGAAGAGGGTCAGTCGGGCAACGACCGCGCTCCAAATGCGCCTTAATGTTGACCGGGAAAGGCGAATTCATTCTGCTTACAATGGCTGGTTCCTGCGCAATTTCAGGCAGCGCAGCGAGGCTGACATCGTCGGTTCGCAGCGCGGTGCCCACTTTCTCGTTGGAACAAGGCCCACGCCGGAAGCACGTTTGACCTATCGGCCGGTTTCAGGAAACACAATCAAAACGTCTCGCGCCTATGAAATCGTTCTGGGCACGCCGGCCGATTATTGCAGGGCCGTTATGGCTGCGGTCAAAAAGCGGTTGGACGCGAAGACCATCAGCAAGGCGGCAATCGATTTTAACCGCGATTGCAAAGAGTAAGGCTCGGGCGCAAAGCCCGGTTCCATTTCCCCGGCTCCAAACGTTTTTTTTTAAAAAATCGCGTCCCTCGCGTAGGAGTTCATCCATCCGTCCGTATCAGCCGATGAGACCGAACGACAAACGGCCTCGTTGGACACCCCTTAGCTGGAGAAACGGACAATGCCGAAATTACTCGATCTATCGATTGCCAAGGAAAAAGCCCGCGCCAAGGAAAAGGCGCTGCAGCTCGTGAAAGCCCGCCGTAAGGCCCAGCGGCCGGGATTGACACCCATTCACACCGGAAGTGACGGCGTCACAAAAGACGCGCCGGAGATCAAAACGCCGCTTCCGAAGAACCGGGCGCTCACGACCCTTAAGACAACTCCGGTCGCGGCCCTCGCGCTTGTTCTGGTGGCAAGCTTTTCAGCACCCGCATCGGCCCAGCCCTTCGGTCTGTCGCGGGCAGATTTGAACGGCGACGGTGCCGTCACCCGCGCTGAAGCGATCGACGCAAGGAAGAAGATGTTTGACCGCATGGACCGCAACAATGACGGCCAGATTTCTCAAAAGGAACAGGAACGGGTCAAAAAGCGGATCGCGTTTCTCGCCCGCTTTGTTGAAAACGCGGTCACTTTCCGCGCAGACGATATGGACGTGAACAATGACGGGCTTGTCAGCGAAGACGAATTCATGGCGCGCATACCGATGTTCGACCTTGCCGACCGCAACGAAGACGGCGTCGTGACGAGCGAGGAGATCGAAACCGTGCGCGCTGCACTTGGCGCTGATCAGGACTAGGGGCGGATCATGAAAACGGCACTCAGAACATCGATTACGAAAGACATGGGCCATATCCGTCCGATTGCGCTTCTTTCGGCCCTTCATCTCGGCGTCACGCTTTTTGCTGTCGGCATCGCAACGGATGTGAAGGCGGGAGACGTCACAAAAACCGGGCCCAATGGTGGGACAGTCACCAAGCATTATTCGCAAGGTCATGGCGGATCTGTCACCCGGACCGGTCCAAACGGTGCCGTCTCGTCCGGCACGGTCGAATGCGGTGGTACAATTATTATCGCCTGCGAGCGGCGCTATTATGTGACGGGTCCAGACGGTCATGCCTATTCCGGGGAGCGGGCAAGCGTTCATACTCCTTACCGCACCCGCTCCAAAACGACGGTAACGGGACCGGAAGGGAATTCCGCCACGCGCTATCGTGCCGTTCGCCGTCCTTATCGGGTATACAGGTACTGAAACAAGAGCCGGTGTGTCGATTCAGTGTGCGGCGGACCGATCAGTCGTCAGGGTTTTGAGAGCAGGCGAAAGCACTCTAAGTGGCCGATACCGAAAACCAAGAAGAAGCGGCCCGCCTGATGGCACTGATCGCGCGGGGCGAGCGTCAGGCGCTCGTCTCGCTGATGGCGCTTTATCAGCGCCCGATGGTGAGCGTCGCAACGCGCTATCTCGGACGCCAGGATGAGGCGGAAGAGATCGTCCAGGATGTCTTTGTGCGCGTCTGGCAGAATGCCAAACGCTATGACGAAAAACGCGCGAAAGTCACCACCTGGATCTACCGGATCAACGTGAACCTTTGCATCGACCGGAAGAGAAAACGGGCCTTTCGCCAATTCATCGGGCTCGAAGACAT
>JBCDCZ010000204.1:0-8342 GCA_039180865.1 Pseudomonadota bacterium | reverse complement strand
TTCAGTTTCAAAAGGGCGGTGTACCATGGCCCGTATTCTTTTTGGACTTACCGTTACCTTAATGCTTTCTGTAACGGTGCAAATATCATCCGCAAATGATGATTTCTCATTTGGCTCGAATTCATCTGAGCTCGGACTTGATCTTCCGATTGGTCAATCGGATCAAATGACACCTTCCGGTTCGGGTCAGAAAGCCAATTCGAAATCTTCTCTCGACACACTGTTTTCATCAGGCGCTGCTCTCGGCGCCGCGAATGGATCGTCAGGTTTCGATTTTCAGACCGGGCAAAATCCCGATCTGAAACTCTGCGATGGGTCCGAGAAGAAAGACGGAGAGTCCTGCATCAAGGTCGGCAACTGAGACCACACCGGTGCCTAGTCGGTGATATGGAAAGACGCGAAATACCCATCCGCAACCTTTCCAACGCCGTTAAGGTCTTCAGCAGCGACACTGAGAATGAACTGTCGGTTACCTGCGTAATAGGTCTGTGAGCGGTAGAAGAATGTGCGGCCTTGATGGCTCCCTTTCAGCACCGTTTCTTTTCCACGATACCCGTCAACGACAATGTCTTCGCTTGAGACAAGCGATCCGTTGAACTGGCGGACCTGGCGCTCGCTCGACAATTCGAGAGCCGCCGTAATTTCTTCCGGTGAAAACGCGCCGCGCTCAAAGATGATCAGGCTGAGTGCAGGCCTGATCACCTCCCCCGTAGACTTGAAGCGAATGACCTGGGCCGGTCCTGATGCGAAATTCCGCACGCCCGCTTGCGCCCGCGGCTTTTCCGGGAACACGACTTCGAAGCCGAATTGATCGGATTTGAAGGGAGAATCTGCGAGGGCAGCGAAACCAGACCAAAGAACGACGCAAATGATAGCAAACGCGCTTAAAATCGTCGTTTTAAACCCATCAAAACCTTGCATATTCCGCCTCCCACTAACCGCCCGATTGCTACAGTCGGGTGAGCGTAGCACAGCTTTCTGCGGGCGGTGCACTATGGCGCCTAACAATGCAGAGAATGTTCGGAAAGTGTCAGAACACAACCCGAAACATCTTCGCTGAATCTCCGGCCGCCGAAGACGTATCCGCATCCTCAATGGGCTCTAGAAACGAATAGGACTTGCCGGCCAGGAGCCCTGCCGCCAAACCATCGGGCGCGCGGTTGGCGAGAAATGAGTCCTGGCCACCCTTCGGACAAACCACGAGATAGGTCACGCCTGCTTCCCGCAGTAAGTCTGGAGAGCTTTGCGGATTGCTCATAAAGATCCGGACGGCCATTTCGATGCCATTGACGTTGCGATGATAGTTCCCGTTCAAGACACGGTGCTCAGTTTGATCCAAGATCAACGGGCTCAATCCGGGACGGGCGAGTATCGTCCCTGACGGCAGGCTCTTAAGACGCGTCATCGAAACCGCGCTCATGCATCGGCTCGATGATTCAATATCCAGACGTTTTGTTTCGGACGTGACGTTGTAGACCGCGGCAGGGAGCGCCCATGCGGTTTGCGTCGAAACAAAGACAACCAGAGTGGCCGGTAACAGCTTGAAGCGATATTTCTGGCTGTGTTGGTAGACCTGCAACGCCCAACAAACCCAAGCAAACAAACAGAACATATGGGCAAAAACCGAAAAGCGGACCTGAACAAGGGTCGTTGCGATAGCGGCCCCGATCAAGGCAGCAAACAATAGATTTGCAAATGGATTGCGGCCTATTCGAATGTCACGAAGAAGCAGCACAAGCGTTAGAAGGGGCGCACCGAGATAGGTCACCGGGATCAGCGGATTAAGATCCGTCAAGGCGAGGACCGGGCGCGCCTCCAAAATCAAGTCGAGCCAAAGGGTTTTCACTTCGTTGGGAAGCGTTGAAAGCGGGCTGGCAAGGCATTGCGGTGAAGCGGTGATCAGGAGAACACCGGTGCTGGTGCCCATGACCAATAAGACAAGAAAGCGCCACCGAAACGATCCCTGCATCCTTTCGTGGGACGCAATGAGCAAGAGTAAACCACCGACACCGGCGACCGCTGCATTTATCGAAGAAAAGGCATCGCAATACACGGCTAAGTATTGAGCGGTCGAAGTCGTTGCAAAAAAGAGTGCTACCGACGTTGCACCAAAACCGACGCCGAATCCTGAAAGCGCCTGACTGACCACTTGTCCACGAACCAACCAAAGAAGTGGTACGGCAACACAAATTATGGCAACGAAAATATATACTTCCGCACCAATAGCCATCGAAACGGCGACCGCGGCTCCGGCCACCAGGAATGATGAAAACCGATGGGACGGGTCGGTCATAAAACCAAGCGCAATCAACAGGAAAGCGATCTGCAGATTGTGGTGGTCAAGGGCGCCGACGTGAAAACGATAATAGAGGGCCAACGTCGCAAGGCCGACAATGACGGCGAAAGGAACAGCTTTGGGCCCGGCAAGATTGCGAGCACCGGTGACAAGGCCAAGGAAGGCGAGACCCGCAGACATTGGCGGCCAGAGACTGATCGCCAGCGCTTCTGCAAACGACGCCGAAACGAACATGTTGAAGAAACCAATCAGCACCACAAGTGGGATATCCGGGATCCGCGACCAGTGCATAAGCGTTCCACCATCCGGACCAAGGCGATATTGGTAGGTATCAAAAAAACTCTGCCCTGCCATCAAATCGCGCACCTGGATGAGGCGCATCAGATCATCACTGTCACTACCAACAACGCCAAATTTTCCCAAAAAAGCGGCACTTCCCAAGGCAACAACGCAGGTTATGAACGTCGCAAAAAACACCGGATGACGCGTTACTAATTGATTTACCATTACCAGACCAATTCAAGCTTCAGGAAGTTTAGACAGCGCTCGGAAATATAAACTTAACCTATTAAAACTATTTTAAAGCCAGCGAGTGAACACTCTTAGAACAGAGTATTGCAATGGAAAATACTTGGCAGATTGCCGTTCTTCTTCCGTGTTACAATGAGGGCAAGTCTATTGCTCAGGTTGTAGTCAACTTTCGCAAGGCTCTGCCGACCGCGCAAATTTACGTTTATGACAACAACTCCACAGACGACACGGCCGCCCAGGCTTCCCTTGCCGGTGCGAAGGTCGTTCCGTGCCGCAGGCGCGGAAAAGGAAATGTTGTGCGTCAGATGTTCGCCGACATCGAAGCGGATATTTACGTCATGGCCGATGGCGACGGCACTTATGATCACTCGAAAGCGCCGACCCTGATTCAGTCAATGATTGACGAGGGCGCGGATATGGCCGTCGGGAAGCGTCGATACAAGGAAGTCGCCGCCGAACGCAAAGGACACGCATGGGGTAATCGTACCTTCAATCGGATTTATCAGGCGCTGTTTGCGGATGATTTCACCGACATCTTTTCCGGTTACCGCGCGTTCACACGCCGATATGTGAAAAGCTTCCCGGCCGAGTCGCAAGGCTTCGAAATTGAAACGGAAATGTCGGTCCATGCCTCGATCTTGCGTTTACCAGTGGTCGAACTTGAATTCGATTACGGAAAGCGATCCGATGGAAGCGAGAGCAAACTATCAACGGTCAGAGACGGCATTCGCATCTTGACGACAATGATCATGCTCATGAAAGAGACGAAACCATTCCGGTTTTTTGGCATTGTTTCAGCCGTTTTCTTTTTCTCCAGCATCGCCTTCATGTTTCCGGTTCTCGTTGAATACTTCAACACCGGTCTAGTTGATCGGATTCCAACGTGGGTTCTTGCGATGACTTTGTTCACGGCGGGTATGATGGCAATAACCGCAGGCACGATCCTGGATAGCGTTGCACGAGGTCGGGCAGAACAACGCCGCGTCCATTACCTGTCAATCAGCCCCCTCAAGACCAGCCAGTCTTTGGATGGGGTCGAATTCTTATTTCCAAGGTCAGATATCAAGGTAAATCAAGGCAATGCCCTAGATGCATATCATCGAGCAGGAGGGCGGCCGGAATGAAAGAAAAGATAAACAACTTAAACGCCAACGAGGCTGCCTAATGCCGTTTACTCCGCACATTTGGGCTTTGTTAATCCTCACCCCGATCATGATCGCGGGCGGTCAAATCCTCTTCAAGATGACCAGCGCTCGCCTCGCAAGCAGCAACGGATCTTTGATCCAATCCGTTCTTTTTGAACCGTTGTTCGTATCAGCGCTGGTGATCTACGGAAGCGCGACGCTGATATGGATATACGTCCTAAAGAGCGTGCCCCTGGCGCAAGCCTATTCCTTCATGGGGCTGACCTTTGTCATCGTACCAGTCTTGGCCGTCTGGTTGCTGGGTGAGGCAACGAGTTGGAAATTCTTCCTCGGCTCAGCATTGATTATGACCGGATTGGTCATCATCCATAGCTAATGCTTATCCCGGCTCAGTTGACCGGCACCTAAGCCGCGCTCTCCTTGCCTCCGACGCCATACCGGTTTTCGATATAGTCCGACACCATTACCTTGAACTCTTCGGCAATGTTGTCGCCTCGCAATGTTGCGGCTTTGCGCCCATCGATAAAGACGGGGGCTGCGGGTGTCTCACCCGTACCGGGAAGAGAAATACCGATATCGGCGTGTTTACTCTCGCCGGGACCGTTTACGATACAGCCCATAACCGCCACGTTCAGCGCTTCAACGCCCGGATATTTTTCACGCCAAATCGGCATGCTCTCACGAATATCTGACTGGATCTGCTGGGCGAGCTCCTGGAAGACTGTCGACGTCGTGCGTCCGCATCCGGGGCAGGCTGCAACAATCGGGATGAACTGGCGGAAGCCCATCGTCTGAAGGAGTTCCTGACCGACCTGGACTTCTCGAGTCCGATCACCGCCGGGTTCCGGCGTCAAAGAAATACGAATCGTATCGCCAATTCCCTGCTGCAAGAGAATGCCCATTGCAGCTGATGAAGCGACGATACCTTTCGAACCCATACCCGCTTCCGTGAGACCAAGATGGAGACAATGGTCTGACCGGCGCGCGAGATCGGTATAGACGCAAATCAGATCCTGAACCTGACTGACCTTGGCGGACAACACGATGCGATTCCGCGGCATGCCGAGTTCTTCGGCCCTTTCAGCAGACAGAAGTGCGGACTGAATGATTGCCTCATACATGACTTCAGTCGCGCTCATCGGGTGGCTAGAATCCGCGTTCGCGTCCATGAGACGGGTCAGCAATTCCTGGTCAAGCGAGCCCCAGTTAACCCCGATCCGCACTGGTTTGTCGTGGGAATTAGCAACTTCGATCATCTCGGCAAACTGCGTGTCGCGCTTATCCTTGAAACCGACATTGCCCGGATTGATCCGGTATTTCGACAAAGCCTCCGCGCAGGCTGGATGGTCTTTCAGGAGCTTGTGGCCGATGTAGTGAAAGTCGCCACATAGGGGGACATCGACTCCCATCTTGTCAAGTTTTTCGCGAACATGCGGAACAGCTGCGGCACTCTCGTTGCGGTCAACGGTAATGCGCACAATTTCAGACCCTGCGCGAGCGAGGTCGGCAACCTGTTTGACTGTACCTTCAATATCGGCAGTGTCAGTATTCGTCATCGACTGGACGACCACGGGGGCGCCGCCACCGACCATGACATTGCCGACCTTAACGCCGACCGATTGCCTGCGTGGGAACGGTTTCGCGAAATAGTCCTGCATCAATGCACCCTTCGATTTCAAGCACCGCGCTCCTTGGCAAGACCGGTGCACATGGCGTTTCGATTGTTGACCGTCTGATACTCTGTCTTCATCCGCCTTTCAATCTTTCGCCTGATGGTGCGGTGCGTGAAACCGTCTCTGTGATGTAATATTGTGATGATAACGGACCTTGCCGAGTGATCGCAAAGGGGTATGGTGCGTCGCAGCATCGCGGGTGACTTCCAGCTTCTTGGAAACGCTCCGGTAGAGAGAAAAGCCAAAGGGCTTTTTAGCAGTTACGCTCAAAGAAACGGGATCCAATTCATGTCCGCAGGAAAAAACGCCGTCATCACCGGCTCAAACTCAGGCATCGGCTATGGCATTGCCGAGGAACTTGCCAAGGCAGGTGTCAACGTCGCGCTCAACTCCTTTACCAATGACGAGGCTGACCACGCGCTTGCCAAAAAGCTTGCTGATGAAACCGGTGTCACCGTCACCTACATTCAGGCCGACATGTCAAAGGGCGAAGACTGCGTCGCGTTGGTCGAAAAGGCGAAAGAAACGCTTGGCTCGGTTGATATCCTCGTCAACAACGCCGGTATCCAGTTTGTCGCCCCCGTTGAAGAATTCCCGGTCGAGCGCTGGGACGCAATTATCGCGATCAATCTGTCGTCGGCCTTCCATACGATCCGCGCAGCGCTTCCGATGATGAAGGAAAACGGCTGGGGCCGGATCATCAATGTGGCATCGGCCCATGGATTGACCGCCTCGCCGTTCAAGTCAGCCTATGTCTCCGCCAAGCACGGTATCATCGGTCTCACCAAAACAATCGCCCTGGAGACGGCTGAAATTGACATCACGTGTAATGCAATCTGCCCGGGCTACGTTCTGACGCCAATTGTTGAAAAACAGATCCCAGAGCAGATGGAAGTTCACAACATGACCCGCGAGGAAGTGATCAAGAACGTCATGCTCGATCGCCAGCCATCGAGACAGTTCGCCACAACGGAGCAAATGGGCGCGACGGCTCTTTTCCTGGCATCCGATGCTGCAGCGCAAATCACCGGAACATCGATCTCCGTCGACGGCGGCTGGACAGCGCTCTAACGGGCCCGCTTTACCAGGACGAATGAGGAGACGGTATCCTTCTTCTCATCGTCCCTGAAATCGAGTGCAAGATCCACGCGCATACGCAGGTTCATCGGCTCAACAATCAAATAGCGGTCGGCGGTGAAAGTCGCGAATTTGGCGATGAGCCGGCCACGGTCGTCGAAGCCGGCCGTCACCCATCCCCATGAACAATCGCGCGGGTGGCACTTTTCAAAGGCCCTGACCCTGACCGGGCCTTCCTCGCCCGCTTCACAATCGCGAACAATTTCAATTCGTGACAGAACATTCGTCTCCTGCCGGACATTCTCCCAATGCCCTTCCTGCGCGAGCGCGGGACAATTCTGGGCGTCGGCATCCTCCGGAATGACGAAGAGGAATGCGGCAAACAACATAAGGGCTAGACATCTCATCATGGCGTTATGGCTTTGCTCTTGGATGGGCGCGGCGGTAGACCGCGTTCAGGTGTTCGGTGTCGACACCGGTATAGATCTGTGTCGTCGAAAGGCTGGCATGGCCGAGCAATTCCTGGATGGTGCGCAGATCACCGCCCCGGTTCATGAGGTGCGTTGCAAAGGAATGCCGGAGCGCATGCGGCGTAGCGGTTTGCGGCAAGCCGAGGGCACCGCGCAACCGTTGCACTGCCTTCTGCACGACCCTGGCATTGAGCGGCCCGCCGCGTTGACCGCGAAACAATGGTTCACCAGGGTCGAGAGCGAACGGGCAAAGTCGGATGTAATCGGCAATCGCTGCAGTGATCGCAGGAAGCAGCGGAACAATCCGCTCTTTATTGCCCTTTCCCATCACCCTCAGCGTCCGCGCTTTTTTTAACGGAACGGCACTGGCGGTGAGTGCCAAGGCTTCTGAAATCCTGAGCCCCGCGCCATAACAAAGCGCAAGAACGGCCGCCTCGCGGGCCCGGATCCAGGGTTGATCATGAAGCTGTTCACCTTCATCGACGAGGCGTTTGGCATCTGCGACCGGAAGCGGTTTTGGAAGGCTCTGTTTGCGTCTCGGGCTTTTGATCGCGCCGAAGGCCGATGCATCGATTACTCCCTGACGCTCTAGAAACCGAGCGAAAGAACGAATTCCCGATAAAGTGCGCGCAAGTGAACGCGCTGCAAGCTGCTCGCTCTTGCGTCGGGCAAGGTAAGCGCGCAGATCCCGTGGCGACAATTGGTCGATATCTTTTATGCTTGGAGGGCCGCCAAGATGTCCCGTGAGAAACGTGAGGAACTGATTAACATCACGTCCGTAAGCCTCTAGCGTTTTGGGTGAAACCTGACGCTCTCGGGTCAGGTAAGTGCACCACTGCGAGACCGCGTCCCGTAGATCGGGAGCGGCATTCACCAGGTAAGCTTGGGCGTCATGCTGTCGCATGGTCGAATACTGACTCAAGCGCGTTAAAGAGCTGTGAAGCTTGGCACTTTGCAAGGCCTCGTTTTCGTAATGAAAGGTAACATCGCTTGACAAGAACCTCTTCTGCAAGAAAAGAAAGTAGACCCCCGGTCAACTACGATTGCGCGACGAAATGGCAGTGAGTAAGATCGCGATTCACAGTACTGGGATGTTTAAGCTGATCTGGAAATGAACCATGTACGAAGCTGTCACAAAGGATATTCGGGT
>JBCDCZ010000203.1:0-8378 GCA_039180865.1 Pseudomonadota bacterium | reverse complement strand
CGGTAATCGGCGTTGAGCACCAAGGTAGGATGGGCATCTGGCGAGACGTGGATCGTCACAATGTCCTCCGGAGGTTTTCCACAACCATAATATAGGCAATACGGAAGGTATGTGAAGCTTTTGCGTCAACCGTTAAAGAAATGCCTGGCCATCGATTAAATCAGCATAAACAAGCTTTTATCCACAGCATTTGTTGGGGAAAGGTCGCCTGCGACAGCTTGCCGGGCAAACAAACACGCAGATTTTGTTGTTCGTTTTCCACAAGCGATTCGGCTCAACCGGCGTGGTTGGTCAGATGCCGCCGCAGGAAATTGAGGCCAAGCAGAAGGCCCAATTCGTCGATTGTATGGCCGATTCCCGACACGATCGTCCATTCTGCATCGATCCCGGATTCGACCAAAGCTTCACGGGCTAGCGGGACCGCCTGGACCGGCACGACCGGGTCCATATCACCATGTATGATGAGAACCGGTGGACGCGATTTGATTTCTTGCTTGAGCTGGTCACCTCCCGCAAGTACGCCCGAATAACCGATAATGCCGGACAACGCCTTTTCGCGCCTGAGGCCGACATGAAGCGACATCATAGTACCCTGGGAAAAGCCAAGAAGCACCGTGTTGTCCTCGCTGACGCCGTAGCGTTCGAACTCACGATCGAGGAAATCGTTGAATACCGGGGCCGCGCTCTCTACCCCGCCATAATACTCTTCGGGTGGCCGGAAACTTCCAGGTGGGTTCGGCGAGAGCGGGAACCATTGATAGCCGTCTGGTGCGATCGCACAGGGTTCCGGCGCGTTCGGCGCGACGAAGGTCGTGTTTGGGAAGGCCGGAGCCAATTGCTTTCCAAGTTCGATCAGATCGTGACCGCTGGCCCCGTATCCGTGAGTAAGAATGACCAATGATTTGGTAGTGCCGGATGAGGCTTCTTGGCGAGGACCGTCGAGGGGGGCGTGGGGCATGAATCACTCCGATTGAAAGAGTGCAAACAAAGGACAGGTCACGCGATCCGTCAATCGAATATCGTGACGCAGTCAATCCAGGGGTGTAGGAGCCGCAAGCGATGACAGACGCAACTGATTAATGTCGACAAGAAAAGACAGATCTTCTTTCAAGGATTTGCCGAGTTTTTTGCGCCCGGTTTTATCCAATATCGTCCCAAGTGAGCGGCGACCGTCTATGAGGGCGAGAAAAGATGCGCTTTCTATTTGGAATGTCCTGCTGAATTGATGGCCGTAGAGAGTGGCCTGAACCGGCTTTCCGCCTTCTAAATGGCGCGCGAGGTCACCTCCGTTCAACTGGTTAAAGTGAGGGATGAGCCGAAATGCGTCCTCCCATTCAAACGCCTTGTGAGGCGAGGCGGTCTTAGTTACATAGAAAACATGGCGCGACAGCGAGCCAAGAAGCTCCTCCGCGACCCTCACCTGTTTGTGGAGGGTGAGGCGCTCGAAAGCCTTCCGCGTGGTGGGATCGTCGGGAAGAAAATTCCGCGCATCGTAAGCTGCCGGTGCAATGAAAGTCTCAAATGAAAGCCCGCTTTTCTCGGCAAGTTCGATGACTTCGTCGGCGTAAAACGGCTGATCCTGTGTATGGAGCAGGAGGTCGAAGAGACCGGACGCGCTTCTCTTGTGGTCACCAACGAATGGATTGCGTGACAGCCTGTTCGTTTTCGGCAAAAGCGTGAGGACTTTCTTCGCAGCCTCCACCTGCCGGTCGGGTGAAAGCTTGGAGAAAAGTGTGAGCAAAACGGACTGCATGTCATAAACACCGCTGCGTCCAAGCGGTGCGTAAACCATCGCTCCGAGCCCTCCGCCGTTCTTGAGGAGAGCCGCAAGACGCACCATCCCATCTTCCGGGTGCTCCAGGTGGTGAAGAACGCCGCAGCAATCAATATAGTCGTATTCGGTAAGGCTCGCGTCTTCGAGAAGGTCCCCGACAATGAAGCGGATCTGATGAAGTCCGCGTATCCGTGCCCGTTCTTCTGCTATTTTCGCGGCTTCGCGTGAGCGATCAATATAGGTGATCTCGTGCGGAATTTCGAAATCGCTCAATTGCTGCGCAATCATGATCAGCCCGTCGCCGGTGCCGCCACCAGCGACAAGCACATTCACGCCCGCCGACCAGTCGCGTTGGGCGTGGAAACAATGGTGATCGATCTCGGTTATGTCTGAAGGTGAACCGACAAGCAGACGCGTTTTCTCATCGGCCGGATTTCGCTCCGGATACGGAAAATCATCGTATCGGCTTTTCGACACATCACACCCCGGAACTGCGCAACAATCAAAAAAACTGAGACGTGACTTTAGAGCGCCGTTAGATACTTGGCGAGTTGAACCCGGTCAGAAGTTCAAGTTCAGGAACAGAGCCCCGCCAAATGTGCTGGAGCCGTCAACATTAACGGAGGATCCCGTAAAGCCATCGCGGACAAAGCCGATTGAGGGCTCTCCAAAATCGTAGCTGACGTTAATGCCAGCTGTTATTTTCTCGTAACCGATCGTCGCCCGCAATTGCACTTCCCCGGTTACCAGGAACTCGTTTCCTGTAATTGTTAGTTCTTCATCGAGGTTGAGCGCGCCTCCCAGTCCAAGAGCGGTTACGGAGTCCCAGGCGTCAAAGTTGTAATTCGTACCGCCAATCTTGCCGCTAATTCCGAGCGTTGAGTAATAGCCTTGGCCAAACCGACGGACATATGTATAGCCCGCACCGACTTCGAAGCCCGCATAGACTGAATCGAACGTTGAAGCGTAAGTTGTGTCAGTGATTGCACCAGCACCGAAGGCTGGGGTGCTCGTTCGAACATGGCTGATCTGCTCCTGATCGAGTGAACCAACCCGACCAGTAAGCGCAGTCGTAATATAACCGGCCGTCTTATCACTGTAGATCTGGCCGCCAAGAATTTTCTCAAGGGCAAAGATCGCTCCGGCGCGTGTACGATCGACACTCAAATCATTCGTGAGAATATCCGTTGCAAATCCGGCGAATACGCCAGCGGTTTCCACGCCGGGAACGCCAAATCCAGCGGGCAGAAAAACGTTTTCTTCGCTGAAACTGCCGTTTGAGGATTCGACTTCATACCCAATGCCGCCGGCATAACGGGCACCGGACTGAAATCCGAACAGCCTAGGGGTAAAGTAGGTAATGCCCTCGGACCGGAAAGTTGTGAGACTATAATCAGAAAAACCAACTGAGAAATCGGCAGCTCCGCCAGACTCCGATGTGACAGAGGTTTGTTCCTGACCGGTTGTTACATACGCGCCATTCTCGCTTCCAACGATGATGCGCCCAAAGTCCCCAGCAATGAACAAAAAGGATTCGTCTATTTCGTCGGCTGGTGCATCATCCAGATTGATCCGATCGCCGAACGTAAGCCCGTTATCGGCAGTCCCCTCAAAAGTCAGCCCATTGTCGCCAAAGGTCAGTCCATTGTCGGCTACACCGCGAACATCGAAGGTAAACTCGCCACCTTCACCGCTAAATCCCCATTCGTCATCAAGGGCGTCATCATTAAGATCAGTGCCGACAAACACATCCATGAAACCGCCAACCGTCACTTCAAATTGCGCGAGCGCAGGCGTAGCGGCAGTCAATGCTGTTGATACGGTGAGTGCAATTACTTGTGTTCTGCAGATGCGCGTCATATCCAACCCCTCGAATTCCCGACTTCCCGGCGCACAAAAGTTAACGTCCGTTAATAACATTTCAGGTGATCACAGAGGTTTTGAAAGCTGCGTTAGGGGCAGGAATCCGAGATCTTGTTGCGCTAGAGCAACAAAATCTTACGGAAAACTTAAATTTATTTGTCTGATATTAAGCGGGAAGGGCGGATTTACGTTTGTTTTGCACTGCGTAATAGGCCCAAAACAGACGGGCAGCGACGCCACGATAAGGCGCCCATTTCTCCGCGAAACTTGCAAGTGCTGAGCGATCCGGGCGCTCATCGAGCTTGAAAGCGTCTTTCACCGCCACCTGAAGGGCAATATCTCCGGCTGGAAAAATGTCCGGGTGGCCGAGACAGAACAATGCGAATATCTCGGCTGTCCAGGGCCCGACACCGTGGATCGCGATAAGCGTTCCATAGGTTTCGTCAAGAGGTTTTTCTGCAAGTGCCGCGCAATCGAGATTGCCATCGCGTGCCGCGAGACCAATCGCGCGCACCGTTTTAACCTTCGGTCTTGAAAGACCTGCGGTTCGAAAGTCTTCATCGCTCGCCTGACAGATTGCGCCTGCATCATTGAGCGGGATGACCGCCTCAAGCCTTCCAAAGATCGCAGCAGCACTTTGGACAGAGACTTGTTGGCCGACAACAATGCGAACTAGGTTTTTGAGCGTCGCCTCGCGTCTTCGCAGGGGAACGTCGCCCGCCGCTAAGATCACAGCTTCGAGACCGGGGTCCAAGGATCTCAAAGCAGCGAGGCCGCGAGCGACATCGTCGAGTGTCTCAATTGTGTTCACGGCAATCCCATTTGCCCGGCTTGATTGGCCGGGCGCGCATCAGGGCTCGTTGTTAGAATCTCAGCCCACCGTTTTGTATTTCTTCGTAAAGGGCAGGTTCGATCTGCACGAAAGCGCGTTCCTGTGGGTGATTGAAGTAAAGCTTGTCTTCAATCTTGGTTGGATCGAAGCCCTCTTTCACAAGATCCACTTTGCGCTGTTTGAAAGTGCCCGTTGCTTCGATCGTCTCCTGCATTCGCAGAAAGATCGGTCGTGCATATTCAGGAAGCGACGCGCCAACATGATCGCGGAAATCGGAGAGATCGAAGTGTTCGTTGACGACCAGCGAGACCATTCCCGCCCGTCCGTCTTTGCCCTGAACGTGTACGCCGTAGACGTTGGCTTCGTTGATCCCTTCATAGGTACTCAGCGCTTCGGCGACCTCTGACGTGGCAACGTTTTCGCCCTTCCAGCGGAACGTATCGCCGATCCGGTCGATGAAATAGAAGTAGCCAAGTTCGTCCTTGCGAATGAGGTCGCCCGAGCGGAACCAGGCATCTCCCGGTTCGAAAGCGTCCCGAATGATCTTTTTCTCGGTCGCTGCTTTGTCGGCGTAGCCTTCGAAGCGCTGAGAAGGCTTCGTCGGGTCATCGAGAATTTGCGAGATCGCTTCGCCGACTTCGTTCGGTGCGCATTCGACAAGCTTACCGTCCGGGCCGCGCAGTGGCGCTTCGTTGTCCTGGTCGTACTTCACGACTTTTGTGACGAAGCGCTTTTCCGCCCATTTCGGGATCCGTCCGATAGCGCCGACTTTCTGATCGAAATTAAAGAAGACGGTGTTGCCTTCTGTCGACGCGTACCATTCGAGAATAAACGGTATTTTGAAACGGTCGCGGAATTCTTCCCAAATGTCCGGGCGCAGGCCGTTTCCGTCGATGAGGCGCAGCTTATGTTTGTTTTCTTTCGGGTGGACCGGGCTGTTTAACAGATATCGGCAGAGCTCGCCGATGTACTGGAACATGGTGCAATCGTTGTCGACGATGTCATCCCAGAAGTGGCTTGCCGAAAACTTGTCGCGGATGAAGACCGATCCGCCGACGGTCAGGACGATACCGATCGCCATAACGCCGCCCGCTGTATGGTAGAGCGGCAGGCAGACGTACATCTTGTCATCGGCCGTGGCTTTCGTCGCCGCCGAGAACCCGTTCATGATGGCCATAATGCGATAGTGGATGATGTTGGCTGCCTTGGGCAGACCTGTAGTCCCACTCGTGTAGATGTAAAGCGCTTTGTCCGAATTGGTGACGTTTACAACTTCATCGCCAGTGAGCGCTGCATCCGAAGTTTCTTCAAGAGCCTCATTCAAGGAGGCAAAATGACCGCCATCGTAAGACCAGGCGTGTTTATCGTCATCGAGATGCTCTCGAGCACTTTCATAGGCATCGGCCAGTGAACCCTCGACGATGACGGCTTTCGGGTGCACGATATTGATGCAATGGGCGAGTGAAGCCCCATTCAGGTTCGTGTTGAGAAGGGCGCATACGCCGCCAGCCCTTAAAACACCGAGCCAGGCTGCAACATATTCCGGTCGGTTCGGCATCAGTAAAGCGACGCAATCGCCTTTTTCAACGCCCTGAGCTTGCGCCCACCGGGCATATTGATTGGCGCGCCGGTTGAGCCCGGCATACGTATAGGTCTCCGCCTCTGAGACCAGCGCAGGGCGGTCACCGAATTCCTCCGCAAGGTCAACCATAAGGTGCGAGAACGTGTACTCCTTGTTCTTCGCGACTTTGGTTGTACGCTTCAGCGTCCTGAGTGCCGACGTCAGGTAGATGTATTCGGTCTTGATCCTTGATAGGAGACCCATTCCTTCCTCCTCATTCTCATGTTGCGGCTGATGCGGTGCGATAGGAGAACGCGGTAAAAGGTCTTGCCTCTCGCTGCATTCCGCCTGTGCTTAGTTCATCAGCCGATTGAGATGTCTGATGCCTCCCCGCACATTCAGGCAGCTCTCTTGACTCATAAATGACCTTTACGTCAAGGGAAGGTAAGAGAGTTGCCCTAAACATCTCATCAACTTTTTGACAGGTGAGCATAATCAGACATTCCAGGGGATCGCCACAATAAAAACGGGTTCGCGTGAAGATGGGCTTGCGAAACGGGTACTTGTCTGTTCAGGAGGATGTCGGGCAAGAAGAAATGCATATGAGCTTACCTGGTTGGGTTGGCAGCACGCGGATAGGAGAGTGGCATGGCGGCATCGACGCTTGACGTGAAGGGGCTTAAGTGTCCGCTTCCGGTCTTGAAAGTCAGCAAAGCCATGAAAGCGCTCGAACCGGGCGCAGTACTTGAGGTATTTGCGACCGATCCCCTTGCCGTGATCGACATACCGAACTTCTGCAATGAATCGGGTAACGACTTGGTCGAGAGCTCTCAATCGGACGGAGTTTTGTTCTTCAAGATCAAGAAAACCTGAAGCGGAATGGCCCGGCATTGGTGGTGTAAAATGCACTGTTCAACAGCAAGAATTGCCCTGTAAGTCTAATGGACTAAGGAAATATACAGCTTTAAGGTCTGCGTGCGCTGCGACTAGGGTGGAGGCTCTGCAGCGATGGAAGGCGGCCCTAAAGCGGAGGATTTCATGTCCGGGGAGAAGATTTATCCAGTCAGTGCTGACTGGGCAGAAAACGCGCATGCGGACAAAGCAAAATACAACGAGATGTATGCGCAGAGTGTTTCGGACCCCGACGGCTTCTGGGGCGAACAGGGCAAACGCCTCGACTGGATCAAACCCTACAGCAAGGTCAAGGACACGACATTCGCGTATCCTGATGTATCCATCAAATGGTACGAGGATGGCACGCTGAATGTCAGTGCGAACTGCATCGACCGCCACCTGGCCACCCGCGGTGATCAGACGGCAATCATTTGGGAAGGCGACGATCCGTCTGAAGATCTGAAAATCACCTATCGCGAGCTTCATGGTCATGTCTGCCGCCTTGCGAATGCCATGAAGGCAAATGGGGTCAAGAAAGGTGACCGCGTCACGCTTTATCTTCCGATGATCCCGGAAGCAGCCTATGCGATGCTTGCTTGCGCCCGTATCGGCGCGGTTCACTCTATCGTCTTCGGCGGTTTCTCCCCAGACGCACTCGCCGATCGTATCGTTGGTTGTGAATCGACCTTTGTGATTACGTCCGACGAAGGACTTCGTGGCGGTCGGACAATCCCGCTGAAGAAAAACGTCGACAACGCCGTTGAACTGGCTGCAATCCAGGACATCCACGTGGACAAGGTCCTGGTGGTTGAACGCACAAAAGGCGCAATAGAATGGGAGCCGGGTCGTGACATCTGGTACCACGAAGCTGTAGCCGCAGCGTCGGATGATTGCCCGCCGGAAGAAATGAATGCGGAAGATCCGCTTTTCATCCTCTATACATCGGGCTCGACCGGTAAGCCGAAAGGGGTTCTTCACACAACCGGCGGTTATCTGGTCTGGGCGTCGATGACCCACGAATACACTTTCGATTATCATGACGGGGACATCTACTGGTGCACCGCCGATGTCGGCTGGGTGACCGGGCATTCCTACATCGTCTACGGGCCCCTTGCGAATGGCGCCGTGACGCTGATGTTTGAGGGTGTGCCGAGTTATCCGGATAACAGCCGCTTCTGGCAGATCTGCGATAAGCATCAAGTCAACACGTTTTACACTGCGCCGACGGCGATCCGCGCCCTCATGCAAACCGGTGAAGAGCTGGTCAAGAAAACGTCCCGCTCTTCTCTGAAACTTCTGGGTACCGTTGGCGAACCGATCAATCCGGAAGCTTGGGAGTGGTATTACAACGTCGTGGGTGATGGCCGCTGCCCGATCGTCGATACCTGGTGGCAGACGGAGACAGGCGGGCATATGATAACGCCGCTTCCCGGAGCGACGGATCTGAAACCGGG
>JBCDCZ010000202.1:0-8402 GCA_039180865.1 Pseudomonadota bacterium | reverse complement strand
ATTTCGTCGAATATCTCGACTGGATGCTGACCACCATCGACGGAATGGAGGTCGACGAATTCGATCAGCCAACGTCGCGGTACTGCGTCCTCCGTGAGCGAGGGCGGACAATTGGCGGCTTCCGAATGATTGACGGATCACTGCCGACCCTTACTGCCAAAATATGTCCTTCCATTAACGAAACATACCTTCAAACCCATGATCTCTCCTTGATGGAGATTACGCGATTCGGCGCTGATCGACGCATAGCGCAAGCAAGAACCGCGTCACAGATCATTTATGCGCTGATGCTTCATTACGGCTATCTCACAGAAGCGAATGGTCTGGTGGCCATTGTCGATCTCCTTCACGAGCGCCTTCTGAAGCGCATGGGGCTTGTGATTGAACGGTTTGGCGATGCTTTCACCCTGCCCAGCGCAAGCGGTGCGAAGCTCGATGTGGTCGCCGGCCAAATCCCCTTAACCCGACAGAAGCACGACGTGATGGAGGCGTTCAACGCCGCCCTTAACCTTGTGGAGATTTACGATGATACGAATGTTCTCGGATCTAAACGCCTTTCAGCATGACCCTTTGGGATTCTTGCAGGAGCGCGCAGCACAGAGCGAGGGTCCCTTCGCGAAATTGAACCTGGGTCCCATTCCAATCTATCAGGTTACCGAACCGGAATTCATCAAACCGATCATGAAGGCCTCGGAACGGGAAATCGACAAGGGAAGACTGATCCACAAACTCCGCAAGATCGTCGGCAAGAGCTCGCTGACGATCAGTGGAGACGAACACAAGCGGCGCCGGCAAGCCATTCACGCCAATCTCGGCCGTGGCATTTCCGGTCAGTATGTCAGTGAAATGTCTGCGATCGCACGCGGCTTCATTTTCGAGGCCGTCCGCGACGGTGAATTCGACGCCCATACCTTGAGTGCACGATTTGCACTCAAGACCATCGCGACAGTGCTGTTCGGTGACGGTGTGTTGAGCTCTGCCGACGAGGCTCTTCTTATCCACGCAGTCAAGCTCGTCGAAGACGACCTTGCCGCCGATATGTTCCGTATCGCCCCCCCTCTTCCACATATCTGGTGGAAGCAGCGCAAGAACCTGCGCGAAGCGAAATCGATTATGCGGTTCATCGTTGAAAAAACGATCAAGAACGCATCACGGCAAAGCTTGCTTCGTGTACTGATCGATATGGAATTGAGCGAAGAGCAGTTGCATGACGAATTGCTCATGATTCTGCTAGCAGGCCACCATACAACGGGATCCGCCGCAGCATGGCTGTTCTACTTTATGGCGCGCGACCCCGACCTCTTTGCAGTAATGGCGGACGAAGCACACTATGCTTTTGGCGACGACGGCGAAATCGAGCAGTCCACGCTCAAATCTTTGCCGGTTCTAAACAGGGTCATCAAAGAAGTCCTCAGGCTGTATCCATCGGCTTGGTGGTTCTCTCGCGAGGTGAGGAAACCCGTCACTCTTGGGGACGTCACCTTCAAAAAGGGAACCTCCTTCATCATCTCACCTTACCAGATGCAGAGAGACCCGCGTTTTTTCGATAACCCGGATGAATTCAATCTCGACCGGGATTTCTCATCCCCGGCCTATGTGCCGTTTGGTGTTGGGCCGCGGGCATGCGTCGGCATGGGTTTTGCGCTACTCGAAATGCAGGTCCTGGCACTGGAATTCGCATCGAGCTGTGCGCTCGAACTCGCAAGCCCGAAAGTTGCAGAAGCTCCGACGGCCTCCATCACTCTGGTTCCGCCGAAGATCACTGTTCGAGCCAAAATCAAAGACCGCATCACCGCAGCTGTGGATGCTGCAGAGTAAATCGTCATGAAAAGGAAGAGGTGACACAAATGGCAAAGATGAAAAAAGAGGATAACAGGGTTTCACTGCATCCCTATATCGCACTGAGCCCGAGTTATCGGCAGGAGGCCATGATTTCGATCTATAGCGCGGCCCTCACCGGATACATCAGCAAGCACGGATCCGAAGACCCGGCGGAAGCTGTTAGCTTCGCGCGCTCAATCGTCCAGGCGAGCCTCAACCACAGCACCTTGTCACCCGACCTGATTGGGACTGAAGCGCTCCTTGAAAACGCTTAAGCGCTTAAGACCAACTTAGCCAAAACGAAAAGGCGGCTCGGCTTTGCAACCGGGCCGCCCGAATTCGTTTTTTGAAACGGAAACGGGAGTTAATGGGCTTCGTGTCAGACCCATTATGTTAAACACTGTTAAAGATGGTAATTCTAACAATTTGACAATCCGAAGAATGTCCAAAGCGTCCCGAAAAGCTTATATTATCGCATTGGCTTTATTATCGGGGCTGGCATTATTTTATTCTTTCTTCGGCTTCGAGAAAGCCAGATCATACAAAGAAAACCCTTGGATAATCGACCAGTCTTACAATGTGTATCTGCGTGTTTTTAATAGCGTGGCAATAGACCAGAAATCATGTAATCCGGCGACTTTCCTAGCATATGGTAGCTCTTTCACACTAACAGTACCGGGAGTTGAAAAATATTTTGAATCCGATCTCCATTCAAATTCGACATACATCCCATTTTATTTCAGCGACTCGATCAAAAATACTGAAGAATTAGAAAAAATTGTTGGCCAAATGCATGAGTTTAATAGAGAAATTTATCATGAATGTCTGATTTTTCTTGAATACTGATTACAAATATGAAGTTTCAACATCAAAATCCATACGGATTGAACGCCAAGACCACTTTCAATGAGATTCGCTATCCTCATCTTCCTATTGCTCAACTACACAACGGCATTGGCCTCGGAAGCGGTCAACGTCAAAGTTGCATACGCTTTTGAATATGACAGTGGGAACGCGGAAACGGGTGTTATCGAGTGCAATCCAAGGCAAACATGCGTATTTGTTATCGATAAAAACTATTTCTTCTCGCTGAATCTGGACAAACGGCCCGAAATCAGGATTTGGGATGTTCGAGGACATGCGTTTGTTGGTGGAGAACGATCTGAAAGACTCGTAAGAGGGAAGTCGTCAAGCTATCGATTCCCTATACAAGCCGGTCATTCAAAACGCTTTGAATTTACAACCGGGCCAATTGTCGGCCACTTAAACCTAGTAATCGGACCTCCCAATAACTGAACACTATGCATCAAACGCTGGGTATTGAAGCGATATCCTGCCATCTAAATCCCACTTTCGCTAAGTAATTTGGCGCAGTTTGAAAACTTGACCCAATGCACCGCCCCTAACGCTCTAACGAAGCAAGTCATGTTACCCTTGTTGCAGTAAAAAACTACAGATCAACAGCTTGCCCTCCGAGCTATTGTGCCGAGGGCAAGCTTCCGCACCTTTTCTAGAATCCCGAAGACGCGAATGGCAGGCCCGCCATATTCCACGCCTGGTGTCCACCGCGGTACCAATAGACATTGGTGTAACCGGCAGCGATCGCCCTCAGACTCGCATTATAGCTGAGCCAGCAGAACGGATCGGAGCACGCGATCACAATCGCCACTTGCCGATTATTGCCTGTAATCTGTCCGAGCCAGTGGTTGGTTTGTTGCTGCACCCGATCCCGGTAATGACCGGGTTGTGCCATGGCGGGCGCGCTCAGCGCATTCGGTAGCGTGTAGTCCGAACCAAGAACGTCGATGATCACAAGCTGCTGACCGCCCTGAATCGCGCCGGCAAGCTGCGCCGTCGTGACAAGGTTTCCGCCCGGAATGCTGGTTGGCGTCGGCGCATGGAAACCCGATGCTCTGAGCCGGTTGGTCGGCGGCACCCCGAAGTCACGCGTTTCAAACGCAAGGATGCCGGGATCGATTTTCGCCGTTTCCGGCTGTTTTGGCTTTTCCGGTTTCTGGCGTGGCGGCGTTATCTCAGGCGGCTGAACGACAATTTCCCGTTCCGGCGGCGTCACCTGCTCCGGTTCCCGGCGCGGTTCCTCCTCCCCTTGTTCGCCAATGTTGCCGTCATCGACGAAGCCATCATCGGGATCAGGCGGCGTTACAACAACGGTTTCCTGCCCGTTTTCCGGCGGATTGGTTTCTCCCTCACCGAACGAACCACCGAAATCATCGCCATTGTCGACTTGCACTTCATTGGCTGGCGGTTCTGGCGCGGTCTCGCCGAAAGAGCCGTCTTCGAAGCCGTCATTGGCCTGAGCAAGCGATGCTGCGGCACAAAACCCAGCACAGAACACCAAAGCCAATGCTGTTTGCATTCCCCGGGAAAGCCCGGATCGCAGCCCCCGCGACGGTGCCGGAGACTTGTTCCAAATATGCGTATGAACCATGGCAAGCCTCCCGATCAGCCGCCGCGCACGTGGCTGGAAATCCAGTTAAAGTAGTTGGAAAGGCGCGTGTAAATCGCATAGGTCTGTTCGATACCGCAGACCACTTCGCCTGCATTATTAACCGACGTTGCACCCCAGCTCACAATACCGACCTGCAACCATTTGCCGTTCTCCTGGCGCACCATGAGAGGCCCGCCGCTATCGCCCTGGCAGGACGTTTTCTTGCCCGAAGGAACGCCCGCACACATCATGTTGGTGGTGATCATATCGCCCATTGAATTGACGATGATTGTGAAAGCTTCATCGAGCTTCGGTTCCGGGACAAGGGTTCTGCGACCGAAAGAAATCAGGTCACCGGCAAGACCCCGCATCATGTGGTTTTTCATACCCTCATTGCAGGTTGCATTGGAGACGATATCGATGTCGGTCTCAAGAAGATCGACCGCAATACGATTGTTGTCGTCCTTGCCCCAACCGATTACGACGGAAGGACCTTGCGGTGGTTCCTGGCCTTGCGGCGCTACCGCAATCGCACCGACCGGACCTGATGAGTTCCGGATCGGTTCAGCAAGCTGCAAGAGCGCGATATCGTGATTGGTGAGCAATGGATCGTATTCCTCATGGGGGATCACGCGCACGACTTTTCTAAGATCGCCCTCAACGATGCGTGTCGCACCACTCCTGATAAGCACGTCATCTGGCGAGATCGCTTTGCCCTGTCCATCAACCACACAATGGGCCGCGGTCAGGATCCATTGGCGCGCGATAATCGATCCACCACAAAAATGGGACTGATAAAGGCTTTCCGGTTTCTCATTCACATGACGGGCGGCATGAAGGCCGACTTGTGCGGGCCATGCGCCGGGCTCTGCCGGACGCCCGCCATATATCCGCGTTGCCGATTCCGCATCCGCCTCAACGAGTGTTCCTTCCTGCATTTCATTCAGAACGAACTCCATAACGCTACCGGCGTTCGTTTGATTGGCGCCTGGAACAGGCACGGTGTTGACGCTGACGGATTGTGAAAATGCCGTCGATGAAAAGAACAGCACGGCAAGCGCTGACCATTTGACCGATTTCTTCATGTTAATCTCCTCTCACCTCATCCTGTGAAGGTTCTTTTTATTGTTGCACCACCGGTCTGTCGCGCAGCACCGCTGCGCGGGGAATGACATTCCAGTGGAGATGTTCAACCCAGACTTTTTCCGTCGCAAAGCCCCCCATTGCTCCTCTCGTACCAGGCGCTTTACCGAGCGATTTGATGAAATCGGAGAACGACTGGACACGGGCGCTTCTTGTTGCGCGCTGGGCATCGCAATTGTCCACCGTCCCCTCCAGATTGATCGGTTGCGTGTTCGGCCTTGCCTCCGACACGATAACAAAAAGCCGTTCGTTGCCCGCTGAATAACCGTCAGGGCAATCGGAACACATGATCATGTCACGTCCAACCGGCACGGTTGTGCGGTTGTCTTCAATACGGGTGTATTCTGCCCGCACGCAAAACTTTGAATCGATGTGCACACGGTTAATATCCCGCGATCCGGAAACAGCACCGCGTGCTGCAAAACGCAGTCGATCGCATTGCTTGATATCAGCCCCCGCCTGCAATTCCGCCTCGGGTGAGAAGGCCTGACGGCGGAAGATCCGTCGGCACTCCCGGACCGGATCGACCGCTTTTCCGGGCTCTTCGAGCTTGGCGGCGTCCGATCGCTGCCAATGGGCCGACACCTCGACAGGATTGATATTGAGAAGGGATCCGCTCTTTGCAATCGAAGTGAAGGTTGCAGAAAAACGTTCTGCATAAGCGATCCTCGAAAGCGCTTCGCTTAGACCCGACGGGGAATTGTCCTTGACCGGGAGCGACAGGCCGACCGACTCGCCATCGACCAGGGTCACGGCACCGAACCACAATAGATCGCCGATTAAGCGGACCTCAATGTCGTAAGTGTCCGGCTTGATCGTAAACTCACCCTGACCGCTTTCGTTGAGGGTGTTAACAGCCTCCTTCAGTGCTTCGGAGAGCGGATGGGCAGCATCAAGAAAATCGGTTTGCCCATCCTGACTATCACCCGCTCCATTCAAAATCGCTGAAAGCGTGACCGTGCTATTTGCGGGCACGAATGTGATGCGTGCGAATTTGGCCTCAGCCGGAAGATCGCCGAAAACCGGGCAGAGCGTTTCCGCGCTCGGCGCGCAGTCGTCGGAGACGGGGCGCACAAATGCGGTGAGCGGTGTTACGTCCTCAACCTGTGCAAACCCGACGCTTTCGTCTTCTCCGGCTGCCGCATCGCTAACCAATTCAACGATAGTGCCTTCGACAATCCCGTGAACGGACCCGGCTGACAGGAAATCATCGTCAATCGGATATTGCCTGATCCCGACAGTGTCTCCACCGCCGAGGGCCACGGCGTCGATCAAGCCACCTTCCCAGTGCGGCGTCTGAAGCCGCGCCGCCCCGGCAAGTTTGCTGGCATTCATATCGGAAAGAACGCCCTGGAAGAGCTGACGGTAGGAAATCGGCCCGGCGGAAAGGATTCTGTTTGCGAGTTTCGCGGTAAAAAAGCCGAACCAATTATTCGTCGCAGCATCCTCCGCGCTATCGGCTCCGAAATCCACTTCCCTCGCAAGCTCGTCAGCTTGAGCAGAATAAAACGCAATCAATTGACCCGGCAGTTCCGCCGTCGCCGCCTCGTCCGCAACGATCGTATCGTTCGCTTGAATCGCGGCGTTAACGTCAGGTGACGGCAATCCAAGGGCGGTCGGATCGATGTAGCGATCCGCTGTTTTCAGGCCGCCCGCACGTAAGCCTGTGCCGGAGTGGCAGGAATCCATGATGAACCAGACATCGGCTCCGGTTTTTCGGATCGCAGCAAGGGCCGCACCGATCTCTTCGTCGACAATACCATTTGGAATTTGCTGACTGCCCGGCTCGGCCCGGGTGACGTCGGCGGGAAGAAAGACCTCGTCATATCCATCGGCTTCATCGCCATTTGCATCAGGCTGGCGGGTACCGTGGCCGCTCATGTGAACGATGAAAAAATCACCGTCCTCCGCCTCGGCTGCAAGTGCGGCAAGCCCGCTCATAATGGCATTGCGTGTTGGTCTTTCGGCTCCCTCAACACCGTCCGCGAGCAACCTGATATCCGAAACACCACGCTGAGTGAGGACATCGCGCATAAGAACGACATCGTTTGCCGGTCCGCGCAAATCCGCAAGTCCAATCGTTTCGTCATAGTCGGACACGCCAATAAGGAGCGCCACGGTCTTGGCCTGGGCGGCACCAATCACGAAACTTGAAAAAATCAGAAATGCCGCCGAACAGGTCAGCCAATTCACGGGTTTCAGGCCCGGAACAAGCGTCCCCCTTACATCGAAAATCAGCCAAACAAGACGACTACAATGGCTCACGGCACAGCTTTGTAGGTTTAACTTACACACAAAAGCGAGATCGTCTTACGACCGTACGCCCGTGTGCGTAACATAGCCAATACGTATATTAATGTATGTGGCCCGGTTCAGGGGTACCGCTTACCTAAAAAATGAGTGTCAACCCCCATTTGGGTAAATCGCCTTGCCAAAATTGGGCTGTGCGGATTAGCGTTGGGCGGATAAGCTCAACATTCCAGAGCACTTTTTTGATGTCAGGTTTGATCAAAACAAACGGATGAAGTTTCTTATGGTGGACGTGCGCTCAAAAAATCGTTCACAAAGCCGTCGCGTTAGAGAGTCATGGCTCTCTGCTATCTTGCTGTCTTTTTTCGTTCTTATAAATTGCCTGCCGCATGGAACAGCAATAGCGCAGGACGCACTTTCCGAATGGGACCGTTTAACCAAGGAAACAGTCACGCTCGTTAATCAGGGGAACCTTCCCTTAGCCGAGGAAAAGGCGCGAGAAACACTGTCCTTTTCCGAACGGGCACTCCCCGATCCATCGCTTGAACTGGCAACGGCCCATAACAATCTCGGCTCGATCCTGTCCTTTCAGGAGAAATACGCGGAAAGCGAAAAACACCATCGTGCTGCACTCGCTTTAAGACGGCAGATCCTGTCTGCGGACGATCCGCTGATTACGACAAGCCTCGAAAACCTTGCTGATGTTTTCCGGCGGATGGCCAAATACGGCGATGCTGTT
>JBCDCZ010000201.1:0-8408 GCA_039180865.1 Pseudomonadota bacterium | reverse complement strand
GACGGCCAGGAACGCCGTACAGGTGCATGAAAGATCATGACGAAACCCACTCTGCAAGATGTCGACGAGCGCTCGCGCGAAATCTTTCGCCATATCGTCGACAGCTATCTGGCATCCGGTGAGCCGGTCGGGTCGCGTAACATATCGCGGCTGCTTCCTTCCGGCCTCTCAGCTGCGACCGTGCGCAATGTTATGTCCGATCTTGAGCATCTCGGCTTAATTTATTCCCCGCATACGAGTGCCGGTCGCATGCCAACCCAGACAGGTCTGCGTTTCTTCATTGACTCGGTGATGCAGATCCGTGACCTAGACCGGGAGGAACGGTCCAACATCGAACGCCAGATGACATCGAGTGCCGAGGGTGAGAACCTCGACGAGGTGCTCGCCGAAGCAGGTTCTCTCCTCTCGGGATTAACCGGAAGCGCGGGTCTCGTGTTGGCCCGCAAACAGAACAGTGCGCTGAAACATATGGAATTCGTACGGCTTGACGAACGCCGCGCGCTCGTCGTTCTGGTCTCGGAAGACGGTCACGTGGAAAATCGCGTTGTGGAGCTTCCTGAAGGCGTTACGCAATCCGCACTGACCGAAGCTGCAAACTACCTCAACGCCCATATCCGCGGGACAACGCTCGCTGAAGCGCGCCAGCAGATTGAAAAACTCTATGGTCAGGCGCAACAGGAACTCGATGCGCTTAGCCAGAAACTGGTGGCGGCCGGTGTCGCGAAATGGGCCGAGACCGAAGAGGGCCAGCCGCCGATCATGATCGTCCGGGGGCGCGCCAACCTTCTTGAGGATGTGTCGGCCAGCGATGATCTCGACCGTATGCGCCAGCTTTTCGATGATCTAGAGACCAAAAAGGATCTCATGCAATTGCTATCGCTTACCGAAGGCGGCGACGGCGTCAGGATTTTTATTGGATCTGAGAATTCGCTCTTTTCGCTTTCCGGTTCCTCGCTCGTCGTATCGCCTTACCGTGATCAGGACGAGCGCATTGTCGGGGTTCTCGGCATTATCGGACCGACACGGCTTAACTATGCACGCATCATTCCAATGGTGGACTATACGGCCCAGCTTGTGAGCCGCATGATCCGTTAGTCTGGCCGGCCGACTATCGCATCAGACCGGAAGACCGCCTTCACGGGCGATTTCGATGAGATCCCCGTCGATCCTTGGACCGATTGCGGAAATTACGCGGGATGCCAGGAGACAGCCAAGTTGTGCAGACTGGGCAGGATCAAGTCCGCGGCTTTCACCGAACAAGAACCCTGCGGCAAACATATCGCCCGCCCCGGTTGCATCGACAACTTCAGAAACCGCTAAAGCCGGAACATCAACGCGCGTATCGCCTTTGAGGATCACAGCACCCTTTTCACTGCGTGTTACCGCAGCCAACGGACATTCCGCACCGAGTTTGGCGAGAGCGTTTTCAAAATCTGTGGTCTCATAAAGCGAGAGAAGTTCCGCCTCGTTCGCGAAAACAATGTCAACGGTCCCTGAGACGATCAGATCACGGAACTCATCGCGGTAGCGCTCGACGCAAAACGCATCAGAGAGGGTGATCGAGACGCGGTTCCCCTCGGCATGCGCAAGTTTTGCGGCACGGCGTAGAACCTCTTTCGCACCTGGCGGGTCCCACAAATACCCTTCGAAGTAAACGATCTTGGCGGCTTTCACCGTGTCGTCTTCGATATCCACCGGCCCGATCCGTGTGCAGGCACCGAGATAGGTGTTCATCGTCCGCTCCCCATCGGGGGTCACGACAATGATCGAGCGCGCAGTCGGTTCCTCATCAATGAGCGGCGCTGTTGGGAAATGGACCCCAAGACCAGTCATATCTTCACGGTAGCGGTCGCCAAGCTCATCATCAGCGACTTTGCCGAAGAATGCCGTGCTGGCGCCGAGTGCCGCAAGACCGGCGATCGTGTTACCTGCCGAACCACCAGAGCGAATCTGTGCATGGTCGAGTTTGCCACTCAGATAAAGCGCACGGTCCGCATCAATGAGCGCCATTGCCCCTTTCGTCAGACCGTGTTCGGAGATAAAGGCTTCGTCAATCCGGCCGAGCACGTCCACGACCGCGTTTCCGATTCCCAGCACATCGAAGGGATCCTTGTTATTTTCGTCGGCCAATGCGCACGCTCCTTTTTCATCCGAGGCGGTCTTGCCCCGATTCAGTCGACCGCTCGCTTACACAATGGCTCGCCGTTGCGCAATCCAAGTGGAAAACCTATCTGCTCAATACAGACGTAAAACCGGATACACTGATGTTCCACGCTGCAAACCTTGCCCTTCGCCAGATCTTCTCCAAACCGTTTCGAAGCGTTTTTTGGAAATCGCTCGGGCTGACGCTGCTTGTTCTGGTGCTCCTTTGGATCGGGGTTCAGGCGCTTCTTGCGATGTTTCTGGTCGTACCCTATCCGTGGCTCGAAACGCTAATTGCGTTTGCAACGGGCGCCGGTCTTCTATTCGGTATGGCTTTCCTGATTGCGCCGATCACTTCGGCCTTTGCAGGAATTTTTCTCGATGAGATCGCCGGTCTGGTAGAACGGGGACAATATCCGCAGGATCCTCCGGGACGGGACATGTCCTTCGTGAAATCGATCGGTCAATCGATCCGGTTCTTTCTGGTGGTCCTCGGGGTTAACCTCTTTGCCCTGATCCTTGTTCTCTTTTTTGGCCTGGGCGTTCCAATCTTCTTTATCGCGAATGGCTATTTGCTCGGCCGGGAATACTTCGAGATGGCTGCATTTCGCTTCCGCGCGCCGGAAGAGGCAAAGGCCTTCCGGGAAGAGCACGCCTTTATGGTTTTCCTTTCGGGACTTGTGATCGCAGCCTTCCTTGCGGTCCCGATTTTGAACCTTCTGACACCGCTTTTCGCAACCGCCTTCATGGTGCATGTTTACAAAATGCTATCCGGGTCACAAAAGCCGGGGCTCGCACAGCGCAGCAGCATCTAGGGGTTCAGTTAAGATCTGAAAGAAAAAGGGTCGCTCCAAGAGCGACCCTCAAATCCTCGTTTCTCGGATCAGCTCCGAACAAAACTAGTTGGTTTCCGGTGCGGCTTCCGCTGTGCTGAATGACTTAAGATACGCGATAACGTTCACGCGCTCTTCTTCCTTGCGCAGTTTAAAAACCATTTTTGCTTGTGCTTTTGGATCGCCCGTCACTTCAGCGAGATAGGCTTTGGGATCTGTCAGATATCCATCCAAAGTCTCTGCGTTCCAGACGAGTCCGCCTTCCTTCGCAGCGAGAATACCCTTGCCGTACTTGTAGCCTTCTACCGACGCCACGGGTTGACCAACAACGTTATTCAATGCAGGTCCAACGCCGTTCCTCGCATTGTCGCCAATGCGGTGGCAGGCTTTACATTTGCGGAAAACCTTTTCACCGGCGGCCACATCTCCCTCGGCAAACGCAGGCGTTGCGACCGGAAAGCTCATGACTGATGCAATAAAAAGGCCGGCGGTGAGGCTCTTAAGCTTTAGGCTCATGATACGTCTCGTCTCCTCTAACATAAGCAACTCGATCCTTACTTAACGCATTGAATCGGAATTTCCATCTGAATAATGCCGCATAGCTTGATTGTGATATGGCGCTCCGACTGAACGTAACCTGAAGGTCTTTTCCGATTGTCAGCCGGGCCACAAAGTCCTTACATGCGCTTGGCTGGCTGCGATCCGTGCAAGCTGAACTGAGATAAGACCAGACCCTAGCGAGAGACACTCCATGGCATATAGCGCTCCGACCACTTATTCAGCCCTGACACCGGAAACCGTGACAGGACATCTTGCGACCCTTTCCGCTGTGGCGGATCTGCTCGGCGGCGATCCAGCGCAATGGACAGCGGAAGAAGTTGGCGACGGCAATCTCAATCTCGTCTTCATCGTGCGCTCTGGCGCGCAGTCCGTGGTTGCAAAGCAGGCGCTTCCTTATGTTCGGCTTGTCGGTGAAAGTTGGCCATTGCCGCTTTCACGCGCCTATTTCGAACATGAAGCGCTGGTGCGGGAGGAAAGTGCTGCACCGGGTCTCACGCCTTCTGTCATTCATTACGATCATGAAATGGCGCTCATCGTCATGGAGCACCTCACACCGCACATCATCCTGCGCAAAGGGCTGATTGCGGGTCAGATCTATCCGAAGCTTGCCGAGCATGCCGGGCGTTTCATGGCGCACACGCTCTTTTCTTACTCCGATCTCGCGCTTGATGGTGAGACGAAGAAACTCAATGTCGCGCTCTTTTCAGAAAATCACGTGATGTGTGCTCTGACCGAGCAGGTCATCTTCGATGATCCCTATTTCGAGGCCGAACTCAACCGTCACACCAGTCCGCAGCTTGACGCTGTCGCCGCTGATATTCGCGCAGACGGCGCGTTGAAGATCAGCATTCAAGAGTTGAAGACGCTGTTCATGGCGAAGACGGAAACCCTGATCCATGGTGACCTTCATTCTGGATCAATTATGGTGACCGAGGATGATACCCGCGTCATCGATCCCGAATTCGCCTTTTACGGACCGATGGGCTTTGACATCGGAGCGCTGCAGGCGAACCTGCTTCTCGCCTATTTCTCGCAAGAAGGACACGAAACGATATCCGGAGAGAGAGATGCTTACCGGGAATGGATCCTCTCCGTCATGCTTGATGTCTGGTCCGTCTTCGAGCGTGAATTCACCAAGCTTTGGCGCACCCAGAGGGCAGGATCGCTTTATCCCACAACCCTGTTTGCAGAAGATGACACCGCTTCATCCGAACGAGCCCTGACCCGCTATCTCGATGGTGTCCTCTGTGACTCCATAGGGTTTTCCGGCGCGAAAATGCTCCGACGTATCCTCGGCATTGCCCATGTTGAGGATATGGAGGCTATCGAGGATGTCGATCTTCGGGCAAAATGTGAGAAAAAGGCGCTCGCACTTGCCCGGATGCTGATTACCGACCGCGCACAGATCGCTGGCTTCGGTGATATCGCCCGCATGGCACGCGCCATTGAGGAGGGCTCACGATGAAAATCAACGGCAAGGCCTATCGTTCGATCTGGGTTGAAGATGGCCGGGTCATGATTATTGACCAGACGCGGCTTCCCCACGAAATGCCAATCGTCGAATTGCAGACACTTGAAGACGCTGCCAGGGCCATTACCGATATGCTCGTGCGCGGCGCACCCCTGATCGGTGCGACGGCTGCTTACGGTATGGCGATCGCTACTGCGGATAATCCGGGCAATGCGCATTTGCTCGCAGCCTATGATCGTCTCGCCGCGACACGGCCGACTGCGATCAACCTGAGATGGGCGCTTGATCGCGTGATGGCGCATTTGACGCCGCTGCCGCTTGGCAACAGACGCGACGCGGCCTTTCAACTCGCTGCTGCAATCTGCGACGAAGACGTTGAAATCAACCGGCGGATCGGTGCGAATGGTCTAGACCTTCTGAAGGATATCGCCGGGCGCAAAGATGGACCCGTCAACATCTTGACCCATTGCAATGCAGGCTGGATCGCGACGGTGGACTGGGGAACGGCGACATCCCCGATTTATCAGGCGCACGATCTTGGCATTGATGTCCATGTGTGGGTCGACGAAACGCGTCCGCGCAACCAGGGAGCGCATTTAACGTCGTGGGAGCTCGCAAGCCACGGCGTCCCCCACACGCTGATTGTCGACAATGCGGGTGGCCATCTGATGCAGCACGGCATGGTCGACATCGTGATAACCGGGACGGATCGGGTTACGGCATCCGGCGACGTCTGCAACAAGATCGGCACATATCTGAAAGCACTTGCGGCGCGCGACAACAATGTCCCGTTTTACGTGGCGCTGCCATCGCCAACCATCGATTGGACAGTTTCTGACGGATTGAAAGAAATTCCAATCGAGGAGCGCTCCCCCGATGAGGTGAGTTACGTGCAGGGCCTGCATGACGGCACCATCAAATCGGTTCGCATTTCACCGCAGGAAACCCCTGCCGGAAACTATGCCTTCGACGTGACGCCTGCAAAATATGTAACCGGCCTTATTACCGAGCGTGGCATTTGCGATGCTTCTGCGGCTGGCCTTGGAGAGCTCTTTCCGGATCTCAAAGCAGCGTAGTATTTGCGACAATCAAACCGCTGCGCGATCCCTGATTTCCTTTCCTGTCAGGAGTGCGCCCTCGGCCAATTGCGTGATCGAATGACGGTCAATTCCAAAATGCCGATAGAGATCCTGAACTGTGCCGGTTTGACCGAAGTGCTCAACACCAAGCGGGATTGTCCGGTGACCTGCGACAGCGCCAAGCCATCCGAGAGTCGCCGGATGGCCATCAATCACGGTCACTATGGCGCAGTGGCCGGGAAGCGGTGCCAGTAAGCGTTCGACATGGCTCGTCGCCTCTCGGTTCCCGCGCCCGCGGTCGCGCTGGGCAGCAGTCCAGCCCGCATTGAGGCGGTCCGCTGATGTAACCGCGAGAACAGCGATATCACGATAACGGCCACCAAGATCGCCTGCAGCCGCGATGGCTTCGCTCGCAACAGCGCCCTGATAAGCGATAACAAGTTCCGTGTTCGGACCCGGCGGACGCCACCAATAAGCACCATCGACTGATCCATTGCGGAAAGCATCGTCTCGACGCTTCGGCGGCTGCTCAAGAGGACGGGTTGATAGTCTCAGATAGACAGAACCGCCGGTTTCATCGCGCAGCCATGTCCGTTCATCGGGGTCGCCCTCGCCATCGCGTTGCAAATAGTCAAACGCCCATTCCATGATAACGGCCAGTTCATCGACATAGGCGGGTTCAAACGCTGCGAGACCGTCCTGGCTCATACCGATCAGCGGTGTGCCGATTGATTGGTGCGCGCCCCCTTCCGGGGCAAGCGTTACGCCGGACGGGGTACCGGCTATCAGGAAGCGCGCATCCTGGTAACAAGCGTAATTCAGGGCATCCAGACCCCGGGATACGAATGGATCATAGACCGTCCCGACCGGGATCAGACGTTTGCCGAAGAGCGAATGGGAAAGCCCGGCGGCACCAAGGAGCAGAAAGAGGTTCATTTCCGCGATACCAAGTTCGATGTGCTGCCCACCGGGGCTGAAAGTCCATTTCTGGGTCGACGGGATCCGCTCAAGCTGGAAGGTGTCTTCCTTTTTCTCGCGGGCAAACAAACCACGCCGATTGACCCATGGACCAAGATTGGTCGATACCGTCACATCGGGTGACGTCGTGACAATCCGTTCGCTGAGGGGAGTCGAACCACGCGCAATCTCGTCGAGGATCTTCCCGAACCCCATTTGTGTGGAGATTTCTCTGTCGGTCGCAACGTTAATTGCAGGGGCCGCGAGTTTGCCGTCATCGAAGCGGCGTGTTCCCTTCTCGAAAAAAGCGACCTTTTCCAGAAACGCTTTGAAATGATCCGGCTCACTGACGGTTGCTAAAGGCTCCCACTCATCACCCTCAGCGACGCCCATTTCGTGCTGCCATGCTGCCATCTGGGCCTTCGTCATTAGGCCGGCATGATTGTCCTTGTGACCCGCAAGCGGCGTTCCCCATCCTTTTATCGTGTAGGCGAGGAAACAGATCGGTCGGTCATGATCGACGGCCTCAAACGCTTGCCTGAGGGTCTCAAGACAATGGCCGCCCAGATTTTCCATGAGTTCGGCAAGCGCCTCATCGGAACGGCTGTCGATCAATCGGGTTACGTCGCCCTGATCGCCAAGATCGTCCATAAGCCGTTTCCGCCAGACCGCCCCGCCCTGGAATGTCAGGGCGGAGTAGAGCTGGTTCGAACATTCATCAATCCATTGCTTTAGCCTCTCACCACCGGGCTCGGCGAAAGCAGCCTTTTGGAGCGCGCCGTATTTGAGTGTCACAACCGCCCAACCGAATGCTTCGAATATGGCATTAATCCGGGCCCAGAGTCCCTCATGGACCACGCCGTCGAGCGATTGGCGGTTATAATCGATGATCCACCAGCAATTGCGGATATCGTGCTTCCACCCCTCCTGCAGGCATTCGTAAACATTGCCCTCATCAAGCTCGGCATCGCCGACAAGCGCGATCATCCGACCTTCGGTGACATCCCGTCCCCATTCCTTGGCGCTGATATAGTCTTGTACGAGCGATGCAAATGCCGTGATCGCAACGCCAAGACCGACCGAACCCGTCGAAAAGTCGACGTCATCGACATCCTTCGTGCGCGACGGATAGGATTGGACGCCTTGTAATCCGCGAAACGCCTTCATACGGTCAAGATCCAGATTGCCCATAAGGTACTGGAGGGCATGAAAGACGGGAGACGCATGCGGCTTGACCGCAACCCGGTCTTCCGGCCGCAACACCGAAAAATAAAGCGTCGTCATGATCGACACCAAAGACGCGGAGGAGGCCTGATGGCCACCGACCTTGAGCCCGTCATCCTTCGACCGCAGATGGTTGGCGTT
>JBCDCZ010000200.1:0-8439 GCA_039180865.1 Pseudomonadota bacterium | reverse complement strand
TGGGTTGCGTGAGCCGTCTGGCAACAGCCGGCCAAGATGAATGGTTACCACGTGCCGTGCTTGATACACGGCGCCATACAGAACCCGGCTTACAGGCCAACTGACCCTTAACCTTTTCTTTTTACAATCGATTAACGATCCAACTGGTGCGCATCGGTGAGCGTCATCTGTCATGGAGGAATGCGCAAGTTATGTCCACGAGCTGCCTTCCAGTCCGTCGATTCCATTGACTCCCAAAAAAATCCATGTTATCCCATAATTTCCCAAATCGGGATTGCTTGGGGAAAGCCGCGCGGGAAGGGTTGGTGGGGTGATGTTTCCCGTCGCGGCGTCCTCCTTCGCAGGGGTGCGGTTCAGTAGGGTATGGAACGGTTTGTTTCCAACTTCACGAAGAAGGTTGATGCTAAGGGGCGTGTCTCAGTGCCTCCGACCTTTCGCGCGATTTTTCAAAAGAACGGCGAAGACCAGATCTACACCCAGTTATCCCTTGAGACTCCGTCCGTGATTGCTGGCGGTTCGTCGCTGCTTGCGCAATTGGAAGCGCGCATTGCGGACTTTGATCCTCTCTCGCCTGAATATGATGACTGGACAGCGCATCTTTATGCGGGCAGCGATTTTCTGAAGCTTGACGGCGAAGGGCGCATCGTTCTCACCGACCAAATCCGAGACTACGCGGAAATCGGCGACGAAGTGACATTTGCGGGGCGCGGGACGTCTTTTCAGCTTTGGAAACCGGAGAACTTCGAAACCTATATGCAAGGTGTTCGAGACCGGGTTCGCGAACAACGCTCCAAACGGACAGAGCGTGCATGACGAGTGAACCGCATATCCCCGTAATGCTGAAGGAAGTGATGGCTCACCTGATCGGCCCGCAAGGCGCTGAAGGCGGCCTTTATGTTGACGGCACATTCGGAAATGGCGGTTACACGCGGGCTATCCTCAAAAACGGTGGTCATGTGGTCGCGATCGACCGTGATCCATCCGCCATATCCGCCGGGCGCATACTTGAGCGTGACTCTGCAGGTGCGTTGACTCTTGCAGAGGGTCGTTTCGGTGATCTCGACACAATTTGCCAAACGCTTGGACACAAACAGGCGGATGGTGTCGTTCTCGATGTTGGCGTTTCATCGATGCAGCTCGATCAAGGCGAGCGGGGTTTTTCGTTTCGCCTGTCCGGTCCACTCGATATGCGGATGGAACAGGACGGACCGTCAGCCGCCGACATCGTCAATACATATTCGAAATCGGATCTGAAACGCATCATTGCTACGCTCGGCGAAGAGAAGAAAGCGGGCTATGTCGCGCACGCTATCGTGGAAGCACGCGCCAAATCGCCGATTGCAACAACCGATGAACTCGCAGCCATCGCAGAACACGCGATTGGGCGCAAACCGGGCGAGCGCCTTCACCCGGCAACGCGTACGTTTCAGGCGTTGAGAATCTTCGTCAATCAGGAACTTGAAGAGCTGGCTCGGGCGCTTTTTGCTGCCGAAAAGCTTCTGAAAGTGGGTGGCCGTCTCGTCGTCGTCGCCTTCCATTCTTTGGAAGATCGGATCGTTAAAACCTTCCTGAAAGACCGTGCGAAAATCCATGCGGGCGGTTCACGTCATCTGCCAGCTGCCGAAGTTGCGCAGCCGACATTTCGCGAACTGACAAAGCGCGCCCTTCTGCCGGACGAACCCGAAACAGTGTCCAATCCCAGAGCGCGCTCGGCAAAACTGAGAGCGGCTGAACGCCTCGCCGGTCCGGCGCGCGAGGCGAACTATGATGAGCTTCGTCTACCGCGACTGCCCGAACTTAATGCAGGAGGGGGGCGCTTTCGCCCCGTTACATGATGCGCAGATTTTTCAACCTTGCTTTGATCGCGGTCATGATTGCCGGTGCCGCTTACACGTTCAATCTCAAGAACCAGGCTGTGGAAGCGCGCGCGGAACTGACGCGGATCGAGAACGAGATCAAGTTCGAGCGTGAGACCATTGAGCTTTTGAAAGCCGACTGGAGCCTTCTCACGCAACCCGCGCGGCTGCAGACGCTGACCGAGCGCTATCAGGATATCCTCAAATTGCAACCGATCGCGGTCGAACAGATCGTATCGGTGCAGGAATTACCGGCAAAGCCGATTGATCTTTCTCCTTATCGCGATGGCAGAGCTCTCGGCGGCTATGCAGGCGGCGATGACACAAACATCCAATAGGCCGTGCTTTATGGGCGGCAGTATGTCAGCGCCAGAATGGCGCTCTTGAGTATGAGGCAAGAATGCAATGAGCATACGTGGCAATGACGGGTCTGAAACCGGCGGATCAAAAAGTGGATCATTTGCACCGTCACACGTGCATTTGCCGGATGCTGACCAGTCAAACGGCAAGAAGCGAGGCCGCTCGTTCTTCAATCAGCCGCAGAGCATTGTTATTCAGGGCGCGCGTAAGCAGCGAAACGATCTTATCAAGAACCGTATCTTCCTGATTGCCTTTGTCTTTCTTGGTGTTTACTGCGCGATCTTTTATCGCCTGACAGACCTTGCGACCAATGTTGACGGCCTCGTCGTTGCAAGCGTTCCGAACGACAATGCCCTCATGATTGCACGGCCTGATCTCGTCGACCGCAATGGCGAGGTTATGGCTAAAGACCTCACAACTTTCTCGCTTTATGCGGACCCGACACGGGTGAAGTTTCCGCAGAAGGTCGTCTCCCGGCTGAGAACCGTTCTTCCGGAGCTTGAAGAAGATCGCATCGTTAAACGCCTGAACAGTCAGTCCAGATTTGTCTGGATCGACCGGGAGCTAACGCCGCTTCAGCATCAGCGTATCCTCGATCTCGGTCTTCCAGGACTCGGATTTCATACGGAAACGCGACGGTTTTATCCGGGTGGACGCGTGGCGTCCCATGTGGTGGGCCACGTCAATATCGATAACACGGGGATCGCCGGGTTCGAGAAGTTTGTCGATGATACCTGGCTTCAGGACCTTCGAGATGTGGGATTGTCGCTTAATCAGCGCATGAAATCGGTTCCGCTTTCGATCGATATGCGCGTACAGCATGTTGTGCGCGATGAACTGATAAAGGCAATGGACCGCTATCAGGCGATTGCTGCTGTCGGTATCGTCCTTGACGCGCAAACCGGGGAAGTCGTCGCGATGTCTTCTTTGCCCGATTACGACCCGAACAATCCGAAGAAAACGCTCAATGATGACACGCTCAACCGGGCAACAGCGGGTGTTTTCGAAATGGGGTCAACGTTCAAGACGCTCACGACTGCCATGGCGCTTGATCATGGCGGTATGTCCATGTCGTCTATGATTGATGCCCGCAGACCGATCCGCAAGGGCGGTCATACGATCAATGATTTCCATGCCAAAGCGCGCATATTGAGCCTTCCGGAAGTCTTTATCTACTCTTCCAACATCGGAACGGTGAAACTTGCCGACAGTGTCGGTGTGCAAGGCCATCGCGCGTTTTTGGAAAATCTTGGCTTGCTGACAAAGGCCGACCACGAATTGCCGGAGAGTGGCAAACCGTTATCGCCGCGCAAATGGAGCGAACTTGCGTCGATGACGATTGCGTTCGGTCACGGTGTTTCGGTGACACCGCTTCAGACCATTGCTGCCGCTGCAGCCATGGTGAATGGCGGAAAACTTATTCCTCCGACTTTCCGTCCCCGCACCAAAGCTGAGGCCGATGAGTTGGCGAAACAGGTGATTTCTCAACAGACCAGTGAAGAGATGCGGTATCTTTTCCGCCTGAATGTCGAGAAGGGGTCAGGCCGCCGCGCCGAAGTGCCAGGGTTCTTTGTGGGCGGTAAGACAGGGACAGCAGAAAAGGTCGTCAATGGACGATACGATTCCGATAAACGCCTCAACTCGTTCTTGTCTGCTTTTCCGGCCGATGATCCGCGTTATGTGATGCTTGTCATGCTCGACGAGCCGCAGCCGATGGAGGGCCAGAGATCGGCGACCGCCGGTCTGAACACGGCACCGACAACGGCGGCGATCATCCGCAGAGTTGCAATAACTTTGGGTGTTCCGCCCCGCCTGCCAAAAGACCAGCGTCTGATCAACGTCGCAAATTAATCGTGGTGCGCGAGGGTGGGGTGCACGGGCGATCTTCAGTTGACCGCGCTTTCATCAATGCTATTCATGCCCGCCAGATTTCCAGCAATGAGAAAGGCGCGGTATGGCCAAATCGAACACTTTCATTGGCGAGCAGACCCGTGCAATTCACGCCGGAGAGGGGCCTGACCCCCATACCGGCGCATCTGCCCCGAACATTGTGATGTCATCAACTTATGTAGCTGACGATATTGCGGGGTTTTCCGCCCACGATCTGACGGACGATAGCCCGTTTCTCTATGGGCGCTGGGCCAACCCTTCAGTGCGCCAGTTGGAGAAAAAGATCGCTGCGCTTGAGGGAACGGAAGGCTGCCTGTGCCTCGCATCCGGCATGGCGGCGGCCAATGCGATCTTTATGACGGTCCTTTCAGCGGGCGATCACGCGGTGATCTCCGATGTCACCTATGCCGGTGTCGCTGAGCTCGCGCGGGATACCTTACCGCGTCTTGGCATAGATGTGACGCTCGTTGACTTCAGCGATCTTGAAGCGGTCGAACGCGCTATGCGCCCAAACACCAAGCTTGTTCATTCTGAGAGCCCGGCCAATCCCATCATGCGGCTGTGCGATCTTGCCGCCATTTCCGATCTTGCCCATAGTGCGGGAGCTAAGCATTCCTGTGACGCAACTTTTGCGTCGCCGGTCGGGCAGAAAACAGCCGATCTTGGTGTTGATTTCGTCATGCATTCGATCACGAAATACATTGGCGGTCATGGAGACGCCATTGGTGGCGCGATTTGTGCCTCCGCAGACGATGTGAGGGCTTTGAACCTTGAGGCGGGCATTCACTATGGTGGGATCCTGTCGCCGTTCAATGCATGGCTTATTGCGCGGGGCGCTGCGACGTTGCCGCTTCGCATGCGTGCTCATCAGGAAGGTGCCTTGAAGGTTGCGCGTTTCCTGGAAGAGCATCCGGCGGTAACAAAAGTGCTGTATCCGGGGCTAGAGAGCCACCCTCAATTTGACCTTGCCCAACGTCAGATGTCGAACTTTTCCGGCATGCTTTCGTTTCAGGTCGGCGATGTCTCAACGGGCGCCAGGATCGCTGAAAAGATGGTGCGGGAATTGCAGGTCATTCATTATGCGGTGTCCCTCGGTCATCATCGTTCACTTATCTGGTGGATGCCGACAGAAGACCTCATGAAGACCTCCTTCCGTCTTGAAGGTGATGCGCTGGAGAATTTCCGTGCTTATTCAGGCGACGGGATCTTCCGGCTCTCGATCGGACTTGAAGATGCGGAAGATCTGATTGCTGATCTTGACCGGGTCCTTTCTTAGGATTGCCGCGTGATGGGATTGCGATCAAAAAGTCTCGGCGATCTTGTTTCTCCTTCACTGATTACCAACGAGACGCTCGCGGATTTGGAGATCAGCGGCCTCACCGCGGATAGCCGGAAGGTAGAACAGGGGGCCTTATTCGTCGCAATCAAGGGTGAAAAGAGTGATGGCGCTGCCTTTATCCCATCCGCGATTGAGAACGGAGCTGTCGCCTGCATAGTGCAAGAGCCTTTCGAAGGAACGGCATCGATACCGATCATCGCGGTTGACAATCCCCGCATGGAACTTGCCAAAGCGGCGGCGCGTTTCTTCGAACTTCAACCGCGTATGATTGGGGCAGTCACAGGGACATCCGGGAAAACGTCGGTTGCAGCGTTTCTTCGCCAGATCTGGGCTGGAGCGGGTCTGAGCGCTGCGAGCATTGGAACGGTCGGCGTCGTAAGCCCTTCGGGCGAAACCTATGGCAGTCTAACAACGCCCGATCCCGTATCATTTCATGAAACCCTCGCGCAGCTTGCCGATGATGGTGTCAGTCATGTTGCGCTCGAAGCGTCCAGCCACGGTCTTGAACAACACCGCCTGGACGGTGCTCGGATTTCAATGGCTGCTTTTACGAATCTCGGTCGGGATCATCTCGATTATCATCCGACAATGGAGGACTACTTCAACGCCAAAATGCGACTTTTCGAGGTGCTGTTGCCGACGGGCGCACCCGCCATTGTCAATCCGGATACGCTTTATGGCGACGAGGCTGCGGATCGTGCTCGTAAGGCCGGTCTTGATCTTCGTACGGTCGGGCCAAGCGGATCCGCAATCCGTCTCCTATCAGCGGAACCGGACGGTTTTGCGCAGCGTCTTCAACTCGATTTCGGGTCTGGTACGCGGGACGTCCTGTTACCGCTTGCCGGTGCGTTCCAGGTTGAGAATGCCCTGACGGCGGCTGGTCTCGCCTCTGCTAGCGGGCTATCGGACGAAGTCATTGCAGAACAATTGGAATGCCTTAAGGGCGCTCCTGGACGACTTGAGTTTGTTGGCAAGACGCAAAATGGGGCATTGTGTTTCATCGACTACGCCCACAAGGTCGAGGCTCTGGCAAGCGTTCTTACCGCGCTCAAACCGTATGCGAGTGGCAGGCTCTGCGTGGTCTTCGGTGCAGGCGGTGACCGTGATCGCGGCAAACGTCCGCTGATGGGAAAGGCCGCGCGTGAGCACGCCGATCTTGTGATCGTAACCGATGACAATCCGCGGGGAGAGGATCCAGCCGCAATTCGCCAGGCGATCCTTGCGGTCGTGCCTGATGCCCTTGAAATCGGCGACCGTGAAGAAGCGATCGTTCATGCGCTTCAACAAGCAGAAAGTGGGGACGTTGTCGTTGTTGCCGGGAAGGGACATGAAACGGGACAGATTGTCGGCGACAAGGTGTTGCCGTTTTCAGATCATGATGTTGTTCGCACTGCGCTCCAACGACGGTGATGTGGGTCAGGAGCATAGCCTTGACCAACCCAATTTGAGAAGAACAGGAATGGGATCATTTTGACCACAACAACAGCGGATCTGAAGCCGACTTTGTGGCTTGCGGGCGATGTGGCTTCAGCGATTGGAGCTGAGCTTCATGCGTCGGGAGACGCTCCCATCTCAGGGGTATCGATCGATAGCAGGACCGTTTCGCCGGGCGACATCTTTTTCGCCATTAAGGGTGACCGGTTTGATGGGCACGACTTTGCTAAAATGGCAGTGGGTGCGGGCGCGCGCTTTGCCGTGGTTGCCCGGGAGAGGCGTTCCGAATTTGATCTCGACGATCAAAACGTCCTGATTGTTGATGACGTTTTACAGGCGATGGAGGCGCTCGCCTGCGCTGCCCGTGACCGACTGCGGCTTGGTCATAAAGCGAAAGTTATCGGGGTCACTGGAAGTGTCGGCAAGACCGGAACGAAAGAAGCGCTCAGGTTGTCTCTATCCGCCTGTGGCAAAACCCATGCATCGCTGGCATCGTTCAACAATCATTGGGGTGTTCCTCTGACTTTGTCGAGAACGCCTTCCGATATTGATTTTGGCGTCTACGAAATCGGCATGAATCATGCGGGTGAAATCGAGCACCTCGTCGATATGGTCCGACCAAACATCGCAATCATAACGACCGTCGGCCCGGTGCACCTTGAGTTTTTTGAGAATGAAGAGGGGATCGCAAGGGCCAAAGCAGAGATCTTCACGGGCCTGGACCCTGATGGATTTGCGGTCCTGAACGCCGACAATCACCACTTCGCGCTCCTTTCTGAAATCGCAAGAGAGTCCGGAGCATCGATTGTGGCGTTCGGAGAAGCATCCGGGGCGGATGTCAGGCTTGTTTCAGTGGACCTCAATGAGGACAGCAGCGACGTTTCTATCGATCTTATGGGGACCCGCTATGCCTACAGGTTGGGTGCGCCGGGCCGTCATATTGTCCAGAATTCTCTGGGCGTCGCCGCCGCTCTTCATTTGGCAGGGGCTGATGTCAACACAGGATTGAAGGCTCTTTCCGGGCTTTCTGCGCCAAAGGGGCGTGGTGCGCGCCACCGCCTCAAGGCCGGAAAGGGTGCTCTTACCCTTCTCGATGAGAGCTACAATGCCAATCCGACCTCCATGCGGGCGGCCCTTTCGCTTCTCGGCAGTACGGAACCAGATGACGATGGTCGGCGGATTGCCGTTCTCGGTGATATGCTGGAGCTTGGACCAGAAAGCGATACTCTGCATGCGAAGTTATCCGATGCGGTCCTCAACGCCAATGTTAAACGCGCTTACCTTTGCGGACCCCATATGGCGTTTCTTGCGGATAGGTTATCTGAAAAAATATCGGTGAAATATGCTGACCAATCAGCGGGACTTGAAGAAAGTCTGTTAGCTGAGGTTGCGGAAGGGGATGTGGTTATGGTGAAAGGATCGCTAGGCAGCCGAATGGGGCGTCTTGTTGAGGCGCTCCAGCGCCGTTTCCCTCCCGAAGCGCTGTAAGCCGACATTTTATGCTCCGTTGACCAGAGCGCTTGAACCAGATCCGGGTTTAACTGGAAAGCCGATCGATGC
>JBCDCZ010000199.1:0-8454 GCA_039180865.1 Pseudomonadota bacterium | reverse complement strand
GTGCGGCCGACCCGAACAATGCCGGACCAACCAAAACCTTCCTTGCCAACACCGATGCCATATCGCATCGCCATGCCGCCTTCCTGGATGAGGTAAAGGAAATGACGGTTACCGTCGACGATGATCGTACCGGGCTTCTCATTGCTTTTGAACGGCACAAGCTGACGACGGAAGACCGGAGGGACATCGCCATTTGAACGGTAATAGCGGTAAGCGGCCCGAGGATTATAGTCGACCCATTCGCCCGTGAATTCATCAAGGATCATGTTTTTCGACCGGCCGGTGCTTGCCAGTGCCGGAAAGGCCGATGTGGCCATCGCCATACCAGCAAACGCCGCACCTGCCTTAAGCAACCAACGGCGGGAATGACCTTCGTGTCCGATTACCTGTCTCATTTTCGCTTCCCCATTTTATCGTGACCTTTGACCATGGGTCGCGTGACACGTCAGTGCGGTTCAAAAAATCTCGGCAGATTCTGGATCTTACTGATGACCTTCTAAATCCCGCTTGCCCAAATCGTTAAAAATCAACCTAATTGTCGTTTTTTAGCGATCTGGCTTTGAACCCCGAGTAAGCGTGTGAGTCAGGTTTTGTTAAGAAATGAAAAAGCGCGCCATCAGGCGCGCTTCGACAGCTAATTCTCAACTAAACGAAGACTACCTCGGTTCAGGCTGTCTCAACAATGCCCGCAACAGCAGCGAGGAATTCCGCCACTTCCGCTTCGGTATTATAGTGGCATATTGAAACTCGAACGCATGATTCCAGTCCAAGCGGGGTCAGGATGTTACCCGAATAATGATCGGCTTTACGGGTATGCGTGCGGATGCCCTGCTCGTTCAAACGCGCGACAACGTCGGCAGCTTCAAGTCCCTGAACACTCATTGAAACAAGGCCCTCGCGGAGCGGATTATCTGTCCCGCCGATGACGGTGACCTTGTCCATTTCCGCAAGGCCCTTGAGGTTCCCGGTGCCAAAGAGCATGGTATCCGTCAGCGCCTTCTCATGGGCATGGATCGCGCGAGCGGCGTGTTCAAACCTTGTGCGCGCGTCCTCAGAATCGGTGAACTGGCTGCCAAGCCATTCAAAGTATTTCACCACATCGTGGAACGTTGCGTATGCACCCGTATCGCGCGTTCCCAGTTCCCAGTTGCTTTCAGGGCCGCCCGCCAGAGCATCGTGCGGGAGGCGGCCCATCCGGTCAGAAATCCAAGCAATGCCGTAGCCATGACGGGAAAACACCTTGTACGGCGATATGACGTATCCATCGATCTTGTAGGCATCGATATCCAAGCCACCGTGAGCAGCGTGTTGAATACCATCGACGATGATGAAGCAATCCGGTGAGACCGCCCGAATGGTCTCAGAGATCGCTTTCACATCCACGCCCATTCCCGTGACAGGCGATGTGTGCACGATCGTCGCGACCCGCGTATCGGCGGTCACGACCTTGGCGTAATCTTCCGCAGAGACGCTACCGGTTTCATTGTTGTGCGGGACTTGAACATAGTCCTTGCGGGCGATCTTCGACCAGCGCGCCGCAGCGCTGCGGGTCGCCGGGTGTTCAAGCGTTGAACCGATGACACGACCGCCCTCTTCCGTCTCAATCACGGCGGTGCTGATCAGGCGGAACAAGAGCTCGGTACCGCTTTCACCGACGAAAATCTGTCCCTCGGAGGCATTAAGGAAGGCCATTGTCGCGGCCTTCGCATCCGCGATCGTTTTCATAAGACTATGGGACATCACATTATCCCGCCCCTGGTTGTCGGGGATCGCCGCGAATTCCGAAGATGTTTCGAGAACGCTCTTCAGCGTTAGCGCACCTCCAGCATTCTCAAAAAAAATCCGGCGCCCCTGAACTGGACAGGTGTCCACACAGGCGAAACGGTCACGAACTTGGTCAAGAAGACCCGGTCGAGTATCGAACATGCTTAGTCCTCGTTCTATGAGCTTGGGCCTGGTCGCGGCGCCAAGAAAAGGGGAATTCGGCTTAATCGGAAATGGGTTGCGGGACCGGCCGTGGCCGCCCGGCCTGGTCGAGCGCGACAAAGGTGAAAATCGCATCGGTCACCAACTCACTTTCATCACCATCGCGGCTTCGCCGCCAGGCCTGGACTTTGATGCGCATCGATGTGCGTCCGACACTCTCAAGGTCCGCAAAAAGTGAGACCTCGTCGCCAACATGAACCGGGCGCAGAAACTCAATCCCCTCCACCAGGATTGTCGCGGAGCGACCACGGGCCGTGCGCGCCGCAACATTGCCGGCGGCAAGATCCATTTGCGCCATCAGCCAACCACCAAAGATATCGCCCGCCGGGTTGGTATCGGCAGGCATGGCAATTGTGCGAATGGATGGCGCTTTATCGGGTGGCTTGAGGGAACTGTCCGCCATTGCGGTCTCCGGGCTGTCTTCGGTTTGGTTTCCGCTCATCAGATATCAGGTGCACCAGATGATCCGCAATCGGTATCGATGATGTGGCCGCCGGTGAGGGGGCGTTACAGACATGTAGCATGCGTGGCGTCTGCTTGATCAGAAAATCATGGACGAGCGTTCCATCATTCATCACCGCCTGGGCACGAATCCCCGCAGGGTAGGGCTCCAGATCTTTGAGAGTGAGCTGCGGACAATACTTTCTGCAGAGCTCGAGATAACGCCGCTTGCTGATTGAGTTGCGAAATTCATCAAGTCCGGAACGCCAGTTTTCCCGCATGACTTTCCAGAAGCCGCCATAGCGCAGCATGTCCCATATATCCTTGAGATTGACATCGAGTTTTGAGTATCCCTCGCGCGCAAAGCCGAGAACCGCATTGGGGCCAACCGTGACAGATCCATCAATCATCCGTGTGAGATGGACGCCTAGGAAGGGAAGATCGGGATCCGGAATCGGGTAAATCAGATGTTTCACCACATCATTCAGGTGGCGTCTTAGACGGTAGTACTCGCCACGGAACGGGACGATCCGAAAGTCGATATCGAGGCCCGCCATCATTGCAAGTCGATCGGCCTGAAGTCCGCCACAAACTATCAAATGGTCTGTTTCAAAACTGGTCCGATTGGTGTGAACCTCAACATGGTCGCGGTCTTCGACAATTCCAGTCACCCTCGTGCCTGTGATCACGACACCACCGCGATCGGTTACAATCTGCGCCATTTTCCTCGCCATGGCGACATAATCAACGATGCCGGTGACGTTGACGAAAAGGGCGCCGAGACCTGAGATATTGGGCTCTGCGCGCGCAAGACTTTCAGCATCAAGCCGAACCGGTTTGAGCCCGTTTTGTACGCAACGCTCGAAAAGCGCTCCCATCCGCTCAAGTTCAAGCGGGGTGGTGGCGACCAGAAGTTTGCCGCACTGCTCGAACGCAATCTGATGACGGGTGCAGAAATCAATCGTCTCCTGGACACCGCGACGGCAGAATTCAGCCTTAAGGCTGCCGGGCGCATAATAGACCCCGGCATGGATCACGCCGCTGTTGTGGCCGGTTTGGTGACTCGCGACTTCGTTTTCCTTTTCCACGACCATGATCTGTCGACCGGGGAACCTTTCTCCAAGGCGCATGGCCGTCGCCAGTCCGACGATACCGCCGCCAACGATCAGGAAATCAGTCTTTTGAGTCATTTGGATCCTCCCGCTAGAGCAAGCGGAATGTGGTCATTCATGTAGCGCATAGTTGCGCCGGTTAAGGCTTGGAAAACTCTACGACTAGCCCGCGACGCCGGTTGCACTTCCCGGCTTCGCACTCCGGCCCATCCTAATATTCCAGAAAAACATCGCTGAGAAGGCGGCAAGCGCGATCAGATGAATCCATCGGTCCGATGGCCATAACAAGGCAAGGGCGATGACTAAAACCAACACTCTGAGAATGAACGGTAGTTTGTTCTCCCAATAACCCTCAATCGCCGCACTCAACGCCCAAAGTCCGAAGACGGCAAACACAAAGATCTCTAGCATGACGAACCAATCACCCGACAAGAGCGGTGTATATGCAATGAGCAACGGCACGAAATAGAGGCCCTTTGCAATCTTCCAGGCAAAAAAGCCGGTTTTCATCGGCGGCGCCTTAGCGATCGCAGCGCCTGTAAACGCAGCAAGGCAGACCGGCGGTGTCACATTGGAATCCTGGCTAAGCCAAAAGATGACCATATGCGCCGATAACAGCGCGGTTGTAAGGAGCGCCGGTTCGAATGCGTTCTCTATAATGAGGTTCATGCTCTCAAGCGGCACACGCGCCAACAGAGCACCCGCATCCGCCGACGACATCGGAGCGCCCAAAGCCGCGATCTGATCAGGCGCCGCAATCAAGAAGATTGCTTTCGCAGCCTCAGGAAGCGTGCCTGCAACCATCTGCTCAATGATCTCACCCTGAAGGATCAGTTGGTAGATCGCGGGTGCTGACAAGGTACCGAGCACGATGTAGGCGGCGGTGACAGGGAGCCCCATGCCAAGGATGAGAGACGCAAGAGCAACCAGGATAATTGCGATAAACAGGCTCCCGTTCGACCAATCCGAGATCATCAAAGAGAACGTGTTGCCGACGCCTGCCGTCGCGATGATGTTCACGATGAGACCAACCGCACAGAGAAGGACACCTGTGAGGATCATATTTCGCGCACCAAGCTCTAGCGCACCAAGGATATCCTTAATCCCCATCCGGCGCGGCGTGACCCAGGAGGCAACAATACAGGTCAGGATCGCCCAACCGGCCGCGTAGGTCGGCGAGAAGCCGTTTACGAGTAGATAGATCAGAAGCGCTACTGGCAGAATGAATTGCGGGCCGCCTTCCCGGAGGACTTTCAGAAGCGGCGGATTTTCTTCATGCATCAGGCCCGTTGCACCGGAACGCTTTGCTTCAATGCGCACGAAAAAGCCGACTGTCAGAAAGTACAGAATTGCTGGAAGAAAACTGACCGTGATGATCGTTGTATACGGGATCTGAGTTGTTGCAGCCATGACGAAGGCGCCTGCACCCATGATTGGTGGCATGAGCTGACCGCCGGTCGACGAGGCAGCTTCAACACCGCCTGCAAAGTGCGGCGGGAACCCGGCGCGCTTCATGAGCGGTATCGTGATGACGCCGGTGGACGCAGTATTGGCGACAGCGGACCCTGAAATTGTGCCGGTCAGGCCACTTGCCAAAACCGCAACGAAACCGGGCCCGCCGATAAAGCGGCCGGCAATCGCACGGGCAAGATCGATAATGAACTCACCGGCGCCTGATTTCAGCAGGAACGCGCCGAAAATAATGAACAGGAACACAAAGGTCGAAGAGATGTTCGCGATGTTTCCGAAAAGCGCATCGTCACCGTAAATCGATCTGAACATCAACGTTTCGAATGATAGTCCCGGGAAGCGGAAAACCCCGGGAACAAACTGACCCCAGAGCGCCGCATAGGTAAGCGCAATGATAATGAGCGACGGGATGATCAAGCCTGTGGTGCGGCGGGTGAATTCAATTGCACCGATAATTGCGATGCAGCCGGCAGTCACATCCAGCGCGGTAAGGCGGACACCGCGGTCGTAAATGGCACTCTCTCCGTAAACGAGGTAAATCGCCGACATCGCCACCAAGAGCCCAAATCCAATATCGAGGATCCGGACAATCCCTTTCTGAGCGAACGCCTTTTGACTGAATGGAATAACAAGGGCGCAAAGGAGAACAAAACCGCCGTAGTGGAAGCCGTTTCGAATAGTGTCCGAGATGTTAAAAAGGGGAATGTACTGACTGAACGTGTTGACGAGGATATGGCCAAGCGAAATCGAAATTGCCAGGACCACCGTCACCCAATAGAGGACCGATTTCTGTTCCTCCTCAGGCGTGTCCGGGTTTTCATTCTGGGTCATGGCTTCGGAGCGCATAGCCGTCCTCCAGTGTCGGAAATGTCATCCCCTGGCAGGGCTGAGAAGCAAAGAAAGGCGCACCGTTACCGGCGCGCCTTTCAAACCGTGTTACACGAGTAAGCCTGAACGCGCGGGTTTATTACTTGGCGATCAGGTTTTCCGGAATTTCGATACCAACTTCCTTGTAATAGCGGGCAGCACCCGGATGAAGCGGTAGTGGTAGGCCGGCGATCGCAGCCTCGATCGACATTGCCTTGGTCGCGGGGTGGATTGCGTTCAGGAACGGCAGGTTTTCGTACATGGTCTTGGTAATCTGATAAACCGCATCCTCGTCCACATCTTCGCGAACCGCGAGGAAGTTCGGTTGTGCGATGGTCTGCACATCCTCATTCTGGTTCGGATAGGTTCCGGCCTTGATCGTGTAAGGGGTCCAAAGACCTTTGCCGCCATCCGCTTTCGTCGCCTGTTCTTCGGTGAAATTCAGCAGCTTGACGTCTTCACCTTTGGCCGCAAAGAGTTTTGTAACAGCACCGGTCGGAACGCCTGCCGGTGTGCTCATTCCAACCGCTTTGCCATCGGCAACAGCATCAGCCGAAGGTCCGTAGCCACCGAAGACCAGTGAGAAATCCTGTTCAATATCAAGACCGAATTCTCCGAGAATCGTGCGATTTGACCCGATTGTGCCGGAATTCTGTCTTCCCAGAGCCATCGACTCGCCTTTGAGTGCGACAACGTCATCAATCGTACCGGTCTTAGCCATTTCGGCTGAAATGATGAATTGCTCAACGTTCTGCCACAGCATGCTGACGGACCGGAGGTGCTTTTGAGGACCATCAGCCGCAACTGGTCCAGTCCCGGTTTCGGCATAATAGCCGAAGAGACCCTGGATAATTGCAAATTGTGCTTCGTTTTCGCGCATCAAGCGCACATTCTCACCGGAGCCAGCGGAGTTGATTGCTGACATGGAGATCTTTTGCTTCGGCTGCAGCTTGACTTTTGTAAGCGTCGAAATCGCAACGCCGACCGGGTAATAAGTCCCGCCAGTCGACGCTGTAGCGAGAATGTAGTCGCGGGCTTCCTGAGCGACCACCGGGCCACTCACAACCGCAGCCAGCGACGCGCCCGCGATGACTGCGGTGGCTGACTTCTTCAACGAAATGAATTTCATAAGGTTCCTCCGACCTGATAGGCAAACTGTTTGGCCGCACCTGCCCCCAGCGGCACGGCTGCTGCCTTTTAACAATCCCTAACGAAAATTAATATAGCCGAGGTAGATCTTCTGAAACGAAGAGAACTCAAAAAATCGTCAAATTCAGTTGGATAGTTGCGAGCCCATTTTCTTCGGACGTTGCGGAAACCTGCAGAACAACTTTGCCCCTCCGAAAGAGATGCTCTTTGCGCCCGTGCTGATAAGCAGCCAGCGCGCTGAAAAAGCAAAGGCGACCTCCAGGGCCGCCTTCCTTACTTCCGGTATGTCTGGTTTGCGCTCTGCTAAAGCCTATTCCGCTGCCAGTTGAAGGCGCGGCGCGGCCTCGAGAACACCACCGTCGACGTGACTTTCGAATTTCACGAAGTTCTCGATGAACATGGACACAAGCTTTTCAGCCTGTTCGTCGTAAGCTTCCTGATCCGCCCATGTGTCACGCGGCGTCAGAATTGACGTATCGACGCCGGGCACGGAAACCGGGACTTCGAACCCGAAATTCGGGTCGGTACGGAAGTCAACCGCATTCAGGGAACCATCAAGCGCAGCCGAAAGCAGTGAACGCGTTTCCTTAATCGGCATCCGAGACCCCGTGCCATAGGCACCACCGGTCCAGCCTGTATTGACCAGCCAGCAGGTTACGCCGTGCTTCGCGATCAGATCACGCAGAAGCTCACCGTAGACCGATGGGTGAAGCGGCATGAAGGGAGCGCCGAAACACGTTGAGAATGTTGCCGTTGGCTCCGTCAGGCCTTTTTCAGTGCCAGCCACTTTTGCCGTATATCCGGACAGGAAGTGGTACATTGCCTGTTGCGGGGTGAGGCGCGCGATCGGAGGCATGACACCGAAAGCGTCCGCGGTCAGCATGATAATGTTTTTCGGATGCGATGCGCGACCCGTCAGGCTTGCATTTGATATGAAGTCGATTGGATAGACGCACCGGGCATTTTCGGTTTTTGAACCGTCGTCAAAATCGGGAAGCCTTGTTTCCGGATCGATTACCACATTCTCCATAATCGTTCCGAAGCGTTCGGTCGTGGCATAAATCTCAGGTTCGGCTTCGCGCGACAGATTGATGGTCTTGGCGTAGCATCCACCTTCGAAATTGAAGATGCCGTCTGCTCCCCATCCGTGTTCATCATCACCGATCAGTGTCCGGTTGGGATCGGCAGACAGTGTTGTCTTGCCAGTCCCTGACAAGCCAAAGAACAGCGCGCTATCTTCGTTATCGCCAACATTGGCAGAGCAGTGCATCGGCATAATGCCCTTCTCCGGCAGGAGATAATTGAGCATTGAGAAGACCGATTTCTTCATCTCACCGCCATAAGACGTATTGGCAACGAGAACCAGTTTGCGGGTCAGATCGCAAGCAATGATCGTCTCGGACCGGCAGCCATGGCGCTCCGGATCCGC
>JBCDCZ010000198.1:0-8501 GCA_039180865.1 Pseudomonadota bacterium | reverse complement strand
GGTGACACCGATGGTATGGGTGCCCTCGTTACCAATGGCACAGTTGGTGACGATCTTACGATCGCTGGAAGTACCGAAGCGTCATCAGATGGCGTTGCGGCCCTTGAGGCGTTCACGCAAACCATCCACACCGGAGGAAACGCCCAGTACAATGTGGCTGATGTCACCATAGTCGGCGGCAATGACTCCACCTTGTCAGCGGGCGAAGACGACGAAGGTACGGGCACTCTCGACATTGCCGACGTGTCGATCCTTGGCGGCACGGACAGTGATCTACTGATCACCCAGTCCAATGGCGGTCCGGGGATGGATGGTGCTGCCCTTGATCAGGATGTGATCACCAGCCCACTTGTTTCCAACCAATCATCCGGCGCAGGCGGAGATGAAGGGCTGGAACAGGATGCGACCGGTACCGGTGGCATGGCAACCGCGGGAAGCGGCATCGCAACTTCCGGCAGCCTGGTGAATGCCGATGTCGGAGACGATGCTGCCATTAGCGGTCTTGCGGATGCTTCCGCAGATGGCGCGGGCCTCACCGAAGCGTTCTCACAAGGCCTGACAACCGGCGAAAACCGGCAGGCTAATGAAGCGAGCGCAGCGATCGTTGGCGCCAACAAAAACGCCAACCTGACCGGCGGTGATGATGATGCCGGCGGCGACGACACCGTGATCGGTGGTGTCACCGGTGATGCGGACTCGCTCTTTGTCATCGACCAAAGCAATACTCTCAATGACAGCGATCAGATCTTTGATCCGATTGTTGAGAGTGCGAACGGCGATACAGTGCAGAATGCAACCTCCAATGGCGGCACGGCAACGGCCGGCAATGGGGTACAGGCAAACGGTGCTGGTTCGTCCGGTCAAACCGATGATGACTTCAGCATCAATGGCGAGACCATTGCCTCTGCGGACGCCCTGTCTGATGCATCTGTCTTCACGCAGGACGTCGATACGGGTGGCAATGTTCAGGCTAACTCAGCCTGGATGTCGGTCGTCGGTTACAACGACAGCCTGTTCTTCACGGGCGAGGATGACGGGGATGACGCAACTGATCTACCCGCATTGTCACCGCTTGTTCCGACGGGCATCGATGAACCGGATGGAGAGTTCGGCACCGACGGAGATGGGGTTGATACAGCCTTTGACGTCATTCAGACGAATGCGTTGGTTGATAACGACCTCGTCACCAACCCGCAGGTCTACAATCTGGGGCCTGACTCCGAGACCACACAGACTGTCAACGCAACAGGCGGCACAGCGACAGCGCAAGATGGCGTTGCCGGTGGACCTGCCGGGCTGTTCGACAGCTACACGGTCCTCGATGACCTGTCTGTCAACGGTGTTACGGAAGCAACAGCCAATGCTTACGGCGCTGCTGATGCGTTCACGCAGAACGTCGTGGTCGGCGCAAACGTTCAGGTCAATACAGTCGACATCTCAGTCGTCGGTGGTTCAACAGCAGTCAATGTTGTTGGCGAAGACGATCTGACCACGCCGGCTGGCTAGAACTGACACAATTAAAAACCCCTGCGCGGCCAGCCGCGCAGGGACTTACACGGCCAACGCAAAGGGCTAAGCGGCAAGGCCGTAAGATGCGGAGGAAAGAGTGTACAGTTATAGTCTCAACGAACTCATTTGGCATTTCGCGGGCTATCTCCACGTTATTGATGACATCGCAACATCGCGTCTCACCTACGGTCCCGCAAAACACACACCATCAACCATCCAACTCACCTACTCCAGTCAAGAGCTGAACAAAACCGAACCGGACGATCCGATCATCGGTCGACTGGCGGCGATCGGCGATGTACCGGTCCTTCCGAGTTTCAATCGCTTGGGCGGTAATCCGGCGGACCGAGTAACCGATAGCTTGACCGACCGCCTGGGAAACGGTCTTGGTGTTCTACCGTCGTTGGACGATTTGTATGAAGATATCGATCCGCCAGACTTTGAACCGGATGTTCCGGAGATCGATCTCCCGCCACCGCCGTCCGAATTCACAATCTTCTTCGCCTACCGGATTTCCGGCCCAATCTCCCACAAATTCGACCTCTACAGCGAGAATGATCTCGTCGACAACGACGTGGTTTATAATGCCGGAGGTCTTGCGGCTTTACCCGACGGGCAAACACTTGACGATTTCCTCGAAATGGCCGCTGAAGCAGCGCCTGATGAGGATTTCATCGCGGACCTTCTCGAACTTGCGCACGAACAGACACCCGACGAAATCAAGTTGGACGATTTGGGTTCCAAGGCCTCAGTCGTCGAACTCGCGGAGATATTCAAAGCCGGTTTCGAAAAGGACGAAACTCCGGGTGATGAGGAAACACCTGGTGAAACGGATGAGACTCCACCCGCGCCTCCATCAGAAGAAAGCTCTGAGGATGATAATGATGGCGATGACGCTGAAATGGCCATGCCTGATCAGCACATCCACATGGGCAGCAACGAAGCGATCAATGTTGCATCGATCGTCGACACGAGCGAGGCCGGAAGCGGTTTCATCATCCATGGCGACTATTACGAGAGCAACGCGGTTGTTCAGACGAACATCTATTCCTTCGACAACAATTCGGCTGTCCAGTCGATGGTGGGTGGGAGCGATCCGACATCACCCATCAACATTGTGTCCAACATTGCGGACTTAAGCAGGGAAACCGGTGACGCGGTTATTCCCGCACCGATCGGATTTTCTCTGCCGGAGTATTTCGCATCCGTCGACTACATTGTCGGAGATTTCTTCGACATCAACCTTGTCACCCAATACAACGATCTAACGGACAATGATGCCTTGTTGTTCGAGACGATGACGAGTTCCTATTGGGTGGAGACCGGTGACAATACGACGGTGAATGCGACGCAGATTCTCGATCTCTATCAGGAATATGACCTGCTGATCATTCAGGGCGACTACAACGAAATCAACTTCATCAAACAGACGAACATCGTCCTGGACGCGGACAACGTCACATTCGATGAAGCCTTTGGCGGGTTCGTCAACCTCGACGGCAATACGCTCGAAAATGATGCAACGATCCTCAACATCGGCGGCGGCGAGCTATTCCAACCGATCACTGACGATGTCCAGGACATTAGCGACGCCGTTCAGAACTTCGATCCGCAAATCGGTTTCACCAACAACGAAATTGACTTCGGGATGCCGGCGAATTTCGGATCCGAAATCAACGTCCTGTTTATAACCGGCGATTTTTATCAACTGAACGCAATCGTTCAAACCAACATCCTGACAGACATCGACAACGGCTCGGTCACTATGGGTGATGTGAACGATGACGGCGTTCTGCAAACGGTGAATGCAGCCGACAATGTCCCACCCGCCGACCCGCTTTATGCGACTGGCGATAATCTGGCGAGTAACGACGCGACAATCATCGATTACGACAGCCAGAGCGAGTTCCAGTATCTCGACGGCTCCTTTTACGAACAGGACGTTCTGATCCAGGTCGATCTGGTGACACCGGAAGACGAAGCGATGGAAATCGCCGAAGCCAACAACCCGGACGCCCTTATCCCGGAGGTGATCGCATTTCTTGGCGAGAACACCTCAACGTCTTCCGAGCAACAGCAAGAGATCTTCGTACCCCCGCCAGTCGCCAGCGAATCGGACGATGCAATGGGCGGCATGATGACGTGAACCCTCGTGACCATTTCATAACCAATCAAAAAAGCAGTTCCCCATGAGTAGTGATTTCGACAAGGCGACGAACCGTCGTCAGACGCCTTCCGGTAGCGCGCCGAAAGCAAGTGCGAAAAAGAGCATACCGCGATTGCCCGCAGTTGATGCTCTCGTAGAAAAGATCGGACAATCCCCGAAGACCGCAAAACACGACCCCTCACCGGCAGAGCAGGTTGAATGTGAAATCGCCGATCAGGTTAAGGCCGATTTCGCAAAAACAAAGCCGGAAATCGCAGCGCCTGAGAACGCCGTGAAAAAGAGCGATGCCAGTACGCCGTCGCCAAGAAAATCGAAAACCAGAAGATCCAGTGGCACTAGGCAAGACGCTAGAGCGAAAGATAATTATCTTCTGCAAAAACGTATTGGCGATCAGGATTTCAGGCGGGTCCTTTCTGAGGGACTTGCACGGTGTAAAACAAACCTGGTGACTGTTGCGATCTTCTCGTTTGCCGCGAACATTTTGATGCTGGCGATCCCGATTTATCTGTTTCAGATTTCTGATCGTGTTTTGACGAGCCGCAGCATGGACACACTCATCATGTTGACGGTGATCGTAACCGGCTTGATCCTCGCGCATGTCCTGCTCGACATGATGCGCCGTTACCTTCTCATGCGTATCGCTGTCGACGTCGAGACAAGGCTCGGCGCACCGGTTCTAAGTGCTGCCGCCCGGGCCTCCTACAATGGATCCAACAAGGAATTCCAGGCCCTTGGTGATCTTCAACATTTACGCAGTTTCATCACCGGCCCGGTTTTGTTGACCATGCTCGATGCGCCCGTAACGCCTCTCTATGTTCTGGTGATTTTCCTCATTCACCCTCATCTCGGCACGATCGTCTGCTGCACGATGATCGTGCTTTTCATCGTTGCAATGATCAACCAGCGCATCACTGCCGTCCCTTTCGGGCAGGCCAACGCCTATGCCATGCGCGCCAATATTCAATCCGATGCCATGGCTCGCAACGCCCAGGTCATCAACGCGATGGGCATGACCCCCGAGGGTGTTCTCATCTGGGGTCGGGAGACCGCCGAATCGCTCAAAGCACAGGTACTTGGGCAGGACCGCAACATTCTGATGGCCGGATTTTCAAAATTCATCCGCATCGGAACACAAATCGCCATGCTTGGATGGGGTGCCGTCCTGGTCCTGCATGGCGACCTTACTGGTGGCATGATCATCGCGGCCTCGATCATCGGCGGCCGCGCGCTCACGCCTGTCGAAGGAACCATTGAAGGCTGGAGAAGCTTCGTACAAGCGCGTTCGGCTTATGCGCGGATACGATCACTGCTGCATGGGTCTCCGCTCAATCAGGAACGCTTGCGTCTGCCCAAACCAACGGGTCGACTGGACGTGGAACGTGTACTCTATGTCCCACCACCGAACAAGAAAGTGATCTTGAACGGGATTTCCTTTTCGCTCGAACCTGGCGAATCCCTTGCGATTGTCGGTGCATCCGGCGCAGGCAAATCGACACTCGCCAAAATGCTGGTGGGTTCAATCTCGCCCACAGCAGGTAGTATCCGCCTCGATCTCATGGATGTGCGGAACTGGGACCCGCGCCAATACGGTGAGAATGTCGGTTTTCTACCGCAGGATGTGCAACTCTTCCCTGCCTCGATCAAGGCCAATATCGCACGCATGCGCGAGAACGCAAAAGACGAAGATATCTTCAACGCAGCAGAACTCGCTGACGTACACAACATGATCTCGCAGTTCGCTCAAGGATATGAAACCCTGGTTTCGATGGATGGTAGCCCCTTGTCGGGCGGTCAGCGTCAGCGTATCGGTCTTGCCCGCGCGTTTTTTGGCGAACCCCGTCTGGTGGTTCTCGACGAACCGAACTCCAATCTCGACACACAGGGTGAAATCGCGCTTGCCCGCGCGCTGCAACGGGCGCATAGCCGCGGAATGACCGTGGTGGCGGTTACTCAGCGGCCTGCACTCTTAAATAGCGTCGACAAGATCATGCTCCTTAAAGACGGAACCGTGCAGGCTTTCGGCGAACGTAAAGACATCATTCCCATGATTACGGCCCAGCGTAATAGCGAAAGCTCCGGGAACCAAAAGATCACGGCCGCCGAATAACGCGGTTTGAAAGACAAAGGACGAGTGGACATGACCAACACGCTTCCCGTTGCCCAACAAAAGGAATGGTACGCCTCGATACCGAGAAGCGGACGCGGCCCGACACTCGGTGGTTGGATTGTTCTGCTGTTGACCTTTGGCGGTTTCGGCATTTGGGCGACGACCGCTCCGGTTGCAGGCGCTGTGATCGCCGCGGGAACCTTTGTCGTCACCGGGCAAAACAAGATCATCCAGCATTTGGAAGGTGGAATCATCCGGGACATCAAGGTGAAGGAAGGTGATATCGTTGAAGAAGGTCAGACCCTGATCACGCTCGACGAGACTCCCGCCATGGCCAATCTTCGCCGCCTGAAACTGCGCTTTGTCAGGTTGAAGGTGATGGCGGCAAGGCTTCGTGCCGAAGCCGAACATCGTGACCAGATGACGTTTCCGACATCGCTCGATGCTTTTGCGGACGATTCTGAAGTCGCTGCGATTTTACAAAGCCAGACCTTCGCTTTTAAGACCAACCGCAATAAACTTCGAAGCGAGGTTCTGGTTCTGGAGCGGGGAATCAAAGCGCTTGAAGCACGTATTGAAGGAGGGCGCGCTCAACTCGCCGCGGTCCACGAGCAGCAGGAGATCTATTCCGAAGAACTCTTCGCCAAGGATAAGCTTGTCAAAGAGGGGTATGTTGCGAAAACCGAGATGATGCGATTGACCCGGGCGAAAGCGAATTTGCGCGGTGAGATCGGTCGATTGCGAGCTGATATCGGGGATTCACTGGAACGCATCGAGCGCGCCCGCGCGCAAATCCTGCAAATTACCCACGAAACCGCGCAATCCGCAGTCAACGAACTCCACGGCATTCTGGCGGAACTCGATGATGTCGGCGAACAAATTCGGGCCGCGCGGGATGTTCTAGACCGTTTGAACATTAAAGCACCGGTAAGGGGTATCGTTGTGAGACTGCGTTACCACACACCGGGCGGTGTGATCGAAAGCGGCAAGAGTGTCATGGAAATCCTGCCGGTTCTCGATGATCTCATCATCGAAGCCCAGATCTTGCCAAAAGACATCGATGATGTGCTGTCAGGTCAGCAGGCAACCGTGCGGCTTCCAGGCCTTAATCAACGAACCACACCGACCCTGACAGGCAATGTCATATACGTTTCCGCAGACGCTCTTCCCAATGAGCGAAGGTCCGCTCAGCAGTTGAGCGATATTTATCTCGTTCGGATCAAACTGCCAAAGCAGGAAATAGCGAAAATCGAGGCGTTCAACCCGACACCGGGCATGCCAGCGGAAGTGTACATCAGAACACGCGAGCGCACCTTCTTCAGCTATCTGGTCGAACCGATTAGAGACAGTATGGCAAGGGCATTTCGGGAGGCGTGATGCTTGTTTTGGGCTGATCGTGATTGGCAATGTTCAAATACTTTAACGCTCGAAAAGCCAAGAATGCCGTAATGGCGACCGTCCCATCTTTTATTAGCTACACAACCAGTCGCCAATCGGATGCCGCAGTCTCACTGGACGCTCCTTTTGCAGCCGGTTTTGTGACGATCTTTATCACGCGCACAGCGATGGAGCGGGTGGCGACATTGGACGACGACACGATTGGTTGGATCCAGGCAAAAGCTTGGAGTTCGCTCATTGAAACCGATATCGATTTGGTGGGCGAGAAAATCGCCTTTCAATGCAGCCGCCGCGATCCCGATTTTCTTCTCGGTTGCGCCAACGGACACGCGTTTTCCAGATATCTGTTCGACGCTGTCCATGTTGAAGAATTGGAAGCGTTGACCGGCCTTTGTAAATCTTCATTCGAAACAGAAGACGATTACTACCAACTGCTTTGCTCCGGACATGACATGCGACGCAACTTGCTGGCAGAATGGCACAGGCAGTTTGAAGTTTATGTATGAGAGAGATCTCGCATATGTTTATCAAGCACCGGCAGGAAAGCCCAAAGATCGGCATTCAACTTGACGAGTTTCTTCACCGTTGAAGCCATCTTGCGGATACGGGCATCATCCATGTCCTGTGTGACGACAGTCTGGAGTTCCCCCTTTTGCACCTGAACCCGCAACGAATGCGTGTGGGTAATGTCCCCACCCTGATCTATGTGGAACATGCAGTGGATGAGTTCGTTACGCACTTTCGTGCAATCGTTAAAGACGCGTAGGATCCGCTTGATCTCACGCTTGATTGTCTCATCGGTCAAATGAGCGGCGGCCAGCCGCTCCACCAGATCCATGCGGGCCCGGGTGGTGTTGAGTGTTCCGAAAATTATTTTGGCGGACGTTTCGTTCGTTCGCAAAAGAGCCATGATGAGATAAATCAGCATACTCTCATTGTTGGACCAGCAGAACGAAAGATTACCGATCAGGCCGAGGATCAGGTTCCTTCTCTGCGATGTTTCGCGCGCCACATCCTTGATGGCCTGCAGGTCAGGCCTGTTCGGGAGTTTTGAAAAGGTCATCGCCGAGCCTCCGTTTCACCCCTCGCCCTAGGCCAACAGATAATACCAGCCTATGACAATGTCCGCGAACGATTATGACAATCTCCAAAAAAGCGGCGGTTCAAAATATTTTCTTGAGCACAAACAAGAAAACCTTATGCTGGGAAATAATTTTGAACAATCTGACTTGCATACAAATTAAAGTAATTGTTATATAAATATTGTATAATTAATTATTTACAATTTATAATATGGAACCTTTTATTACATAATTATTG
>JBCDCZ010000197.1:0-8563 GCA_039180865.1 Pseudomonadota bacterium | reverse complement strand
TTGAAGCATTTGCGGTATATCGATGCTTTGGCACAGCATGGCCATTTTCGCCGTGCTGCCGAAGCCTGCGCGATCTCGCAACCGGCAATGTCGCTCCAGATCAAGGAATTGGAGGCGATCCTCGGTGCAAGTCTGGTCGAACGGTCATCCCGACAGGTTCGATTAACGCCGCTTGGGGAGAACTTCGTCCGCCGCGCGCAATCCATTCTACTCGCTGTTGATGATCTTGAAAATCTTGTTCGCGCGTCCGCTGGCCCCCCGACCGGTGTTCTGCGGCTCGGAATTATCCCGACGGTCGCGCCTTATCTTCTCGCCAACATCATCAAAGGACTTTCAACACACTATCCGGATCTCGATGTGCAACCGCGAGAGGCCGTCACGCCGTCACTGATTGAGAGCGTTTTGCAGTCGCATCTTGATTTCGCGGTGGTCGCGCTCCCGGTGTCGGAACCCGGACTGCAAGAGTTTGCGCTCTTTCAGGAGGACTTTGTTCTGGTGCGCCAGGCAGGAGATGCCAAAAAGCCCGTACCAGACCCTGGCATGCTGAAGGAAATGCGTTTGTTGCTGCTTGAGGAAGGCCATTGTTTTCGCGACCAGGCCTTATCGTTCTGTAACCTGACGCCGTCCCGGGCCCGTCCAATGATGGAAGGCAGTTCGTTAACGACGCTTGTTCAGATGGTGGGATCCGGCATGGGTGTCACGCTGATCCCGGAAATGGCAATCCCTCTGGAAACCCGTTCTGCTGACGTGTCAATTGCGCGTTTTCCGACCCCGAAACCAAACCGGACGATCGGCCTTGTCTGGCGCAAGACCAATCCGCTTCGAGACCAGTTGATGACAATTGGCGCCATTGTCCGAAGTATTGCCCAACGCCAACGTGAAGATCTCTTTCAAGACACTTGATGTGCGGCTGGCACCGAACCGGTGATATCATCGTTGAGGCAACCTGAACCATCCGCAGGAGAACGCCAATTCCAATAGCTCTTTCCCTTGGTGACGGTGCTGCTGATGCTTTAAGGGCGGCAGGCCATGCCAATGTGCGTCCAATCCATGATGAATTCTCGTTTGGCCCATTGGGCGATCTCTCCAAGCCCGAAGCCTTTACCGATATGCGTGCCAGATATTGGGCAGGAGTTTTGGCCAAAGCGCCTTACGAAAAACGAGACAAGGGAAAAGAGTTCTTATCGGAGACGAGAGAGTTTCTCGCTAAGGATATGACGCTCCTCGATGAGGCGTTTTCATCGAGCGGCGCCCTCGAAGTCTGGGCAAGCGAGAGCCTACAGGACATGATATTCCTCGCTTTGTGCGCCACGTTGGTAATGCCGGAAACGACCCTGATCCTCCGGCGCCCTGGAAGTGGTGCCCGACCACCCGCATCGGGTATCGGTGGCTTTTCGCTAGACCAACTTAAACAATCCGCCGAACCGCATGCCCTTGATAACAACGCGTTGGACAACCTGCGCCGGTTTTGGCATGCGGTGACGGCAAAAAACCTGGAAGCGTTGCTGGCGTTTCAAGCAGAAACGCGAGATGATCCAAGTGGTCTTGAAAAAGCCGCCTCAGCGCGCCTTGCCCGACTGCCGCATCAGGATACCGGTCTCGATTCGGTCGAAACGCGAATACTCAGCCAGCTTAGTCGAGGTAGCCAACACCCTCAGAACGTCGCCCGCCTTATCGGCGAAACGCTGGGGGCCAATGCCGATGGTCCGGATCTCATCGGTGATCTATCTTTCTATCATGCCCTGCGCCGCCTGGGCGACTTGCGCCTGCCCTCACCTCTGGTGACGCTTACTGGCGACGGCCCCCTGCGCGGGACCGACATTGTTCTAACACCCTTTGGTGAAGAGGTGATTGCCGGTCGCGCGGACCGGATAGCGGCAAACGGCTGGCGAATTGAACTCGGCGGGATTTCCTTCGATGTACCGCCTGGCGGTGATGTTCCGAGATCTCCCGTCTAAAGGGGGAATAGCCGGGGAGTAGACTGCTTAGGTAATCAGGCGATCTCGCCGCGACAAAGACTAAATCCGCACAATCATCTTACCCACATGTTCGTTGCTCGCCATATGAGCGTAAGCGGCAGCCACATCTTCAAATTCGAAGGTCTCGGCGATCAATGGTTTCAACTCCCCGCTGCCCCATAAAGGCGAAAGGAAATCGACGGCCGCCTTGCGGCGCTCCGGATGATCCAAAAGATGCCAGACCAGATGGAAACCTCTGATCGTAAGGCCCTTTGAAAGTAGTGGGAAGAACGGGAGACCGGGTACTTCGCCGGACTGAAACCCCATCAAAACGAGCGTGCCCTCCGGAACCAAGGCTTCCGTTGCGGGGGCGATCATCGGGCCGACAATCGAATCGCAAACAAGATCGACGCCGCGACCTCCGGTTATCTCTGAGACCCGTTCAACGAAGTCCTCGTTGTCAGTGATCATCACATGTTCTGCACCGGCGTTCTTGAGCGCATCGACCTTCAACGGCGTACGAGTCGTGGCAATACTGGTCGCCTTGATTGCGTTTAAGATTTGCAGCGCTGCAATGCCCACACTGGAGCTTGCCCCAGTGATTGCCGCCGTTTTTCCGGCTGCATCGATTGGCAAACCGCCCTGCTGCACGATCATGCCGTAGGCGGTCGCATATGCCATCCAGAAAGCTGCTGCGTCTTCATAGCTGACGCCATCCGGGATCAGTTCGACCGCTTCCGCGGGCACATTGACCACTTCCGCCAGAACTCCGCATTTCGCCCAGTCGATCATCGGCAGGATACAGACCCGGTCACCTTCTGAAATCGTCTCGATCCCGTTTCCGACAGCAATCACCTCGCCTGAACCTTCTGCACCCAATGGCGCCCCTGGAATCGGGGGCGGCAGCAAATACTGACCTGCGACATACAGAAGTTCTGCACGGTTCAAGCCAGCCGCACGCACACGAACCTGAACCTCTCCTGGTGCCGGGTCTGGAACAGATTTTTCGACAAGTACGATGTTCTCGGGTCCGCCGAGTGTGTCGAATTGTGCGGAAAGCGGCATTGGAATGTCCTTCAGTTGTATCTTCGACCTACTTAATGGTGCTTTCTTGCAAGATCACGTAGCAATAGAGCATCTGAGCGGTGCAAAAATGCGAAGGCGTCATGGACTGGGAAGATATTAAGACCTTGAGAGCCGTGGTTCGGCACAAAACCGTCAGAGCGGCCGGAGAGGCTCTTGGTGTGCACCACACCACCGTCGGGCGCAGGATCGAGGCACTGGAAGCAAGTCTTGGAACCGGTCTCTTCAATCGAACGCCTGACGGGCTTCTTCTGACGACGGCCGGGGAACAGCTTTTCAAGGTTGCTCAAAGCTTTGGCGAGGCGTTGATTGAAGTGGAGCGCAGCATTGCCGGTCTCGATGATGAACTCGCTGGGCCTCTGACCGTGACGATGCCGGAGCCGTTGCTTAACAACGTCTTCATCCCGGAACTTAAGCGTTTCACCAACCAACACCCGACCGTGGAATTGCGGTTCGATCCCTCCCTTTCCCTACGGGATGTTTCCAGGAGGGAGGCCGATTTTGCGGTACGCATGGACAATAACCCGCCGGACACCCTGGTCGGCAAAAGGCTCTACGCTTACACGGAGACAGTTTATGCTTCTCCTGACTATTTGACCGGCGATCCGCGTAGCTTTTGTTGGCTTGGTTGGGGTCAAACCATTGAAAATGTACCCGAATGGGTTCGGCATTCTGATTTTCCGGACATTTCCGTCTGGGGTGTTTTTCCAACCATTCCCGCGCAACAGGCGGCTGCACGAGAGGGTCTCGGCCTTGCGATCCTGCCTTGCTTTTTCGGGGATGAGGATCCTTTGCTGCAGCGCGCAACGCATCGTCCTCCCGTGAAGAGCCGCGACATCTGGCTACTTACACACAACGATCTCAGGCGAACCGCGAGAGTGCAGGCCTTCATGGCCTTTGCCGAAGAGGTCCTGCGCAAAAACAAAGACCGCCTTACCGGACGGCTTTGAAGTTCGAACCGACGCAAAAACGCACCAACCAGATGCAAACACTCTTCGTGATGCTGCGAAATTGCAATGCTATCCATAGATCAACACGCGTATCGATCTGGAGACAAGAATGGTGCGGGCAGCAAAGCCAAAGAGCGCAGTCCATCCGCGGATTACGGAGCTTGGTCTTGAAGCGGAATATCCGTTTGCATCACATTATATGGCAACGCCGATGGGCAAGATGCACTATCTGGATGAGGGTGAGGCAGCAAACAAGTCCGTGGTCTTAGCGCTTCACGGTAACCCGACATGGTCGTTCCTTTATCGCAGTTTCGTCAAAGGCCTGTCTGCCGAACGCCGAATTGTTGTGCCGGATCTGATAGGGTTCGGCCTTTCGGACAAACCGCGTGATGAGGGGGCTTATTCTCTCAAAGGCCATATCGACACTATCGAAGCCCTTGTCGTTAAACTCGATCTCAGCAACGTCACGCTGGTGATCCAGGATTGGGGCGGACCGATCGGGCTCGGCGTCGCGGCCCGCCAGCCGGACCGCATCAGGGCCCTCGTCGTGATGAACACGTTCGGGTTCTATCCGCCCGTTGACGGCATGGATCCTGAAAAACTGAAACTTCCCGCACCGCTCCTTATGATGCGCTCAAAAGGCCTTGGCGACTTCATTGTGCGAAGGCTCGGATTTTTCGAACGTCAAGTCATGAAAATGGCAACCGCTACGAAGCGCAAAGGGCCAATCAAACGAGCCTATACAAAGATTTTCCGCAATCCGGGTGAGCGCGCAGGCGTTATGGCGTTTCCGCGAATGATCCCGACAAATACCCGTCATCCCTCGGCACGCATATTGATTGAAGAAACCGCACCCTATCTGGAACGATTCATGGGACCTGCCCAGATCTTCTGGGGAGTGAAAGACCCCCTTTTCCCAATCGAGGCTCTGACCGCCTGGAAAAAACGGCTGCCGCAGGCGCGGGTCACGGAATTCGCTAACGCACGCCATTACCTGCAGGACGACGTCCCCGACCAACTTGTGTCGGAACTTGGCGAATTCCTGCGGCAGGATGCCGACTGACCTCTCCTTAAATCACCGGAAACATGACAACGCGGAGTAAAAACCATGTCCGATAAATCGCCCGTCTACCTGCTCGCCCTTCTTAAAGTCGAGGATCTAGCGGGTTTTTTGGAAAACTATGCCGGTCCATTAGGGCCGATCAATGCCCGGCATGGAGTTGAAGCCGTGTTAAGGGCGACACAACTTCGCGCGATTGAAGGATCCGTTTCCGAAAACGTCGCGGCGGTCCTGCGTTTCCCGTCCGAGGAGGCATTGGATGCCTGGTACAACGACCCGGACTATGCCCCGCTCATCGAAAAGCGCCTGCAATTGACGGACGGAAACGTCTCACGGCTAATCGCGCTGACACCGGTCGGATAAGGCGATGACTGTCAACGCTATCGCCTGACTGCATCGAAAGTTATTTCCCCGTTTTAATGCGAAAGCCGCGCTGATCCGGTTCATAAGTCCGCTTACCAGTGCTCCGCGCCATACCATGGCGGCTGCTTGTGCGGGTCTTGGTCCCTATTTGATAAGCGTCCCTGTTAAGCGCGTGACGCGCATCCATGCGCTGCAATTGCCGAGCGTAGTGCATTTCTGCCTTAACAGCGCGCGCACCAGTGCTGGCCGTAAGGCGATCATGGGCCGAGGCTACGTCAATATTCCAGCCGACCAATAAGAGCGCGCCGAGAAAAGCGCTACCAAATCGCTTCAACGTCATCTTGTTTCCTTTCAGTAATCCGTCTTAATCGGGTTGGGATACTGATAAGTCGCGTTTCTAACCCTTACGGTTCAAAGTACCGACCAGCGAATGGGGGTTTGGTGCCGCTTACCAAGGTCGCCTGCGTGCAGAAGGGTTGCCGCTTGACATGGCGAACAATCATCATGATAGAAATTTGAGTGATTTCATCATGTTTTTGAATGCAAGCCCGGACAGCCTTGCAATAGCAGCATTCCGGGCGCGACCAGGAGACGTCCATGTACATCGCAATGAACCGTTTCATAATCAATCCAGGTCATGAAACGGCCTTTGAAAATGTTTGGAAAAACCGCGATTCAAAGCTCGAACAGGTTCCAGGATTTCAAACATTTAAATTGTTAAAGGGGCCGGTCAACGAAGAAAATGGCACGACGCTCTATGCCTCTCATACTATTTGGGAGAACCGTGATGCCTTTATTGCCTGGACAAAGTCCGAACACTTTCGCGAAGCGCACCGCAATGCCGGAGACAACAGCGCCATGTACGTTGGTCATCCAAACTTCGAGGGTTTTGAGGTGGTTGAAGGGGCCTGACGAGTTCGCTTTTTCCAGAATGCGTAATTGAGAAGGACCGGAGGCGGGCCCCGGTCCTTCTTTTTTCGGCTCCGACTTAAGGGTCAGTTACGGATCCGAACGCGGGCTCCGTTGAGCGACCGTGGGGCTAACGTACGCTGGCGGACGGCGGCTGCGCGCCGCTGGCTGATGGTCACGCCGCGGACCTTGACGCGGGCGCCATTGCGGACGGTGCCTGTGGTGGTGCGCAGAGTACGCGGGGCGGCGGGCGTACGGCGAATAGTGTGACCGCCAACGACGCCTGGCTTTCTCGCCCGAACGACCGGGTTCCGTCGGTTTGGCTGGGTAGCATTCACCCGTCCGCTTCTTTGAACCGCAGGAAGAAGGTCGCGCTGGCGCGTGGTCACGCGTGGATCAAGGGAGCGGCTGCGGGCTGGCGATGCCACGGCAGGACGTTTGCCGATTGAACGAAGCCCGGGCGAACGATGTATCCCGATATCGCGATTGCGCAAAACTCTCGGCTGCGCTTGCTGTGCCGGGCGAACCCGAACCCGCGCGCCATTCACAGACCGCGATACCTGGCCAGGACGGACCCGTACGCGGGCACCATTTACAGGTCGTGACACCTGGCCAGGACGGACCCGCACGCGGGCACCGTTTACTGTGCGCGATACCTGACCGGGACGAACCCGAACACGAGCGCCATTAACTGCCCGCGGTATCTGGCCTGGACGAACCCGAACGCGGGCACCATCGACAGGGCGCGATACCTGGCCGGGACGAACCCGAACACGGGCACCATCGACAGGCCTTACCCTTGTCGCGGGGCGATCGCTCACAGATACGCGAGGGCGGATGCCTGGATTAACAGGACGTATTTCACGCGTCCCGGGTCTAACCGCAGGAATGATCGGAACCCGGCCTCCAATGTTCGGGATGACACCTGGAACGACAGGCCGTACAGGCGTTACACCTCCCTCAGGTGGGTCCGTCACACCGTCTCCCGGAAGCGGGGGCGTCGGAAGAATCGGCGTTGGAAGCGAAGGCGTCGGCAAAGGTGTCGGACCCACGCCAACAGGAATTGGAAGCGGGGTCGGGATCGGAAGTGGCAGGATCGAACCGAGATCTTCGCGTCCTGCTTCAATGATACCTGGGTCGATATCGATGACCGGGCCGCGGCCGGTATCGGTGCCACCATCTGAACCATCACCGGCATCAGTTCCTGGATCGGTTTCTCCACCGGGTTCTGAACCGGGGGTCGGGGTCGGGTCGCTTCCTGGACCAGATCCGGGAACCGGATCAGATGTTGGACCTGATCCGCCACCGATATTGACAACAATTGTTGGCCCTGTACCGCCGACTCCGAGGCCCAATCCGGGGATCGAAAGGCCCGGTATACCAAATCCATAATCGGGTGTTTCAGGGATTGGGTGGAAACCGCCTGACGGTGCCGGGTAAGGATCGCCGACCGGACCACCGTCAACGTCGAGACCTCCAACAACTGTGCCACCATCACCCTCTGGAAGAGGCCCGAAAGAAGGACCGGATGGTACGGGCTCATCAACGCCGAGACTGCCAACATAAGGCGTCTCCGGCTCATAGCCGACGCATTGAACGACAACATGGTAAGCTTGGAAATCCTCGTTGGAGGTATGAGCATCTCCAATCGTCACACCGGCCTTTGCTGCGTTTTTACGGGCAGCGACGACGTGAAAGTAAAATGCTGCGTGCGCTTCCACTTCAAATGTGTCTTGAAGGATTTCCTTTTTTGAACGGCCACTTTCGATTTCAATCTGAAGCTGCTCGTCGCATGCCTCAATAGGATTGTTGCCGACCCACGCGACATCGGCGATGTCCATATCGAGATCAACCGCATCCTCATAGGTGCGCAGAAGACCACCGCCGATATCCTTAAACGGCAGAACATGGCGCCAGAGACCGCCTGCGGATTCGAAGTAATTGTCATTGACGGATCCGGTGAGCATCGCTGCTGCGATCCGGCGCCCGTTGATCGCCTTCGCCTTGAGATCAAGCGAGAAGACGTGATTCTCAGTTGTGATTTGGTCATAGCCGTTTACGTCGGCCTGAACCTTGATTGCCATCGTATCGATCCCGTCGTTCAGGATCTCAACATATTCGAGCCAGTCTTTCGCACTTGAGAGGCTGGTTGTTGCCAGAAGAGCCGCACCGCTGAGTGCGATCATTTTGAAGCCTTTGATGGACATTGTTCTTCTCCTTTCTGTCGCGTTCGCCGGTTA
>JBCDCZ010000196.1:0-8579 GCA_039180865.1 Pseudomonadota bacterium | reverse complement strand
GAAAAACCGCTTCAGCTCATTCCCTGGGCCCTCTTTTGGGGGGCGATTGCCTGCGGCATTCTCGTGAAAGGACCGGTCATCCTTCTCGTCACCGGAGCGACGCTTCTGGTCCTGACGGTTTTCGACCGCTCCATAGGGGTTTTGAAACGCTTGCGCCCTTTGATGGGGATCGCCTTTTGCGCGCTCCTTGCCGCCCCCTGGTTCATTGCAATCGGCTTAAAAAGCGACGGCGCCTTCTTTGTCGAAGCAGGACTCGTCGATTTCCTCGGCAAGGTGACCCAGGTTCAGGAATCCCATGGCGGTCCGCCAGGGATTTATCTCGCCTTGATGCCGCTTACATTCTGGCCCGCATCGATCTTCTTTCTCGCGGCACTTCCCTGGATTATCCGGAACATCACCAAGAAGCCCGTTCTTTTCGCAATTGCCTGGGTCGTTCCATGTTGGGTCGTCTTTGAACTCGCTTCGACGAAGCTCCCGCATTATGTGCTGCCGCTTTATCCGGCCCTTGCGATCATGACCGGCGCAGCGCTTGCCTCGGGCATAACGGGACGCAATTGGATCATAAGAGGCTTGGGGCTTTTATGGATCGCGGGACCGTTGGCACTTGCGACCGCGGCACTCGCGGCCCTTGTCCTTCTCGAGGGCATCATTGACCCCTTCGTTCTGATTGGCGGGCTCGTTTCCTCGTTTTGTGCGCTTGTCGCCTGGCGGCTCTTTGCCCGGCCCGGACGGGCAAGCCATGCGGTCGCATTCATGGCGCTCTCGGCCTTCGCGCTTTACGCAAGCGTCTACGCAATGACCTTTCCGAGGCTGACAGTTTTGTGGCCCAGCAACCAAATGGCGGCCATTATGGAGCGCTATGAAAACGAAGAAACCTGCCCGCCGCCATCCGTTCTCTCCGTCGGTTATTCGGAGCCAAGCCTTGCCTTTGTCGGACCGCTTGATATGCGCTTCATGACGATTGAAGAAGCGGCGCCGCTTCTTGCCGAAGACCAGTGCCGACAGGTTTTCGTGACACAGGATAAATGGCGAGGCCTCGCGCAAGCAATCCAGCCGCTGGGCTTTACGTTGAAGCCCATCGAGGATTTTCGGGGCTTCAAACTGAATGGCGGCGACTGGCTGACGATCTCGTTCAACGCGGTGATCCCGGTGGAAGAGGAAGCGCCAACCGAACCGGAAGCCCCAACTGAGATCGACACACCGGTCGAAGATTTGGTGCCTGATAGTCAAGCGGACCCCGTCAATGAATCCTGACGACGATACGTTGGGGCGGTCCGACCCTTTCTATGCACCGCTTCAAAGAGCACTCGGCCTTTTAGGGTTGAACACCCGCGTCTTCTTTGCAGCGATTGCGAACAAACCCTCCAGAACGATCCCGACGTTTCCAGCCTTTATTACGGCTGACAAGCTGATCGCATACGGGATCCTGGTCCTTATGACATTTCTCTTGATCGATCCGCTCACGAAAACGCTCAGCATACTCACGCCGGAGGCCGCGAAGGTTACGTTTCGCTCAATCACCGTTTTCGGTGCCTCGCACTGGTATCTGGTGCCGGCCGGTGTACCAGTGGTCCTTGCCGCCTGCGTTGATTGGCGACGCGTGAGCAGGAGAGTGCGTACAGGCGTCCAAACGATTTTATGGCAGGCATCAGCACTCTTTGCAGCGGTTGCGATCTCAGGGATCTCGGTCAATCTTTTGAAACGCGCAATCGGACGCGCGCGCCCCAAGCTCATGGACGATGTCGGAGTCTACGGTTTCGATCCGTTCGCCTTCACATCCACATTCGCGAGTTTCCCGTCCGGCCATTCAACCACAATCGGGGCGGTTGCCGTCTTCGCGGTTATCATCTTTCCGCGCTGGGTGTGGACGATCGTCGCGATCGCCCTCATAATTGGATGGAGTCGGGTCGTCGTCGGGGCGCATTACCCTTCCGACATTGTCGCCGGGCTCGCCTTCGGAGCCCTTTTCGCCTGGGGAACACTTTCCTTTTTCGCCGCAAGACGTCTCGGCTTTGAAAAGGGTGTGGCTCGGTCGGGCCCACATGCTTTTGTTGCGCCACGTCGAGTTAACCTGCCACTTGCTGCCTTTGTCCACGACACATTGGTGGTATTGACGACAAGTTGGACGAAAGAATTGCCGAAAGGAAGCAATGGGGCTAAGAAGCGCGGCGAATATGCTGACGCGGCTGCCGAAACCTCCGGCGCCCAACAAACCGGCCAGCTTTAAAAACGCCCACAAGGCCCTGAATGTCCGACAACACTCTTGCGCTATCCGTCATCATCCCTTGCAAGGATGAGGCCGAGAACATTCCAATCCTGATCGATGAGATCGAGGAAGCGCTCTCGCCGTCACAGCTTGCGACGCCCTTTGAAGTGATCGTGGTCGATGACGGATCGACGGACGGAACAGGCAAGGTCGTGGAAGATATGATGGTGGACCGCGCATGGTTGCGCCTTCTCACCCATGACCGCTGCGCCGGACAAAGTGCCGGTTTAAGGTCAGGGCTCCTGGCCGCCAGGGGGCAGATTGTGACGCTTCTCGATGGCGACGGGCAGAACAATCCGGCTTATATTCCGGACCTTCTTTCAATTTTCGAGAAAAGCGGTCCCGAAGTCGGCATGGTCGCTGGCCAGCGCATGAAACGCACTGATAGCCCGTTCAAAAAGCTTGCTTCCAATCTCGCCAACAGGTTGCGCTCGTTCATGCTCAACGACAATGCGCGCGATTCCGGGAACGGACTGAAAGCCTTCCGGCGGGACGTCTGGCTCGCACTTCCTTACTTTGATCACTGGCACCGGTTTCTGCCTGCCCTTGTGGTACGGGAAGGGTATGAGACCCGTTTCATCGATGTGCTCGACAGGCCAAGGCGCTTCGGCGCCTCAAAATACGGGATCTTCGACCGGGCGCTTGTCGGCATTCTCGATCTGATCGGCGTCTGGTGGCTTCGACGCCGCCGCCGTGTCATCCCTTCGGTGACGGAACAGGTTATTGAAAAAACAACAGTTGAAAGCGGTGGTGAGCGATGATTGAAGCAATCCTTGCCTGGTTCCACGCAGTCTTCGTTGAACAATTCAGCGGCTGGATCGTCCTGGGCTTCGTCGCGCAGTTTCTTTTCATGATGCGCTTTCTCGTTCAATGGATAGCAAGCGAACGGGTCGGTAAATCAATCGTCCCTGTAGCCTTCTGGTTTTTTTCCGTTGGCGGGGGAACGCTTCTTCTGATTTATGCAATCAGCCGCCAGGATCCGGTCTTTATCGCAGGCCAAAGCCTTGGGCTCATCATCTATTTCCGCAATCTCTGGCTGATCTTTAAGGAAAAGAAGCGCGAAGGCGCGCCCGACAAACAGCCGGGCTGATGTCTCTTAAATCAATGCGCTTCAGGCAACCTGATCCTGATAGCGTGCGATCTGGTCAAGTCCGGCTCTAAGATCCGCCATCAAATCATCCGGGTGTTCGAGCCCGATGGAAAGCCGGATGAGGGGGCCTTCCGGCTGCCACTGGGTCGCCGAGCGGATATGATCGATCTGGCTCAGGACCGCGAGGCTTTCAAAACCGCCCCAGGAATACCCAAGGCCGAAGAGTTCCAGATGGTTCAGCATGGCCGCGGCCCCATCATGCGATGCACCGTTGAGGATAAGGCCGAAGAGCCCGCTCGACCGGCCCATCGTGTCTTTCCAGATTGCGTGACCCGGATCTTCCGGTAGAGCAGGATGCAGAACGCGCGCGACTTCCGGCTGCTTTTGGAGCCATTTGGCAATTTCGAGCGCGCTTTTCTCCTGCCGCTCCATTCTAACGGCCATTGTCCGCATACCGCGCAGGGTGAGATAGATTTCTTCCGTCCCTGCCTGAACGCCGAGATTGCGATGTGTGCGTTTCAGCTTTGGCCAGTGCGCCTCATTGGCGGAAATAGACCCGATCAACGCGTCGGAATGTCCGGCCAGATATTTCGTTCCAGCCTGGATTGAATAGTCGAAACCGTTGGGGATCGGCTTATAGAAAAGCGGCGATGCCCAGGTGTTGTCGACAAGTGTAATCGCATCAACCTCTTTTGCCGCCGCAAGGATCGCCTTGATATCCGGCATTTCAAATGTGTGCGAACCGGGAGGCTCCACCAGGATCCCGGCAATATTATCCTTGAAGTAGGAACGGATGCCCGCACCGGCGAGTGGGTCGTAATAGGTCACTTCGATTCCGAAATCGACAAGCGTCTCACTCGAAAAGCGTCGGCTCGGGCCGTATACATTGTCTGGAATAAGGACCTGATCACCCGCTTTCAATGCCGAAAGAAGGGCAACTGTTACAGCGGCTAGCCCGGACGGCACCAGGACAGTGCCGCTCGCATCTTCAAGATCGTTGATTGCCGATGTTAGCGCCTCAATGGTCGGTGTATTGGTAAGCCCATAACTGAATCGCGCCGCTTCGCGTCCCATCATCTGATCGACATTGTCGAAGAGCACCGTGGAGGCCCGCACAACCGGCGGTGAGACGAATTGTCCGGTAAGGTCTTTTGTACGTCCGCCGTGTACCAGAAATGTTTCCGGCAAATAGTCCTTTGGTTTCTTAACCTTATTTGTCATTTCCTGAAGACCTTTCTTGTGCAGGACGGCGGGAACTTTGCCCTATCTGAAGAATTTTGCCTAATCAATGGGCGCTGACCGATTTGTTTGCGGATTATACTTGACCCGAAAAGAATTATGGATTTCGATGGCGCCCGTAATGAACCTGTTCGTGTAATAGCTCATGTGGATATAGGGCTGGAACAGGTGAGGGAGATGGGTCACAAACGCCGGTCGATAGAACATTCCGAGAGGGATGCACTTTCGCACGGGCGATTTTGTGGCTTGTGACTTTAAAGAGGAAAAGGGCCGCTTTACATGAAAGCAAAACTTCTATCTGCGATCTTCGGTGCAAGTGTCGCGATGACCGCATTCGGCGCATCTGCTGCAACGCTCGACGACGTAAAGGCAAAAGGCTTCGTCCAGTGTGGCGTGAGCCAGGGTCTGCCGGGCTTCTCACAACCTGACGATCAGGGTAACTGGACCGGTATCGACGTTGACCTTTGCCGCGGCGTTGCTGCAGCCGTTTTCGGTGACGCGACCGCTGTCAAGTTCACTCCGTTGTCCGCTAAGGAACGCTTCACGGCGCTTTCATCAGGTGAGATTGACGTTCTTTCACGCAACACCACCTGGACGGCAACACGTGACACGCAGCTTGGTCTGAACTTCGCTGGCGTCAACTATTATGACGGCCAGGGCTTCATGGTTCGTAAGGATCTTGGAGTGGGTTCAGCACTTGAACTGTCCGGCGCATCAATCTGCACCAACACCGGTACGACGACTGAGCTCAACGTCACCGACTACTTCACAGCAAACAACATGGAATTCGAACTCGTCGCTTTTGAAAAAGCCGATGAGGTGGTTGCTGCCTACGACTCAGGCCGTTGCGACGTCTACACGACGGACCAATCCGGTCTTTACGCAAACCGCCTGAAGTTGACGAACCCTAACGACCACGTCGTTCTTCCTGAAATCATCTCAAAAGAGCCGCTTGGCCCGGTTGTCCGTCAGGGCGACGACCAGTGGTTCAACATCGTCCGCTGGACGCTGAACGCGATGATCAACGCTGAAGAGCTCGGCGTAACGTCTGCAAATGTTGACCAGATGAAATCGTCTGAAAACCCGGCAATCAAGCGTCTCCTCGGTGTTGAAGGCAACTTCGGCGAGGAAATGGGTATTCCGAACGACTGGGCGGCAAATGTCGTCAAGCAGGTCGGCAACTACGGTGAGTCATTCGACGCAACCGTTGGCCCGGATACACCACTTGCGATCTCACGCGGCGTAAACGCCCTGTGGTCAAAAGGTGGTATCCTTTACGCGGCACCGATCCGCTAAGCGGTTCGCCGTTTAAGAACAACCGGTTCCGGCCTCAGGGCCGGAACCTCTTAAGACCGCACTTGTTGTGGGTGTGACTGGGGGGCTTGAAACGCCATGGCAATAGATGTTGAGCGCGCCGGTGCAGGCGGCCAAGATCAAGATACAAAAGTCGCGTTCTTCAATGATCCGAAGATTCGAAGCTACGCGATCCAGGCGGTTGTGATCGGCATATTCGCGTATGCTGTCTGGTCCCTGATATCGAATACCGCTGCCAATCTGAGCGCGCAGGGCAAGGATTTTGGCTTTGGCTTCATGGACAATGCGTCCGGGTTTGACGTCAATGTCGCTCTTATTGAATACAGCCGCGCCTCATCGTTCTGGCGCGTTTATATGGTCGGCCTTTTGAACACGCTCCTCGTAGCGGTGATCGGCATCATTCTCGCGACCATTCTCGGTTTCATTATGGGCGTTGCACGCCTGTCGCATAATTGGCTCGTATCAAGGTTTGCCTATTGGTACGTCGAATTCATGCGCAACATTCCACTTCTGTTGTGGATCTTCATTTTTTACTTCGGCGTTCTGCGTCTTCTGCCATCAAAGCGCGAACCGCTCGGCGAAGGTCTCGGCGGTGCCCTCGGTTATTTGAGTGTCGGCGGATGGATCGCACCTTTGCCGATCGCTGGCGACCTTTTGTGGCTGACTGGAGCTGCCTTCCTGATTGGTCTTGTCGGATCATTCGTCATATCGTCCTGGGCCAAGAAGCGTCAAATGACGACAGGGCAGCAATTCCCGGTATTCTGGACGTCTGTTGGCCTCATTATCGGCTTTCCGCTGCTTGTGTTCCTCATCACCGGTCTGCCGCTCACATTCCAGTTCCCGACAATTGGTAACTTTGGTCCGCGCGGCGGTCTTCCGGTCGTGCCGGAATTCATTGCCCTTCTTGCAGCGCTCACGATCTACACATCAGCCTTTATCGCTGAAACCGTGCGTGCGGGAATCCTTGCGATCAATAAGGGCCAGTCGGAAGCAGCCGCCGCCCTTGGTTTGCGGCGTGGCCCGACGCTGAACCTTGTGATAATTCCGCAGGCGCTGCGTGTTATCATCCCGCCGTTGACGAACCAGTATTTGAACCTGACAAAGAATTCGTCGCTGGCCGTTGCGATTGCCTATCCGGAACTCGTCTCGATCTTTGCCGGTACTGCGCTCAATCAGTCAGGCCGGGCAGTCGAAATCATTATGATCACCATGTTGACCTATCTCACATTGTCGCTGCTGACGTCAGGGGGAATGAACTGGTACAACAAGCGAATGGCGTTGGTCGAACGGTAGGAGAGCGCCATGTCGAGCGGATTTGTCAGAAGTCAAATGCTTGAGGCGCGCCCCGCGCCCGCAAGCGAACGCGGAATTGCCCACTGGCTGAAGAAGAACCTTTTTGCGAGCGTGCCAGACACGATCATGACGTTGATCACGCTCTACGCACTCTATCTCGTGCTGCCGTCTATCTTCGATTTTGCTTTCACAAGCGCGCAATGGTCGGGAGAGGGCAGGGAAGCCTGCGCAACCGAGAACCAGGGCGGTGTTCGCTCAAACGACTGGTTCGGTGCCTGTTGGCCCTATGTCGGCGCCAATATGAAGCTCTTTATCTACGGTCGCTACCCGTTCGAAGAATTATGGCGCGTTAACATCGTCTTTGTGACATTTGCGATTGGCGTTGCGTCACTCCTGATCCCGTCCGTTCCTTACAAGCGTGAAATTCTTGTCTTCATGCTTGGAATTTTCCCGGTCGCATCCTTCATCCTTTTGACCGGCGGCCACATCGAGCTTGGATCTTTCTTCCTCGCATCGTTTGCTGGAATGGAAGGTTTCTTCGCCTATTGGGTTGATCTGATCCTGACCACCATCGTGTTCTGCGGCATTGGACTTGTGCTTGCCCGAGGGACGGAATCCGATCCCTGGCCGAATATCCGCAATGTTCTGATCGTCATGGGCCTGATCGCCATCGTTTCCATGGTGATCGCTGCGCCAATGCCTTTCGAACATGTGGAGACCGATGTCTGGGGTGGCCTTCTCGTCACCTTGGTGATCGCTGTCGTCGGCATCGTTGCATCGCTTCCGATCGGTATTCTTCTAGCGCTTGGACGACGCTCCGATATGCCGGTCGTCAAACTCCTTTGCGTCATCTTCATTGAATTCTGGCGCGGCGTTCCGCTCATCACCGTTCTCTTCATGTCGTCGGTCATGCTGCCGCTCTTCCTGCCGCAAGGCGTTGAGTTCGACAAACTTCTGCGCGTTCTGATCGGTGTGGCACTCTTCTCAGCCGCCTATATGGCCGAGGTCGTCCGGGGCGGCATCCAGGCCCTTCCCAAGGGTCAATATGAAGGCGCAATGGCGCTCGGTTTGAGCTATTGGCAGATGATGCAGAAGATCATTCTGCCGCAAGCGCTGAAACTCGTCATTCCAGGTATCGTGAACACCTTCATCGGTCTCTTCAAAGACACGACGCTCGTCCTCGTGATCGGCCTCTTCGACTTCCTGGGTCAGATCCAGTCGAGCTATTCCGATCCAACCTGGGCAACACCCGTTCAGGCCATGACGGGATATCTGTTCGCCGCCACTGTCTACTGGTTCTTCTGTTTCGGCATGTCGCGATATTCGATCTACATGGAACGAAAACTCGATACCGGACACCGAAGTTAAAGCTTGAGG
>JBCDCZ010000195.1:0-8627 GCA_039180865.1 Pseudomonadota bacterium | reverse complement strand
CGGCTTGGTTGCGCTTGGCGACGGGAAGTCAGGGCCATTTCGGCAAACCCTTCGTTGCAATACTCTTTCTACTTCGCGAAAACTATTGCGCCGTATGGTTAATTTTTTGTTGAAGGGTGTGTTTCAGATCGCTGTCAGGCCAGCAAGAGGTTTGTAAAATCCGGGGGTTAGACCGGCTTGTGAACGCGCCCTGTCATTGAACGGCGGACGCAGTGCGCCACGGAAATATTTTCGTACCATGTCGTGAAAGGTTGGCTCAGGCTTCAACCCGTGGCGGTTGCAAGCATAGAGAAACCATTTTGTTCCGAACGCGACGTGGCGTTTTTCATCGCGATATATGATCTCGAGAATATCCGCGGTCTTGTGATCATCCTGTGCGCGCACCTTCTCAACCATCGGAGGAGTGATGTCGAGACCGCGCGCTTCCAGCACGAGTGGAATAATCGCAAGACGGGCAATGAGATTGTGCCCCGTCGATTGGGCCGCCTGCCAAAGGCCATCATGGGCAGGTAAAGCCCCATAACAGCTCTCCATTTCTTCTAATCTGCGTGCGAGCAGCTGGAAGTGTTTTGCTTCTTCCAGACCGACCTGGACCCAATTGTCGAAGAACAGTCGCGGCAACGGTAGACGGGCGGTTCGCGCGACGAGATCCCATGCAAGGTCAATGGCGTTCAGCTCGATATGGGCGAGGGAATGAACGAGTGCCAGCCGCCCGCGTTCGCCTGCGATCGAGCGCTTTGGCATAGCGCGCGGCGGTAGCAGATCCGGTTTGTCAGGCCGCCCCGGCCGGGATGGGAGGAGCGGCCTGGCTGTGTCGGTGAGCGAAAGATGGCGTTTGAACCAGGCACGGGCCGTTGAATGGGCAAGCGCAACCTTATAGTCGAGATCTGCGCTCGCCACGATTTCGATCGATGCTTGCTCAAGAGACGACAAAGTAACCGTGCCACAAATTTATATTATCTGGTCGACAATCATCGGGTCCGCCACCCTGATGCGCTTTCAGACGTCTAGAGCGCCTTTGTCGCGTCGAGGACAGCCTCCACATGACCTGGAACCTTAACTTTTCGCCAGATTTTGGCGATCTTGCCATCAGCACCGATCAAGAAGGTGGACCGCTCGACCCCCATATAGGTCTTACCGTACATGCTCTTTTCAACCCAAACACCGTAGGCGTCGAGCGCGGATTTCTCTTCATCTGACACAAGTGTGATGGCAAGATCGTGTTTTGCCTTGAATTTGTCGTGTTTTTTAATGCTGTCTGGTGACATACCAATAATGGTCGCACCGGCACCGTCGAACTCCGACTTCATTTCGGTAAAACCGATCGCTTCTTTCGTGCAGCCTGGTGTATCGTCCTTCGGGTAGAAATACAGAACGACTTTTTGACCAGCCATACCACTGAGTTTGATTGTTTGGCCGTTGTCTGCAGGAAGTTCGAAGTCTGGAGCCTGATCACCTTCGTTAAGTGGCATTGGTAACAAAACCTCACATTGTACCGGCAGGCCGTTTTCCATGGCAAATAAGGGCGTTAAGGAACCACATGCACTGGAAAGTCGGCCTTAAGACCGGTAAGAATTGAATAACAGTGGGAAGAGCATAAATCTTCTCCCAAGCGTTACTTAGACCGGATATGAAAGCGCGCAAGAAATCTGTGGCAGAAAAGTCCGAAAAGAAACCGGAATCGAGGCGCAAGCGACCCTTGCTTCGCCGGATTGCGCTGGTTGTTCCGACAACCGTCGCAGGGCTACTTTTTCTTGCGGTGGCGGGCGTTGTCTTGGCCATTCAGTCGAATCTACCGATCGAGCCTCTCAGAGCGCACCTTGAGGACTTAATCAACGACAAGGCGAAAGCACATTTGCAGATCGCATTGGGCGGTGTCCATTTTGCGAGCACGGATGCGGGTATCTCAGCGGTTGCCCGTGACGTCGTCATCACGGATGCAAAGGGACGTTATTCCGCAACTATCAAAGAGGCGATGGTGAGACCGCATTGGGGCGCCATTGTCGAAGGGCGGACTTCGCTTCAAGAGATACGTATCGCCGACGTTGCCTTCACCTATCAGCGCGCACTGCCACCGCCGCCACGTCCTCTGCCTAAACCCGACGATGAGCGTAGTGTTCGCGAATTGATGAATGACCATTCCGGTGTTTTGGGCGAACCGGCAGATGATCACTCCGTGCCGATGAAAGACGCCAATATCGGAGTTCCTGCCTTTCTTCCCCCAATGAAAGTCCAGGCCGACGGGACGATTGTCGAGTATCGTCCTGATGACGTGCCCGATGAAGTCGTTAAGACACCCACTGCCTCCGGCGATAAAGAACCTGATGCTCTTCGCCTTGCCGCTGATATTCTTGCAAGGGTGGGCCGCGTCCTCGACCGGACAGCGGATATCGATCTTCAGCGCGCGTTTCTCGAATCGGCGGACATGCGTTACCTCGATGAGAACGGCGCGGTTCTCCACGAGATTACGGTTGTTTCGGCGCAACTTGTCCGCGATGAAGCAGAGAACGGAGCGATGGAGAACGCGATTTCGCTTACAACGCTCCAGCGCGGTGCGGCCGGGGTGAGCGCTGAAGTCACCTATGGACGCGATCCTGAGACGGATATCCAGACGTTCCGGTTTGCGATCGATAATGTGATCGCCCGTAATTTTATCGCGAAACTCAACGAGCCGGATTATGGCGTCAAGATTGAGGTTCCATTCGGTGCTCGTGGGCACTTTGACGTCAGCCCCGACATCCGATTGAGCCGAGCGGACATAACCCTGCTCGCGGGTGAGGGATGGTTTGAGACGGGTCCAAAGTCTCTCGTCAATGTTGATAGCGGGACGCTCATCCTGACGCTCGATGACGCGCAGCGGCATATTACCGTTAAACCGTCGCCTTTTGTTTTCGGGAAAAATGAACTGCGACCGGAGGGGCGTATTGTCCTGCCTGCCGTAGTTAGTGACCCTTATCTCTTCGATCTTGCGTCCAACTATAATTATTTTGATTCGCCCGATATTGATGCTCCGCCGCTCAGCGTAGAACGGATTTCCGCGCGCGGTGCGTTTCAACCTAAAGCTCGTGTTGTCACAATCACTGACTTTGCGACTGAATCGGACATTGTAGCGTTTTCGGGCTCTGCCACATTTGGCTTCAATGGACGAACACCGTCCATGGCCGCGTCGGCGCAGATCGGACCGCTCGACACAGACGTCCTGAAACAGGCCTGGCCGGTCTTTATTGCTCCGAGTGCAAGAGCGTGGACCAACGACAATGTCCACAGTGGCCGCTTCAACGGCGGGACGATCGAGGCATCTGTCCCGTCTGGTGTGCTCGGTAATCTGCGTAAAGGGGCGACTATGCGTCCCGAAGACATGCGTTTCACGTTTTCAATGAGCGATGCTTACTTCAGCTCTTTCGGGGCTTTCCCGGATATCGAGGCTGCGGAAGCAACCGCAGAAGTGCGAGGGATTGCCTTTGACCTTCAACTCACAAGTGGCCGTGCGAAAGCCGATGATGGTGATCTCGTCGATCTCCAGGAGGGCCGCTTTACGATTCCTGATTTTCGCTTTCCAGACCCGCTTGCGCAAATCAGTCTGACCGCCAAAGGAGAAGCCGACGACATCGGTGCGATTGCAAACAGGGAACCTGTGCAGGCGCTTGTTCGTGCGGATATGGAAGCGGAAAACCTTACCGGGTCGGTCCTTGCGAGTGTCTCACTGCAACTCCCGCTTTCTAAAACCATCACCGGTGACGACATCAACTGGATGGCGGATCTGACGGTTGAGGACTTTGCGAGTTCCGCCCCGATTGATGGCCGGACCATTGAAGATGCAAACGCCACCGTAAACCTCAACCGTGAGCAAATGCTGATTGCCGGAACAGGACGGATCGATGGTATCGAAGCCAACATCGATCTCAGTCAGTCGTTGACCGGTGAAGGAGCCCGCCCAAGCGTCGCGGTTCAAGTGGTATTGAACGAGGCTGAAAGGAAAAAGCTCGGTATTGAGCTCGATGATTACCTGAAAGGTCCCGTTACGGTCGATATTGACCGGACGAGTGAGACCGGCGGGCAGGAAGGCGAATTCCATCGTTTGGATTTGTCAAAGGCGGAAATCAGGCTTGATTTTCTCGGCTGGCGGAAGGCGGCGGGTATCCCAGCGCGCGGACAAATGCGCATTATCACAAAAGATACCGGCACTCTCATTCGCGATTTCGAAATTTCAGGTGAAGGCTTTGCTGCATCAGGGGAGGTCGATCTCGGTAAGGATGGCTCTGTCAAAAAAATCAATCTCTCGCGTTTACAATTGAAGCAGGGCGACAACCTGCAGGTGACGGCGACACTGCGTTCGGAAAAGACCTATGAAGTTCAGGTTCGGGGCTCCTCTTTCGATGCCCGTTCGCTGATCAGACGCACTACGAATGCGCCGCAGGAAGAAGAGACTGCGGGTTACAGGTACCGTATCGACACGGCCATTGGACGGGTCCGTGGTTATGAGGACGTCACCCTTCAGAATTTGACAGCAAGCTTGACGCTGCGTGGGAACACAATTCTTCGTTTGTCAGCGAACGGAGCGACCAGTGGATCGTCGAGTCCGTTTTCCATTCGGTATGGAGCATCGCAAAATGTTGGTGATGTTTTGACCGCACAAGGTCCGGACGCCGGAGCGTTGTTCCGTTTTGCCAACATTTACTACCGGGCTTTCGGAGGAGCATTCGCAGTCTCCGGTGTGCGTCCGACCGGACAGCGGGCAATGGCCGGTACCTTCAAGATGCGGAATTTTACGTTGGTTGAGGAGCCCGCACTAAAGAGCATCACCGCAGCGAAGGACAGCCAAGGCCGGTCGGCTGTGCGCTTCAACACGCTCGAAGCGCGTTTCTCAGAAGAAAACCAGGAGTTGACACTCAAAAAAGGCTTGGTTGCCGGGGAAGAAGTCGGCGGGACCTATCGTGGTGTTCTTGATCGCAGAACCAAAATTGTGAATTTCACCGGCACTTACGTTCCGGCCTATGTTTTAAACAATCTTTTCTCGAAAATTCCCTTGGTCGGGCCCATCATCGGGAATGGCCGTGAGGGTTTGATCGGGGTAACGTTCAAAGTGAACGGTCCGATCGGGCAACCGACCGTCACCGTCAATCCGCTTTCCGCCCTTGCTCCCGGCTTTCTGAGGCAGATTTTCCGTTTCCGTCAAAACAGCCAGCAGGGTCGGCAGACGGGCGAGGTCCTTATTGACGACGAGGAATTGGAAGACAGCGGAGCAGTTGCCGCAACGCGCGGATCGATTGATAGCGGTGCGGCTGAATCCGTTGCAGTCCGTTAGGGACGTGGGCTTCAGACGGGTTTTACGAGGACGTGTTTCTTTTTACCAAGCGAGAGCTTGACGACACCATCTTGCAGATCATTCGATCCAATTACGCGGCGCTCGTCCGTTGTCGGATCATCATTGATGCGCACAGCGCCGCCCTTAACCTGCCGTCTGGCATCCCCATTCGATCCGCAGAGTCCGGCGCGTACATAGAGCATGAGCATGCCGATACCCTCATCAAGTTCGCCGGCCGGAACCTCGACCGTAGGAAGATTGCTCGATAGTGCGCCTTGTTCGAATGTCTTCTCGGCAGTTTCCTGTGCTGCAAGCGCGGCGTCTTCACCTCGCATGAGGCGTGTCGCTTCATATGCAAGGATCTTCTTTGCCTCGTTGATCTCGGACCCGGAGAGTGCGGAGAGCCGCCTGATCTCATCCATCGGCAGGAGCGTGAAACGCATAAGGAAGCGTTCGACGTCCGCATCCTCGGTGTTGCGCCAGTATTGCCAGTAATCATAGGCGGAGAGAGCGTCTTCGTTCAGCCACACAGCGCCATCTGCCGTCTTGCCCATTTTTGCACCCGACGCCGTCGTTAAAAGGGGGGTAGTGAGGGCATATAAATCAGCACCGGCAAGGCGCCGACCAAGATCGACACCGGAGACGATGTTGCCCCACTGATCAGATCCGCCCATTTGCAGGCGGCAATCATATCTCTTGTAAAGTTCGACGAAGTCGTAGGCCTGGAGACACATATAGTTGAATTCCAGGAAGGAGAGATGCTGTTCACGGTCAAGACGCAGGCGAACCGAATCGCGCTGCAACATCTGATTGACCGATAGATGGCGCCCGACATCTCTCAGGAAATCGATATAGCGAAGGTCCAGGAGCCAGTCCGAGTTGTCCGCCATGATGGCGTCGGTGTGTGTCCCGGAAAACTGCAAAAGGCGCTCGAACGCCTGTCGGATCCCCGCTTTGTTTGCTTCAATGACTTCGGGCGTGAGCAATTGCCGTGATTCGTCCTTACCTGACGGGTCTCCAACTCTCGTGGTTCCTCCACCCATGAGGGCTATCGGGCGATGACAGGTCGCCTGAAACCAGTGCAGCATCATGATCGAAATCAGATTACCGACGTGCAGACTTGCTGCCGTGCAGTCAAAACCCACGTAGGCCGTAACCGTTTCAGATGTGAGGAGTTTATCGAGTCCCTCGGCATCAGAACATTGATGGATAAAGCCACGCTCATCGAGCACGGCCAGAAAATCCGATTTATAAGCTGGCATACGATGTCACCTGGAAAGTTCGCCGACCGGAAGGCCGCTGAAAAAGTCGGCGCTTCCTAACGCCTTTTCCTGCATTTTGCAAAAAATGCTAGGACGGCTTTACCAACATTCTAAGGTGCTGGCGGGACCGGACCACCTCTGGTTTGACAACGGGCCGATTGAGGCATCGCGGGGAGGGGCTATGAAGACCATAATCGGAACGATGAGCGGGACGTCGCTTGATGGGGTCGACGCGGCGATCCTGAAAACCGATGGCGAGGGAGATTTGATCTTTGGGGCAACCTATTGCCGTCCCTATTCCCGGGCTGAAAAAGCAATTCTAAAGGGTGCTATCGCCGCTGCCAGCGGAGAACAGGGACGGGCGGGCGATGAGGTCAGCGAAGCCGAAGGCTTGATCCTGACCGCGCATGAAGAAGCGGTGAGGGCCCTTATGGACGAGGCAGGCCTCTCAGCCTCCGAAGTGGATTTGGTCGCGCTTCACGGCCAGACTCTTTTTCATGCGCCCCATCAAAAGGTCACGGTCCAAATAGGCGATGGCCATGCGCTTTCCAAAGCACTTGGCATTGATGTGGTTTTTGATTTTCGTAGCAAGGACGTGTCGGAGGGCGGAGAAGGTGCGCCGCTCGTCCCTGTGTTTCATCGCGCGCTCATCAATCAATCGGGCATATCGCTTCCCGCTGGCATCGTAAATATCGGCGGCGTAGCCAATGTTTCGATTGTTGGCGAGGATGACAGCCTGATCGCTTTCGATACGGGACCAGGCAACGCGCTGATTGATGACTGGATAACAAGCCGCACGTCAAAAACCTTCGATCAATGGGGGCGGATTGCCGGGGAAGGCCGGGTCAACGAAATCCTTGTGAACGAATGGCTCAATGATCCGTACTTTTCGCGCAGTGCGCCGAAATCACTGGACCGCAACCATTTTTCGATCGACGAGATTGATCGCGCGTCGCTTGCTGATGGTGCTGCGACTTTGACGGCATTTTCGGCCCGTGCGATCGCCAAGGCGGTTGAACTCTACCCGGTCAAGGCGTTGTTTGTGACCGGGGGCGGGGCACACAATCGAACGATGACAAGAATGCTGAGCGAAGCTTGTGGTTTGGACGTGCGCAATATTGAGGAAATCGGGGCTGATCCCGATTTCGTGGAAGCTTACGCATTCGCCTATCTCGCAGCGCGCGCTGAAGCGGATTTGCCGATCAGTTTTCCCGAGACGACGGGTGTCGCAAAGCCCATGTCCGGAGGACGCATTGTCCATGCGCAGGACTGACGAGAAAGCTTATTCGATGTCTTCTGCTTCTTCTTCAGGTTCGGGCTCAGGGGGAGGCGGAAGCACTTCCACCGGGCTTTGAACGCCAAGCCTTGCATCGACATAGGCTGCGCATTTTGCAATCAGCTCTTCTGCGTGATCTTCGAAGAAATGGTTCGCTCCCGGTATCACCTGGTGATCGATGGTGATGCCCTTTTGTGTTGCAAGCTTATCGATCAACGCCTGTGTATCCTTCATCGGAACAACTTTGTCGTGGTCACCATGAATGATGAGGCCGTCAGATGGGCAAGGCGCCAGGAAGGAGAAATCGTGGAGGTTTGTCGGAGGCGCAATTGAAATGAAGCCTTCGACTTCCGGCCGTCGCATTAAAAGCTGCATACCGATCCACGCACCAAAGGAGAAGCCGGTTATCCAGACCCCGCGCGCATCAGGGTGAACGGTCTGAACCCAGTCGAGGGCTGCCGCTGCGTCCGACAACTCTCCCGTTCCGTGGTCAAATGCGCCCTGCGAACGTCCAACGCCGCGAAAATTGAAACGCAGCGCAGCAAAGCCGCGATCGACGAACATGTAGAACAGATCATAGATGATCTTATTGTTCATTGTACCGCCGAAGCGGGGATGCGGGTGCAGCAGGAGGGCAAGCGGAGCGTTTCGTTCCTTGGCTGGTTGGAAACGACCTTCAAGGCGGCCCGCAGGTCCGTTAAAAATAATTTCAGGCATGTACGCTTACCTGTGATACCGGGCTTCGCGAAAGGATTGAAACACGCCCTTAGCATAAGTAGGGGGG
>JBCDCZ010000194.1:0-8679 GCA_039180865.1 Pseudomonadota bacterium | reverse complement strand
GTTTCTACCGGGTTGGAAACCCGCATAAGACTACTTATGAGTTTTGGTAGGCTAACTTCGTAGCGGGGCCCGATTGTGCCGTGTCCGCCGTCAAACTCTTCGTAAATGACCGGAGCCCTCGCGGTTTCGAGTATCCGGTTCAATCGACGAGATCCGTAGAGGATGTTGAACTCGTCCTGTCTGCCGCAATCAACATAGATCAGCTTGGAAGATCTGAGGGCTTCAGCTTGTGCAGCAGCGAAGGATAGGGGATCGTAAGCCAACCACTTTGCCCATCGGCTTTCGATAATTTCACAGGTATCCAGCGAGACCGGCAGACGAATAATGGGGCCACCATTCTCATCGACCGGATCATAGCTTGCAGCCATGGCGAGCATCATGAGCGTGGCGACTTCTTCGCCCTTGGGCTTTTCTTTCAACCAGAAGGCTTTCAGGAATTCTTCAATATCGCTTTCGAAAGACGCTAGTGTCCTAACAGCTTTCGGAAGTTCTGGCCGGTAGACCAGATCGAATCCGCAATCGCCCGCGTGGGATGCAGCGGCGGACCAGACATCCGGGCGTGACGCCAGATTGTGGAGTGCGCCGTATCCCCCTGATGAATGGCCGAAAAGGCCGCGGAGCCCCGGACCGCCACACCCATAGCGGTGTTCAATTGCCGGGATCAGATCATCGGCGAGCGCATCGGTCCAGTTGCCGATAATCGGAGAATTGACGAACTGGTTTCCGCCAAGACGATTGAAGCTGTCGACGAAAACCACCACTGCCGGTTCAAGTGTGCCCTGTTCATAGAGCCGGTCGAGGCGTTCTGGAACACTTTCGCCGAAGTTGCGCCATCCGGTGAGTGAAGGTCCACTTGACAGGTAGGCCGCAAGACAAACGATGAGTGGGAGATTTTCGGGAGGAACGTCTGTCGGCCGCCAGACAGAAACCTGTCGCACATTCGATGCCCCGATGCGGTTTTCCGCAAGCGCCGGCATGTCCAACATCAAGGTATCGAGGGGCGTTGATAGGCGGGATGCTAAACGTCTCATGGAACGTTAGCTAGGTTCTTCATTTGCCACTGCAAGTGTGGGTTTTGCTACGTTTTTAGCAAGCGGATCCCGAGACCCTATTTCGCCCGACCAAGTCAGCCGTTTGTAGTCGAATCCCTGCTCAATCGTCGGCTTTACGACGCTGAAGTAAGGCGACAGGTCAAAATCGCGTGGTGCAAACAGCGAGTGATGCCGGATATGGAGAACCTCTTCATAGCAGTAGTCGCCATGACAGGTCACTTGATCCGGCACTTCGAGAACCGGCAGGATCGGATAGCCAACCGACTGGAAGGCCTGTGCGATGAGCGATGAGCATATGGCCCGGCTTGGATCTCCTGCGCCAAGAGCAAGCATGCGCCGCCGGAACCGGCGGGGAACGGGTATTGGAAAGAAGTACCGAAGCATGTCGAATATATTCGAATGATCGTACTGCATGCCGATCTTCGAAATCATAAAGTCGACCACTCTCTGCCGGTCCGGATCGGTGAGGCCGATCGGACGGCAAATGCGGGTGTTGTAGGTTTCGTATTTTGAAAGCGGCGCGACAACACAGCCTTCGCCGAGATTGACTTCGATCAGGCAAGGCCGGTCGGCCGGGTCATCTGATCCATCGACGGGTACGCTGACAGCGTCGCCGACATACATGGCGGCGTGTGACCAGGTTGATTGAGTGAGGTATTTGATGATCGACGATACCTTGCTGCTTCCCTCGGTGAGGATTATGTCACCGGGCCGCAAGCTCGCGCGCATCGTCTCAATGTCTGAAGGCGTATAGGGGATATAGCCACTTTTTTCCTCGTCGAGGCGTGTGGCGATGATCCGGCCGACCCTGTCCATGACGGATTGTTTCGGAAAATCCAAACGGGCTTCAGACATGTTACACCACGGCGTACCGCGCTCCTCCAGCAATAATCTCTAAAGTAGAGAAAAGAATGACGACCTCACCCTTCAAGCTAACCGGTGGTCACACTATTTCAGGAAGATGCCAATTCCTGCTGGCTCAACGTAACACGAATGTGATCCCGGCGCGGCTTCAGCCGATTGAAAGCTGGAATTTCTGAGAAAACTCAGCCATATATGCGCCACTTTGACTGACAGGTTCGAAGATGTCTGAAACAACGATTCCGCTGTTCAAGATGAACGGCGCGGGAAACAAGATTCTGGTTGCCGACCTGAGGGCTGCTCCGGACGCTCTTACGGGCGAAAAGGCGCGTCGTCTCGGCGAGCACGAAATGCTGCATTTCGACCAACTGATGGCAATCGAACCTGCCGCGACCGATGGGACGCGGGCCTATGTCACGATTTACAATATTGATGGTTCGGAAGCTGAGGCCTGCGGCAATGGGACCAGATGCGTTGCGGATATACTTATGAATGCCGAGGGTGGTTCCGATCTCAATCTTGAGACACGACCGGGTGTCCTTGCTGCGCAGCGGCGCGAGGACGGCTTGATTACCGTCGATATGGGGATTGCAAAGTTCGGTTGGGAGGATATCCCGCTTGCCGAAGAATTCCGTGATACGCGTGCCATCGAGCTTCAGGTCGGTCCGATCGACGATCCGGTGCTTCATTCGCCATCAGTGGCGAACATGGGAAATCCGCACGCGATTTTCTGGGTCGACGGCGATGTGGATGGATATGGGCTGGAGCGTTTCGGGCCGCTTTTGGAAAACCATCCGATTTTTCCGGAAAGGGCGAATATTTCCGTTGCTCGTGTCACGGCTGAGGACCGCATGGATCTCAAGGTCTGGGAGCGGGGCGTCGGCCTAACTTTAGCCTGTGGGTCGGCAGCCTGTGCGGCGGTGGCGTCATCTTATCGCACCGGCCGGACCGGCCCGTCTGTTCAGGTGCGGTTGCCCGGCGGTATGCTACAGATCAATGTTATGGAAGGCTATCGGATCCTGATGACTGGCCCGGTCGAGTATGAGGCCGTGGGCGTTGTTGATTTGAAAACCCTTGAATGGGAAATGGTCCCGACAAGCGATCCATTTGGCCTTGCCGGATCGCTTTAGAAAGTTAATGCGCAATGGCCGGAAGCAGACAATCAAAACTTGAGAACGGTGCGGTGATGGAAATCGCCGGAACGGCACGTCCCGTCCATCCAACGGACACTGATGCTCCGGTGGACGTTGTCACTTTCGGCTGCCGTCTGAATACGCTCGATAGTGAAGTGATGGTGCGGGCGGCAGAGCGCGCGGGACTATCAAACTCACTTCTCGTCAACACTTGCGCTGTGACAGGGGAGGCCGTCCGCCAGGCGCGGCAGACAATCCGCCGGGCAAAACGTGAACAGCCCGACCGGCGCATCGTGGTGACGGGGTGTGCCGCACAGATCGAACCTGAAGCCTTCGCTGAGATGGATGAAGTCGATGCTGTCATCGGCAACGAGGAGAAGTTTGAAACCGAAACCTATCGTGCACTTCCAGATTTCGGGGTCTCGCACGAGCAAAAAATCGTCGTAAACGACATTATGAGCATTACCGAGACCGCGCCCCATATGGTGGATGCGATGGGCGGGCGGACCCGGGCTTTCGTTCAGGTTCAGACGGGTTGTGATCACCGGTGTACCTTTTGCATCATTCCTTACGGACGGGGAAATTCCAGGTCCGTACCGATGGGTGCGGTTGTCGAACAGGTGCGCCGCCTTGTCGGCAATGGTTTTCTGGAAGTCGTTATCACCGGTGTCGACATTACCTCTTACGGCGGCGACCTTCCCGGACGGCCAAGCCTCGGAACGCTCGCTCAAAACATTCTCCAAAAGGTTCCGGACCTTCCGCGCCTTAGGTTGTCTTCGATCGATTCAATCGAGGTGGATGAGCCGCTGATGGATGCGATCAGGCATGATAAACGTCTCTTGCCGCACCTTCATCTGTCTCTTCAATCCGGAGACGACATGATTTTGAAGCGCATGAAACGGCGCCATCTTAGGGATGACACCTTGCGATTTTGCGATGACGTTCGCAGCGCACGCCCGGACATTGCATTTGGTGCAGACATTATAGCTGGGTTTCCAACTGAGACGGAGACCATGTTTCAGAACTCGCTCAGCATTGTCGATGAGGCGGGGCTCACGCATCTTCATGTCTTTCCCTATTCGCCACGCCCTGGAACGCCTGCTGCCAAAATGCCCCAGGTCGATCGGCGCATTATAAAAGAGCGCGCTGAGCGTCTTCGCGAAAAAGGGAAAAGGGCGCTGCAAAGCCACCTGCAAAAACAGCCCGGACAGTCCGCTGCGATCCTGGTGGAACGTGTGTTTGAAGATGGCTCGCGTCTTGGACGGACGGAACATTTCACACTCGCCAGACTGAACCGCGGTGAGCAGGGCGAGATTATCCCGGCGCGGATCGAAGCGGCGACCGATGATCTTCTGATTGCGGCAGCTTGAGCACTGACCGGACGGACTACGATGAGCGAACAAAAACCAGGTCTCTTTAAGCGGCTTTTTTCTTTCGGAAAGAAGAGTGAGGAGACACCGAAGGAAGAAGGCGGCGGGCGATCCTGGTTTCAACGCCTGGCCTCCGGGTTATCGCAATCTTCGCAGGAACTGACCGGCTCGATCACCGCAATCTTCACCAAGCGCAAACTCGACGATGAGACTTTACAGGATCTCGAAGATGCGCTCATTCGAGCGGATCTTGGCGTTGACACCGCGCTTGCGATTACCGACCGTCTCTCTGAAAACCGTTATGGCAAGGACATCAGCGCTGAAGAGATCAGTGCCGTGCTGTCTGAAGAAGTTGAACGGGTACTGGCACCAATCGCCCAACCGCTGGAGCTGGATTTCGACCGCAAGCCCCATGTTGTGCTTGTCGTTGGCGTTAATGGGACCGGTAAGACGACGACAATCGGTAAACTCGCAGCCAAACTCAGCAGTGGTGGCGCCATGGTCATGCTCGCGGCGGGTGACACGTTTCGGGCTGCTGCTGTTGAACAACTGAAAATCTGGGGCGAACGCACGGGGTCACCCGTTATTGCCCGGGATATCGGAGCTGATGCGTCCGGTCTGGCATTCGATGCGATGCAGGCTGCTCAGGACGCCGCCACTGACGTTCTCCTGATCGATACGGCCGGCCGGTTGCAGAACAAAACGGAGCTAATGGCAGAACTCGAAAAAGTAATCCGGGTCATCAGAAAGAAAGATGAGAGTGCGCCGCATACGGTTCTTCTCACACTCGATGCCACAACCGGTCAGAATGCCCTTCAGCAGGTCGAAATCTTCAAAGAAAAGGCCGGGGTCAACGGGCTGGTGATGACGAAGCTTGATGGCACGGCCCGCGGCGGGATTCTCGTTGCGATTGCCGCCAAACACGGCTTACCGGTTCATTTTATCGGGATCGGCGAAGGTATTGACGACCTGGAGCCATTTGAGGCGTCTGACTTCGCGAAGGCCATCGCCGGTCTTACACGGAACGACGCCGAGGCTACGGGAGCCTGAAATCGCCCCATGCAGGTAGTTCCCGCAGGCCGAGGGGTGTTACAGTCACCAAACGTGATTTTCCTTCCCGTCGGATCCAGTTGAGATCCTGAAACCGACTGAACAGGGCGGCGCCCAGGCCACCAGCAAGGTGAGGGCGCCGCTCACTCCAATCCATACAGCTTCGGCAGATCGGACGTTTGGCGCGGCCCAATCCGTCCATGTCGATTTTGAAATCCTCGAAAAACGGACGGGCTGCTTCCGAGATCAGGAGCTTTTGATCGGTGATCGTGATGAACTTTCGCTCAATAAACCGATCGAGTAATGCAACCGCGATCCCGCCGGCCAGATGGTCGTAGCAGATCCGCGCACGTCTCAGCGCTTCATCCTTCGGCCCGGTCTTTCTCTTTGTTTCGAACGTGCTTGCTGTGATGTCCATCAGAAGTTCGAGAAGTTCGATAGTCTTCTGGCTGGCAAGCGCGAAGTAATGATGCCGACCCTGAGCGTGGCGAAGGATAAGGCCGGCGTCCTCAAGCCTGGCGAGGTGCGCACTGGCTGTCTGCGGCGTAATGCCTGCCTCATTGGCAAGTTCACCCGCTGTCAGGGCCTTCCCCGCCATGAGCGCCATAAGCATAGTCGCACGTGCCGGGTCGCCGATGAGCGCGGATATAACTGCGATGTTCGGTCCCTGGCCCAAGAACGCTCCTCCTGACTTTGTTTCCCGCAGAATACCAAAAACACGGACGTGACGCTTCGTCCACGAACGAAGCATCAAGTGATTGCCGGTTGCTAGCATCCAGGGGTGTTTCAGGAAGGAGAAGCCGTGATGTCTAACACCCACCGGATTTTCGCTAGCCGCATTAACGCCACCGTCTCGCAAGTGATTTTCTTCACATTCAGCGCCTATTGGCTAGCGAAGGATTATTCAGCGTTTCGCAAAATGATGCGCCTCGACGACACTCAGTTGAACGATCTTGGTCTTTTGAGGTCAGACATTGAGCATATATGGTCGACGCCGTCGATCGAGCGGCCAACCCGGAGGCTGGCGCTGATAAGAATACGCCGCCTTGGAGATCCAAAGCGGCGTATAGAGGTTTAATGACGGATTGACTGACGGGAGAGCTATCCGCGATTTGCGTCGATAGTCTGAGGACCTTTCTTAGCGACGTCGAACCCGAAGGCGTGGAGAGCGGTGATCCAATCGGCAGTCGTTGCCTTGATATGGCGGCGATGCGGTGTCCAGAAGGTCACCATATGGAGCTTGCCTTCTCCACGGTAAATGCTGAGCTCGTGATAGGTGCGATCGAATTTCTCATCCGCGTTTGTATCGACCGTGGTGGCACGAAACTTGATCCGAGCCGAGCCCCATGAACAGTTCAATGGTTTTCCATTAACATGCTCGTCGCACAGGGTCGCGAAACGAACGAAGCCGCGACGGTTGCCGACTCGTGGAGATGCATTTGCCCGTCCGAGAACATAGACACTGGAAGTCCCGGAAACCTGGATGTCATCAACGCGCTCCAGAGGCCCTAACACCTCCGATTTGAAAAGCGGATCATCGCGGACCCCGATATGCGGCTCATTGATGTCGATGGCCAGCGTCATGATCATGAGCCCGTGCGTTTCTCCTCCGCATCGCAAAAGGCCATGGGTAAAGCCGTTATCGATCCGATCGAAAGATGGGCCGCGAATAGCATTGCCGGCTTCGTCGGGTACAAAAAACTCACACGCTCGTGCCGCGCCAGGCCAAGCCAGGATGATGAGAGCGAGAAATATCCAGAAAGCGTGGAAAAGGGTGCGGGAAACAGGCTGCTTCTGAGCAGCAATAACACGGGTTTTTCTTGCGTTACGGTTCATTACTGTCACCTCATGGTGTTGGTGTGAACCTCCCATGCAATAAGAATAGCGCGTGAAACATGGGGAGCGAAGCGGTAAAATTGTGCGTTTCACAGATAATTTCGAGGCCTTTGCACGATTTTCAAACACACGCTGTTTCAAGCTTGTGTGATTTTCCTGATATTGCGATGCAATAAGTTGGGCTTAGCCGTTGGTATTCACCAAGGTGCATCCCACCTAAAGAAAAGCTATGATCTAAGCTTGGCGTGAAACCGTAAAGCGCCCATAAGTCAGATTTAATTCATGTCCTGACAATCAGAGACTTCAATTCGGGAGAGGGTGTGTGACACAGGAAATCAGCGAAGGACGGGCGGGTGTCGAGGAAAGAACGCTTCATCCGCTTCTCAAGTTTGCGCTCGAATTGGGGCCGCTCGCTCTGTTTTTCCTCGCGAATTCCTACGGCGAACGCTTCGCAGACTATATCCCGTTTCTTGCGGATCTAGGCGGCAATATCTTCATCGCAACCGCAGTCTTTATGGTGGCGATGGTTGTGTCATTGAGCATTTCGTGGGCCCTTGTACGGTCGTTACCCATTATGCCGCTCGTTTCGCTCGTTGTCGTTCTGGTTTTCGGTGGCCTCACGCTTTATCTGCAAAATGAGACGTTCATTAAGCTGAAGCCGACCATCGTAAATGTGTTCTTTGGTTCCGTCCTGATGATCGGATTGCTGTATGGAAAATCGCTCCTTGCCTACGTTTTCGATTCAGCGTTCAAAATAACTGATGAGGGATGGCGGATTCTGACGTTCCGTTGGGCGCTTTTCTTCTTTTTCCTCGCAGTGCTCAACGAAGTGATCTGGCGCTCGTATTCGACCGACTTCTGGGTCGCATTCAAGGTCTGGGGCGTTATGCCGATCACTATGGCTTTCGCGATGAGCCAATTGCCGCTTTTGAACCGCCATTCCCTGGAAGATGAAGTTCCTGAAGGTGGTTCCTCTTCCTAGTATTGTAATTCAGTTGAATGACTTGGTTTCTGCCATTGCTCTCTTTGCCGACCGAGATAACAGCTTTACATACCCTCGACGGGGTTTTTGAATGGTGGAATGGCGCTTCCCTCTTCGGCTCGTCTGTCGTCGTTCAAGGCCCAGAACACAGACGGAAAAGCGATCTCATCCCAAGGAATATCGCCCCAGTCGAACAAAGCCACGTCAAGGCTTTCCGGACCGGCGCTGAATGATCCATCCGGAAGCGTTGCGCGATAGATGAGTTGAACCTGCGAAATCCTTTCAACAGAGTAGACTGCAAGCAATCCCGAGATTTCGAGGACAGCGTTTGCTTCCTCCATGGCTTCCCGTTTGGCCCCATCCTCTGGGGCTTCGTTCAATTCCAAATAACCGGC
>JBCDCZ010000193.1:0-8745 GCA_039180865.1 Pseudomonadota bacterium | reverse complement strand
ATCGGCCCTTCCGCACCACAGTTTGCGCCGAGGGCAAATTCATAAGGCAATGGCCTTATTTGCATTGGAGGACAGGGGCATGCTCGATCACGAAGAGCTGAGAAAGAACCGAATTGCCGAAGCAGCCGATCATCTTGCCGAAAAGGATAAGGACCTTGGTCGCTTTGCGGATGAACTTTTTTCCCATGGTCTTGCAGAGGACATAAACCGGTATCACGCCGAAGACCTCGCGGCCTTTGCTTCATCGACTTATAAAGCGATGACGAAACGCAAACCAGGCACCCCAATCGTCCAATTTGGAAGTCACACTGTTGAAGGTGCTGGGTTCAAGGCGAGCGCGCTTAAACTCACCACAATAACCATCGTCAACGACAACATGCCCTTTCTGGTCGATTCGGTTATTCCGGAGATGCGCGAACTCGGCCATGAAATCCTGCTGATCGTCCACCCGATCTTCGCCGTTGAACGCGATGAACAGGGCCTCCTGAAAAAAACACCGGAACTCTTCAGCGCAGAAATGCATGTCCAACGGAACCGGGAAAGCGTTCTACATATCCATATCCCCGAAATTCCGGCCGCTGAGATTCGGCTCGTAAAGGCTGCTCTTGCAAGCCTTCTGAAAGACGTGCGCGGCATTGTGCGCGACTGGCGCAAGATGACGGATCGGCTTGAAAGCACGATCCGGCACTACAAAACCAACCCGCCCCCGATCGAAGTGACACAGCTCGCTGAGGCGGTACAGTTTCTTGAATGGCTCACAGACAACAATTTCACGTTTCTGGGCCTTCGGGAAATGCGCTACGACGACACTGCTGACCGCTTTGTTCAACCGGTTAAGGGCAGCGGTCTTGGCATTTTGCGCAACCCGGATGTGCATGTTCTGAAACGCGGTAACGAACTCGTCGAAATCACACCGGAAATTCGCGAATTCATGACGAGCGCGGACCCGCTGATCATTTCAAAAGCCAATGTCAAATCCCGCGTCCACAGGCGCATTCACATGGATTACATCGGCGTCAAGCTCTATGACGCAACCGGCATGCTGACGGGTGAGTTGCGGATCGTTGGCCTCTTCACATCAACAGTCTACGCCCGCTCAATTATGGCGATTCCCTATCTGCGTCATAAGGCAAACAACATCATCAAGCGATCCGGGTTTGACGCGAACAGCCATTCGGGCAAGGCCCTCTGGAATGTTCTGGAGAGTTATCCGCGCGACGAGCTCTTCCAGATCGCCGAAGATCTCCTTGAAGAGTTCGCTCTCGCAGTTCTGGCTCTTGACGGGCGGGCGAAGGTCCGGGTCCTGCCGCGCTGGGATAAGTTTGACCGCTATGTTTCAGTCATCGTTTTCGTTCCGCGCGACCGCTACAATACAGATGTCCGCATCCGGATCGGTGAGCATTTGTCGAATGTCTACAATGGATCGGTCTCTGCCTTTTATCCGGGTTTCCCGGAAGGTCTCCTCGCCCGCGTCCATTTCATCATTCGTCGCGAAACCGAAGAACAGCCGGATGTAAATCGTCCTGATCTGGAAACACGGATTGAGGAAATCGTCTCAACCTGGCCCGACCGGTTATCGAGGCTTCTCGCAACAGCCGATAAGACCGAACTCGCCAATCCATACCTGAATGCTTTTTCAGCAGCTTACAGAGAAGCTTATTCGCCAATCGAAGCGGTGAACGACCTTGGTATCTGCGAAACCCTCACCTCTCCCGATGTGATTGCCGTTGATATTTATCGCCGTAATGACATGGACGGAGCCCGCATTGGCCTTAAAGTCTTCCATCTCGATTCACCAATTGAACTTTCGCAGCGTGTGCCGCTTCTGGAGAATCTCGGATTCCGGGTGATCAACGAGCGGACTTATAAAATCGCGCCGATGGACGGTCCGGCCCGCTATCTGCATGACATGACCCTTTTGAGCGCAACCGGTGAAGACATCGATCTTGCTGCGATCAAGGATCGTTTGAGCGACGCAATTCTCGCCATCTGGCAGGACAGGACCGGCAATGATGGGTACAACGCGCTCATTTTGAATGCAGGACTTGTCTGGCGAGATGTGGCCTTGCTGCGAACGATATCGCGCTATCTGCAGCAGATCGGGGTTACCTATAGCCAGCACTATATGTGGGAGGCGCTCAATAAGAACGCTGAAATCGCAGCAAAACTCGTTGACCTGTTCCATGCCCGTTTTGACCCCGCAGCAAAAGCAAGGGACAAAGCCCAAAAAACACTCTCCGAAGCCATCGATCACGCGCTCGATCAGGTGACAAGTCTCGATGAAGACCAGATTGTGCGCCGTTTCCGCGATGTCATCATGGGCACGGTTCGGACCAACTTCTTCAAGCGCACCGCAGACGGCATGTCGATCCCGGAAGTGTCCCTGAAACTTGCACCACGCGAGATTGAGGGGCTCCCCGAGCCTCGACCTTTCCGGGAAATCTTCATGACCAGTCCGCGTGTCGAGGGTCTCCACCTTAGGTTTGGAAAGGTCGCACGGGGAGGACTACGCTGGTCTGACCGCCCGGAAGATTTCCGCACGGAGGTTCTCGGCCTCGTTAAGGCACAACAAGTCAAGAATGCCGTTATTGTTCCCGTGGGATCCAAAGGCGGCTTCGTTCCAAAAAAGCTGACCCCGCAAATGAGCCGCGACGTTGCTTTTGAAACCGGGCGTGATGCCTACAAAATCTTCATTTCCAATCTTTTGGAACTGACGGACAATCTTGACGGGGATGATGTGGTTCATCCGAAAAAGGTGATCCGCCATGAAGGCGACGATCCCTATCTTGTGGTCGCGGCAGATAAGGGAACGGCGACCTTTTCCGATACAGCAAACGGGATCAGTACAGACTACGATTTCTGGCTTGATGACGCTTTCGCGTCAGGCGGGTCGGCTGGTTATGACCATAAGAAAATGGGCATTACGGCGCGCGGCGCCTGGGAGGCCGTGAAACGCCACTTCCGTGAGATGGACAAGGATATCCAGACAGAGCCGTTCACGGTTGCCGGTATCGGCGATATGTCGGGCGACGTCTTCGGCAACGGAATGCTCCTTTCAAAGGCAATCAAACTGGTCGCAGCCTTCGATCATCGCGACATTTTCATTGATCCGGACCCGGACCCGGCAAAGAGCTGGGACGAACGCAAACGGGTTTTTGATTTGGGCCGGTCGAGCTGGAACGACTACGACACATCCCTGATTTCAGAGGGCGGGGGCATCTTTTCGAGAGCGGCAAAATCGATTCCGCTGACACGGGAGATGCAGAAGCTTCTCAATGTCAAGAAAACGGCAATGACACCGGTCGACCTGATGCAGGCGATCATCAAGATGAATGTCGAACTCTTCTGGTTCGGTGGGATCGGCACCTATGTTCGCGGCCCGCTGGAGACGAACGCCGATGCCGGTGACCGCGCAAACGATCCGATCCGTATTGCGGCCGCCGATCTTGGTGCGAAAGTCGTTGGCGAGGGCGCCAATCTTGGCATGACCCAACGGGCGCGCATCGCTTTCAATAAACGGGGTGGACGGTGCAATTCCGATGCAATTGACAACTCAGCGGGTGTGAATTCATCAGACGTGGAAGTCAATATCAAGATTGCGCTCGGCAGCGCCCTGCGGGCGGGCAAGCTCGATCTGAAGAAGCGGAACAAGATTCTTGAATCGATGACCGACGACGTTGCGGCGCTCTGCCTTCGCAACAATTATCAGCAGTCACTCTCAATCTCACTGACCGAAGCCCGCGGATGGGAGGATTTCGGTCATCAGGCCCGCTACATGCAGGACCTTGAGGCGCGTGGCCTGCTTGATCGAGCCGTCGAAGACTTGCCCGGCGATCAGGCTCTCGATGAACGGCGACAAAACAACGAGCCCCTCACCCGTGCGGAGATCGGCGTTATTCTCGCCTACGCCAAGATCACGCTCTTTGACGATCTCATCGAAAGCGACTTGCCCGACGATCCCTACCTCGAACGGGAATTGATGCGCTATTTCCCGAAGAAGATGCAAAAGGATTTTGCGGACGAGATCCGGGGCCATCGGCTAGGACGCGAGATCATCGCAACCCAGATTTCGAACACCATGATCAACCGCGGCGGCCCGACGTATCTGGAGCGCGTCACCGACCGGACCGGCCGGTCAACCGTCGACATCGCGCGAGCTTACATCGTCGTTCGTGACGCCTTTGTCATGCAGGATCTCAATGCACGCATCGACGCCCTCGACACGAAAATTGCCGGCAAGGTTCAACTCGATCTTTATGCGGCAGTCCAAAACCTGCTGCTCGGGCAGACTGTCAACATTTTGCGGTCTCTCGATCTTGATCAAGGTCTCGAAGCATCGATCGCACCCATTGCAAAGGGTGTGAAAGCGCTCAAGGCAGAAATCGTCGAGATGCTGCCGAAATATCTGTTGCGGACATTCGAGCGCAATCGCAAAAGCTTCCTTCAGGCAAACGTTTCAGCCGATCTTGCAACCGACATTGCGCTTCTGCCAATCCTTGGAACAGTGCCCGACATTATTGCCGTCAGTGAACGGGCTAAGCGCCCGCTCATCGATACTGCTCGAACCTATTTCGCGATTGCCGGAATGTTCCAGATCGGCAGGATCGAGCATTGTGCCCGGATGATCGACGTCACCGACTATTATGAGGGACTGGCACTCGAACGCACGCGTTTCCAACTCGCCAGCGCGCACCGGGCCATTACGCTCGAAGCGCTTTCGCTCAAGAAGACCGACGATCCGGCAGCTGCATGGAAAGAAGCAAACGCGGCACGGATCGAGCAGGTTACAAAAACCGTTTCTTCAATCCTTGAAAGCGAGACATTTACGCCGTCGAAAGTCGCCGTCGCTACCAATCTGATCGACGATCTTGTCGAGAAGATGTAGTGCCCGACCTTCTCGTCAAACTCTATGACCGTCCGCAAAAGCGGGTCGATCTGCCGGATGGCATTATCATCAGACCCGTCCGCCCCCACGAAATCTCGTATGTGGCGAAGACTGTCGGAGAGGTCTTTGCCGACTTCTGGGCTGACGAATTTACGCGTGGGGCGCAAATGACCCCGATCGGCTCCCTGATCGCCGTTGACGATGGAAAGGTCGCCGGGTTCGCCTGCTTCGATTGCAGCGGCCCGGGGTTCTTCGGACCAACGGGCGTACTTGAAGCCTGGCGCGGCCGCGGGATTGGAGCTGCTCTTCTTCAAGCCGCGCTCGATGGTCTCGCTGCGAAAGGCTACGCCTATGCAATCATCGGAGCAGCAGGACCAGTCGAATATTACGAAAGACTGGCAGGTGCGACTGTGATTGAAGATTCCGATAAGCGATATCTCCAAGACCGTCTGTCCTGATCTTTGCTGCGCGCAGCACTTGCTCACATTTTCTTCACATAAGGGGAACTCGGTGTTGACCGTGGCGTGAGCAATAGTGTCTGTGAAATCAAGACACCCCGGACCACATTTAAGCGTGGGATCTTCAGGGAGGGCAAATCATGGCAAACGCAGCACTAGAGCACGTGAGCGATGCGGAAGCACGCCGCGGCATGTTGTTTGTATGGATCGCGGTTATTATTTTCGCGTCTGCGAATTCTATCGTGCTTTTATTGTTTGACGTAGGAGCACAATACCCGGTCGACGGTTGGCGTAACCCGATCAGCTTCTGCAATGTGCTTTTCGCCGGAAACGTCTGCGCCTGCCTGACGATGATCGCGGTTTATCGAAAGGAATGGACGCGCGAGAACCTCTCCAAGATTACCAAAAGCGATTGGGCTAGTCTGATCTTCCTCGCGATCATCACGGGAGCGCTGGTTCCGTCCTTAATGTTTCTGGCTCTCACCAATTCAACTGTAACAAACACCATTCTGGTTGGCCGGATCGAACCCCTGATCCTGATCGCACTTTCGATTTTCATGTTGCGTGAAAAGCCGGACTTTTGGCCGACACTGGGTGCCGTTGTCTGTTTTGGTGGAGTGGCGCTGACGTTTTTTCTCGAAAGTGCTGGCTCAGGCTTTGCTATCGGGAAAGGTGAGTTGCAAGCCGCAGCCGCAGCCGCTTTCACCTCACTCGCGACTGTCATTGCAAAAGTCAGGCTCAAAAACATTTCGCTGGGCATTTTCACGGTTGTTAGAACCGGTCTCGGTGCGATCATTTTCTTCTGGGTCACCGTTTATCTTCTAACGTTCGAACACTTTATCGACCTCACTAGCCCGCTCCTTTGGCAACTGATGGTGATTTACGGCGCCGTGATCGTTGTCGGCGGACAATATTGCTGGTTCTACGGGATCAAGCGCGCTAAGACGTCCGAAGTGTCCCTGGCGTCCTCTTTTACGCCAATTGCAGGTGTCGCTTTCGCTTTCGTTCTTCTTGGCGAAGTCCCCTCAAGTGCAGTCCTGATCGGCGGTGTCGTCATTGTTTTGGGCATTATGGTCGGTCAGTTTCCAAATCTCAAAGGAACCGGCCAGGCGGTGCGCAAAATCACGGCGCGTTATCTTGTGGAACGCGAACGGGAAGCAAACTTCAAAGGTGTTTAACCCATTGGTGCGGCATTTATGGAATAAATCGTCCAATCCATTGAGTTTGTGGGATAAGGGAATTATCGTAGTCCCGAAGGGGCTTTACGATGTTCGATACCATAAAGGCGTTCTTTCAAAAGCTGTCGGCTGAGGACGAACGTAATCATTTTGAAATTACGGATCACCGTCTCGCGGCGGCTGCACTCCTTGTTCATGTAATGAATGCGGATGGTTTTGTTATGGAAAGCGAAACCGATATCATCCGCACCGTACTAAAACGCCACTACGATTTAAGCGACACCGAGCTTGAAGACCTGATCGCCGACGGAGAAGAAGCTGATCATGGCGCCGTCGACTTCTATACATTTACAAGCGTTCTGAAACGCAACCTCGATCGCGAAGGCCGCATGAAGGTCGTTGAGATGATGTGGGAAGTCGTCCTCGCTGATGGCATCGTTCACGAATTGGAGGATACCGTTGTGTGGCGTGTAGCAGAGCTGCTTGGCGTGGAAACCCGCGAGCGCGTTTCCCTAAGAAAGATGGTGGAAGAACGCCTTGCGAACCCTTCTTGATCGAAGCCTCGAAACCAATGGCGCGGCCGCTTCGGGAGCGCTTAGCCCAAAGCCTGCGAGTGACACACGCGAGAAGATCCTGATTGTCCTTCATCAGGAGAGTTCCACGCCGGGCCGAATTGGACAGATGCTGATCGCGCGTGGATACACCCTCGACATCAGACGACCGGCGCTCGGCGATCCGTTGCCTGAGACAATGATCCAACACAAGGGCGCGATCATCTTTGGCGGCCCCATGAGTTGCAATGACCCCGATGAATTCGTGAGACGCGAGATCGAATGGTGTGGTGTTTCTCTAAAAGAGCGGGCTCCATTCCTCGGAATTTGTCTCGGGGCTCAAATGCTGGTCAAACACCTTGGCGGAAAAGTGGAACCGCATCCGGAAGGGTGTGTCGAGGTGGGCTACTATCCGATCCATCCCGTTGAGGACCTTCAACATGATCGGGTTATGCCCTGCCTCCCCAGTCACTTCTATCAGTGGCACAAAGAAGGCTTCGAACTGCCCGCCGGAACAACACTGCTGGCGCGCGGCGATTTGTTTGAAAACCAAGCCTATCGGGTCAACGGCACTCACGCTTATGGAATCCAGTTTCACACTGAACTGACTTTGGCCATGCTCCACAGATGGACAGTAAAGGCATCCGAAAGGCTATCAGCGCCCGGTGCAAAATCTCGCAGTGAACATCTGGAGGGGCGCCTGATCTATGATAAGGCGATCCGGTCCTGGCTTTCCACTTTCCTTGATCAATGGCTCGATGCGGATCCCAGACAAAACACAAGCAACGTCCCAAATCTGCGTGCAGGCCACTAGGTCATTTCCGTCCAATGGCTGTCGGCAATACCGGAAAAATCTACTGGGCACTTTGTTCCCGCTTGGGCGCTCGGAGCGCACGCGCAGGCTCCAGCATTAACAATCGTAAAGAATGTGTAAACCTTACTCATTGCTTAAAAAGTTAAATTAAAAATGCTGCAAAAAAACTGAGTTATTCAGAACTTATCAATAAAGTTGGTCCATAAAGGCGGTACTGGATGTCTGGTTTTGAGTCTTCCAGTATAGATTATGAGTTGCGTACGGACGAATTGTGGTGGCAGCCGTGGTTCGTCCGCTCTCATTTGTGCTAGTCCATATATAGCCACGAATCAGCCAAGTAAAATCACAGATATTTCAAGATTTCGTCAAATCCGTGGCAAACGGATACCGCTCTTAGGTCTGTCGTTCTCCTGGTCCCGGGAAGTGCACGAGTACGTCCAGCGCCCCTGACAAGCCTTCAACATGAACCGTTTGTTCCACTGGTGACGTCACCGGCTGGTATCCCTGCACCAAACCTGCATCGTAAGCAGGCTTTGAAATGATCGCCCGCGAACCGATTGCTTTATTGTGTTTTTCAAGCTTGGCCGAGAGATTGACCGTTGATCCGATAACGGTGAACTCCAACCGGTTTCCGTCACCGATAGGACCGAATACGACTTCCCCATAGGAAAGCGCGAGCCCAAGCGCATTATCTGAAACTTGCTGTAAAACGGGATCTTCTGCCCAAGTGCGGTAGTCGGCAAGGATCTCATCCATTGCTCGCAGGGCATCGGAACAGCACGTGTCGCAGGCCCTGAGCGCACCGAAGCTTGCGAGTATCCCATCGCCGAGAAACTTGTCGATCGATCCGCCATGCTTT
>JBCDCZ010000192.1:0-8753 GCA_039180865.1 Pseudomonadota bacterium | reverse complement strand
CTCGATTTCCTCCTGGCCGAAGAGACCGCCCTCGCCCGCATGGGGATTAAGGCCCGCAACCGCCACGCGGGGCGCATCGATGCCAACGTCGCGACAGGCTTTGTGCGCGAGGCGGATTGCCGACATTTGAGCGTCAAAATCGGCGCGGTCGATAGCGTCACGCAGACTGACGTGAATGGTGACGAGCACCGTGCGGATCTCGTCATTCGCAAGCATCATCGCAACGCTTTCTGCCCCGCCAAATTCGGCGAGCATTTCGGTGTGTCCCGGAAAGCCGATCCCGGCCGCAGACAAAGCTTCTTTGTGGATCGGGGCTGTGACGATACCGGATGCCTTTCCGGATTTGGCAAGATCGATCCCTTTGACGATAGCGTCGAACGCGGCCTTTCCGCTTTCAGCCGATACCTCACCCACAGGAAATTCTGCGCCTTGCTTTGATGTCTGAAAGACCTGAATGACGCGTGGGTTTTCAGCCGATGTAACGTCCTCGATCGATTGGACCTCCCAAACCTCCAATCCGAGGTCGAGCCCGGCAACAACCTTGCGCATGACAGAGGCGCTGCCAACGACAACACAACCAGGCGCACGCCCCTCCGCAAAGGATTTGGCGATGATCTCCGGGCCGACCCCGGACGGATCGCCCATGGTGATGACAAGGGGAGCGTGCGTCATAAGGCGTATTCCTTTGAACCCGTTAGATGATCGACCGCCCGCCGGAGACTGTCCGGTGAGCCGAAACCGCCTGCTTTCAGACCGAGGACGAGCGGTTCGCCTTTATAGTCAGCAAGACCAACCGGAAATCCGGGTTCGAACTCTCCGGTAAGATCGAAGCTCCTCACGCCAATTGCATTGAGGATCGCCTCCATCGTATCACCACCCGTCGCAATAACCGCTCCATATCGACCGGTTTCGATAGCGGAAACGGCTCTTGCAGTGAGCGCGGCGAGTGTTTCCCCAGGATCCGCTCGTTCTGCCGGGGCGCGGAGGACGGTCACATTCACGATTTCTTCGACCATTCCGACCTGGTCTGAGCTGATAGCGTTCGTGCTACCGACCACCACCAGAATATCGGATCGAACCTTTGGCATTGAGGGTTGAGCAGATTTTGACGTGACCAGCTGTGACAATGCAATGGCAAGTCCCGGAGATCCGATCCAGACAACATCCTCCGGATCCGGGATAACGGCGATCTTTGCGTTCAATTCATCCTGAGTTTCCGCGTTGATCAACAGGGCATCGCGCACGGAGGATGGCACGAGGTCAGAAAGCCGGGATGTCCGTGCCGGATGAACCGGGTCGGATCCATAGCGGCTCTCAGACACCGGGACGCCGTCGACGAATTGAAAACCATCGCGTGTGATGCGTCCCGCATCAGGGAACGCCGGGGCAAACACCAGTCTTTTGCGTTGGCTCCCCGCGATGACCGCTTCGACTTCGGCAAAGACATGCCCGCGCAGGGTCGAATCGACCGTCTTGTAGACTATCTGCGCGCCCTCCAATTCTTGGGTGATTTCTTTTACCCTGGCAGCAGCGTCGTGCTCAGACATCGAACGCGTCGCGATATCGACTGCGATGACATCAGTTTCGCGAGACTGCGGGAGATGCTGCCTGGACACCGTTGCCTGAAGCCCCTTTCTCACGAAGGGACCGGCACCATCTGCAGCGCTCGTCAAATCATCGGCGAGGATACCGACCAAAGGGTTTGGAGGAGACGTCATAGCAGGATAATCGGCGCAGAAGCGTCATCGAACAAGCAATTGTTTCTCACCAGTATTGGTGATATTTCATCACCAATGAAACGATCCGACGTTCCTTATCTCGATGATCTGCGCGCCTTTGAGGTAACGGCACGCATGGGATCAGTGCGCGCTGCGGCGGAAGAACTGAACCTTACTCACGCCGCCGTAAGCCGACGCGTTTCGCGCCTTGCGAACTCTTTGGGAACGCCGCTCCTGGTAAGGTCCGGACGCGGCATCAGGCTGACGTCCAACGGGGAAGTACTACGCGATGCCTGCCGTCGCAGTTTTGACGATCTTGAGCGCACGATTTCTTCTATCCGGGAAACCGCGCGGGAGGACAACAACGCGGTTCTCCTTTCCTGCGAACGGTCTGTCGCCATGCGTTGGCTGATCCCCCGCCTCAGCCAGTTCGAAACAGTTAATCCCGACATTGCGGTCCATCTCTCGGTGGGTGGCGGAGCAATCGACACAGCGCGCGATCACGGTTTCCTTGCGCTCCGACGTCTCGATTTTTCTTTGGACGCCAAATGGGCCGGTCAACGGCTTTTCCCGGAGACCGTCGGTCCCGTCATGGTTGAGACGATGCGTGAGCGTTTCGCAGCGGGAGACTACATTGCGCTTGTTTCAAGAACCCGGCCCGAAGCATGGGACCATTGGCTTTCCGTCCATCCCGAGGCACCGCGCCCTCGCGAAAGACGCGAAATGGATCACCACTTTCTCGCCGTCGAGGCAGCTTGCGCGGGCCTTGGTGTCGGCCTTTCGCCGCACGTCATCGCCCTCGACGATGTTTCATCCGGTCGGCTGGTCGCTCCCTATGGTTTCGATGCGGATGGCTCCGAATACGGTCTGATCTATCGGGCAGATGGGACGCTGGCGCCGAACGCAAAATGCCTTGCAGACTGGATCGAGGGATTATGCGAAGCATTCACGACGAATGATGGATGAGCCCGTAGAAGCGCCAACAACGCCAGCTCTGGCAACTGAGAAACTGTCGCTCTTTCCCACGCAATCAGATTGGATATTATCGAAGCTCTTTTTCGAAGAAGACGCGTTTAAAGCCATCTTCCGTCCGGCGATCCGTCTCGCGATATCCCAATTGCGGATAAAGCGAAATATTCCCGGTCATCTTCTCATTCGTATAGAGTTTGACCGTATCGCAGCCGGAGAGCCGCGCCTCTTTCTCGCATAAGGAAATGAGCCGTTTTCCGACCCCCTTGCCCGCCGCCGAATGCTTCACCGCGACATTTTCGAGAAACATATCACCCTCCAGAGGGAAGAAGATGATGTAACCGATCACATCACCAGAAGCGTCCGTCGCGACATGGACACAGCCAGCATCGATGAACGCATCGAAGTCGGCGACCATCGGAGCGGGCTTTTTGCCGATCGCGTCGACATATTGTTGGAACGCCTCTTCCGCACAGGCCCTGACCGCATCGACATCATCGTCTTCCGCCAGTCTGATTTCGAGGGTTTTCTCGATAAGCCCAGTTCGGGAAATCGATATGATATCTCCCGTCTTGAACGACGGGTCGCGAAGAACAACCACCGGGATACTCGACCAGTTCATTTGCCGCGCGGCAACAACCCCGACCGGCAAGATCGCATCGCGCATGCCAAGGATAAGCGCCTTGGGAGCCTCTTTTCTATGCAGAAGCTCCAACAAGACTGCCGACGAACTGCTCGAGCCAATGAGGTCCGGGATCGCCAGCATTTTCCCCGCGATCGCCTCGCCATATTGCGGATGTCCCATGAGCGTGATCTTCGACGTTTCAGGATCCACACCACCCCAGAAACTGATCGGTGCTTCGAGGAAAAGGACTTCTCCTTCCGCCTCGCCTTCGATCAAAACCTCTGATTGCCAATTCATGCCCAGACTGTCCGGTCCCAGACGACATGACCCGCCTGAGCGCTCTTTACGCAATCTGAAAGCGTTCCAAAGACCGGCAGATGCCCTGTATTGCCGGTTGCGTAGTGGGCGAACTTGGCCGAATTCGTCATCATCACACCGGGCTCGTCCGGAAGGATCGGGGTCACGACCACGCAAGTGTCGACCACAAATTCTACGCCGAGTTCCGTGAGGCCTTTGTCCGCGCCATCGGACTCCAATTCATCAAGCGTATGGCGACCGAGGCAGACATAGACCGGGACCCTGAAAGGCTGACCATCCGCAAGACTGAGCAAGTCCCGGCATTCTGCGGTGCTGAAATGCGGACTTCCGAGCGCGACGCTGTCAATCGCCCCTGCATCGGCAAGGGTTAGGCGATCGCGCTCCCCGATCACCATCTCCCGTGTGATCGTGACCACTTCTTCCGGCTCGGCTCCGCCGAGTGCCGTTTGAAGATCCGGCGCTTCCGGTGTGATGCCGACAATATGGGTCAAAGCCACCGCACCGGTTGAGGCGGTTGCAGCACAGAATGATTTTAATTGGTCTTCGGTTATGCCGGGCGGGATACCAATAATCGCTGGAACAGTTTCGCCTGCGTGACGACCGATGATTGCGCCGAGAACCGGATAGAACGCGCTTTGCCGACGCAGGGCGTCAGATAGACCCATAACATCGAAAACCAGCTTCGCATGGCGGTTTTCAGGCTTGTGCAAGCCAACATAAGGTGCGCGCGCCGAAATCGCACAGGCAATATCGAGGAAGTCGCCATAACGATTGGTCCTTGCGCCAAGCACCGTATTCACAAAGGCGACCGCGTTGGATTCTCCCCAGGCTACCTGTTCGCCGAAGGCGGGACGCGCCCCGGCCTGATAGGGTGCGCAGGTCCAGCTCGCCGTACACCCCATCTGAACATGGGCCATCATCAGGCGGGATGCCATCTTGCGCTCATTTGGCGGAAGGCGGCATTGATCGGGTTTTAGAAGATTAAGAGCACCGACATTGGTGGTGGCTGGCACCTTCACCCGCGCTCCGTTCTCGGCAAGTTTCTCGCAATAAAGCGTGCCGGAATCGCCATGATAGAGACAGCCGTCGATATGGCTAGAATGGATCTCAACGAGCCGCTCGGCTCCAAGCATGCGGGCCGTCTCAACGACAAGCTCCATCGCCATTCGATCCCCGGCATTGCCGAAAGTCCCGGAAAGGATCGCCTTTTCATCTTCTGTCAGGATCATCGGTCGCTCGTCCCCGATAATAGCGCCCCCATTCTGTTCCCGGTTTCCGTCAGAGACAAGTCCGAGGTTGCTTCGCCAGACGATAGTGATGAAACGATTGGCCCTCAGCACATTCTCAAAACGCCGAATCCGGGGCACCAATGCACCCCGGCCTCGCGCTTATGATAAGCCTTTCAATCCGATCCTAGCTTGACGGCAGCAGGACAGAATCGATCACATGGATGACGCCGTTTTCAGCCTTGATATCCGCAGCAACGACCTTCGCATTATCGACCGTGACCCCTTTCGAAGATTTCGCAACCGACAAGGTGCGGTCGCCGCCCTTTTTGATAGTTTTCACCGGGATGGCGCCATTGGAAAGCTGGTTCGATTTCAGCTTACGCGGCAACACATGGTAGCTCAGGATCGCAACGAGCTTGTCCTTGTTTTCCGGCTTTAAAAGGGTCTCGACCGTTCCTTCGGGAAGCGCCGCAAAGGCTTCATCGGTCGGTGCAAAGACGGTCAGGTTTTTGCCTTCCGCAAGTGCACCGGCAAGGCCCGCCGCTTTTGCTGCCGCAATCAGTGTGTTGAAGGTACCGGCTTCCTGGGCAACTTCGACGATGTTTGCCGCCTGTGCCTGTGTTCCTGCAAAAAGCGCGGTTGCAATCGACAGAGATACGAGGGTTTTCTTCATGTTTCACTCCTTAGTTTGGGTTTTGAAGGGTGGCGTCGGGCAGTGGGACGTCGCCCGACACCGTTTTTGCCGGTTTCGGTAAGCGCTACCGTGCAAAAGCGATGAAACGGCCGGTGCCAAAGACATTGCCGGTTCCGTTGAAACGAACGTTGTATTTTCCGGAGAACCTGCGGCCTTCGAGATCAACATCCTCAATCGTCAGTTTGACTTTCGTCAGAACGTTGCCGATCCCGAGCCAATTGCAGTAAAAGTTCTTGTAGTTGAGTTCCGCTGGCTCAGAAGCCGAGAGCGTGATTGTGCCGGTTGTTCGCGCGCAGGCCGGGGGAATACCGTTAACGCTCGCTTTGAATTTGCTCTTGAGGGATAGCTTGCCGTCTTGCCGGCTCCGCTCCAGAATCTTTACGCTTTTGATTTCAAGCACCAGTGGAAGCAAAGTGCCGCCGAGCCCGGCACCCCGCATCCCACTCTTTCCCTTGCATTCGCCGGTTTTCTGATCGACGCCGCAAAACCGGAAACCTTTCGGTGAAACATCCTCATCAAAGAGCTGTTTCAGAGCCTTTGCCTTTTTCGATGGGAGTGCCGCCTTTTGAACACGGCTTGTATCCTCTACCTCACGCAGGGATGACGCGGCGGGATTTGCAAACCCGGACGTCCCTGTGAACCCGGTCGCTATCAGGGCGAGGATTGCGAATGCAGCGCCTTTTTTCACTCTGAGCATGTCTTTAGTCCTTTCTCTTTTAAGCGCAATCGAGCGCGCAATAGGGTGATCACGCCGGCGGGAAAGCGCACAGCATGGCCAAGTCAATACGAACCCGATCGCCGAGCGATCCGCCCCATGCGAGCCGCTCAAACGTTGGTTTGTGTCTCCATTTTCGGAGGATCGACGCGGCTTATCGCGGCGAATGGAGGTATCTGCCTATTCCAGCCTGGACTGGCGTCCTGGAGCCCCCAGGAGCAGGTTTGAAGACATCAGAAATCTCATTTCATTACCTGTATATACATATATTAGAACTAGTGAAATTCATGTGTCTTCGTCCTTTCCGGTCAGATCTCGGATAGTTTCCGTAGCGCACCTTTAACGGCCTGCCACTCTTCATCATTCAGCTCATCGAGGCTTTTTTCCTGCTCGGCCTTCCAGAGCGTTTTTGCTTCTTTAAACAGGGCTTCGCCTTCCTTCGTCAGGCGAACGGTTTTCTCCCGTCTGTCTTTTGGATTGGGTTCAATCAGAACCAATCCCCTTTTTTCCAGCGGTTTGAGCAAGCGCGTTAACGTCGTCTGCTCAAAGCCCAGAATATCTGCCATTCGTCCCTGCGGCAGGCCCTTGCGCCCGGTCAGCGATTGAAAAATCGTAAACTGGCTGGCCGTCAAATTGACCGGTTTCAGCGCCTGCTCATATCGCCTTGATACAAGGCGCGACGCCCGCCGCAAATTCTGAACGACGCATTCAACATCGACATATCTGTTGGTCATATCGATCCGTTTGCGAAAGGAGAATTAGATGTATGTACATATGTTTCAATACCCAGATCAAACTTTTTTATAAAAGATCTGCGGTTCTCGATAAACAGTGTTCTCTTGAGGACGAACCGTCAATCGGTTCATCAGCGTAGCCATTTAGTCTCGGTTGCAGCTTCGGACGGAACTTGGCTGCGTCGCAATCAAAACCGATTGTTGCTCGAACCGGGCCCGAAAGGCCGTTGCCAAAGCGTCGATCTTGCCGGTGCTTTCGGTCGTTTTCGGATGAAGCAGAACGAGCATCAGACCGTTTTCATAAAAAGTCTCGGAACTGTCGTCGCCCCGCCAGTAACCGGTTGTTTCAACAAGCGTGAAACCGTCGGGAAAAGCTCTGACGATCTCCTCCTGGACAAAGGCATCCACCGCGCGACGTGAAATCGCCTCTCTGCTGCTCTTGCTGAGACCGAAGAAGATCTTCGTTTCTTGCCACTCACCCTGCCAGTCTTCACAGGCCGGTGGACTTCCGTCTGCTCTTGCCACTGCCACCAAAATGACCATGGCGAGGATGATGGTGGTGGTTCGGAAAGTATATGAGAGGCTCAATGACATAGGCGAGACAGGAGATTTGAGAGGTTTCCATCTATCGCATCGCGGCGAGCCGTGGGCAACATCCCGTCGCTGCTCCGCCTACCCAACTTTCGATGTTTATCCGCCCCTCATTTGATGACACACTCCCCGGTCACATCCATGGTGCGATCCGAGGGACCGGCATGACAGACCTCACTCACAGCCTGAAAACCACGCCCCTCACTGATTGCTTCGGCGTCGAGGTACACGATGTCGATCTCACCAAAATCAAGACCACAGATGACTTCCAGCCGATGCGTACCCTCTTTGAGGAGCATTCGGCGCTCCTCTTCAAAGAACAGGCGCTCACAGATGAGGATCATATCCAGCTCAATTCCTTCTTCGGTCCGATCGAAGACCGGGAAGCCGATGATCGCAAACCGGGCGAAGCCTTCAAAGTACCCGAAATTTCAAATATCAAAGAAGACGGCAGCGTGACCGATGCCTTCGATCTTCACACGCTGAATCTCAAGTCGAATTTCCTCTGGCACATCGACAGCACGTTCTTGCCAGTCCCGGCGCTTGTGAATGTGGCGACAGCCCGGATCGTGCCCTCATCGGGTGGAGCGACGGAATTGGCATCCACCCGTGCTGCTTGGGCTGCCATGCCGGACGCAATGAAAGCGAAGATCAGAGGGCGCGGCATCTGGCACCATTTGAGCCATTCGCGGAAGCAAATCTCCGAAGAACTTGCGCGCCTGCCGATGTTTCATAAATGGCCGGAGCAGCACTGGAACGCGATCTGGAAAAATCCGATCAACAGCCGCGAGGCGCTTTACATCGCAAGCCACGCATTTCGGATTGACGGCTATGACGAGGCGGAAAGCGCAGCCCTCTTATCGGAGCTCATCGCCTTTTGTACCGAGCCACGCTTTACCTACAGCCACCATTGGCAGGTCGGCGATGTTTTGATGTGGGACCAGCGCGCCGTCATGCATCGCGGCACGCCCTGGCCCTATGAGGAACCGCGCAAGCTCTCAAGCATCTGCAGCAGCGTCCAAGAGTCTGACGGGTTCTCCGCAATACGCATGGCCTGATGAGCGCGCTCTTACTGTGCGGCCCGCTCAGCCCAGCCAGCGAAGATCTTTTCGAGAAGCACGACGATGTAGAAGAGAAAGATGCCAAGTACGGCGAGCGCG
>JBCDCZ010000191.1:0-8769 GCA_039180865.1 Pseudomonadota bacterium | reverse complement strand
CGTCATCCTGCACGTTCATTTTCCTCAAAGCCGACTATATTAGCGCGGGGGCTTTCCGCTTCGTGTGGCTGAATATGGGTTAGGAACCGTGCTATTTCACCTGTTGAGACCGATAATTTTGTTAATGGCGCTCGGGCTTTCGCCCGTTGCGGCGCAGGAACCTCTCAAAATCGTCGCCTTTGGCGACAGCCTGATTGCCGGGTTCGGCCTTGAGCGGAACGAAGGGTTTGTTCCACAGCTCCAAGCCATCCTCGACGAACGCGGACATAAGGTTGAAATCGTCAATGCGGGGGTATCGGGTGATACGACAAGTGGCGGCCTCGCGCGGTTGGACTGGTCCGTTGGTCCTGATGCTGATGCGGTTATTCTGGAACTTGGTGCGAATGATATGCTGCGCGGTCTCGCGCCCGAAGTTGCCGCTGGCAATCTTGACGCGATGATGGAGCGTCTTAACGGGCGCGGCCTTCCGGTCCTGATTGCGGGGATGCGTGCAGCGCCCAATCTTGGTGAATCCTATGGCGCCGCGTTCAATCGCATTTATCCCGATCTTGCGAAAAAGTATGGCAGTCTGATCTATCCTTTCTTTCTCGAAGGGGTTGCAGGGAACGGCGGCCTCAATCAACCCGATGGGATCCATCCGACAAAAGAGGGTGTCGAGGTGATTGTTAAAGGGATCCTTCCGAAGGTGGAGGCTCTGATTGAACAAGTGCAGGCGCGTTAGCGCGCCTATCTGAGATCACCAGAAACTTTGCGGGTCAACGTCAATCTGCAATTGCACCCCACCGCGCGGTTGATCCGCGCCGTTAAGCCAGCCGCGAATATAACCCTGAACATCAAGTTCCTTTGGGGCTTGAATAAGCAGACGCACGCGATGACGCCCCCTCACGGTCGCTAGAGGTGCTTCAGCCGGTCCGAGTACCATAATACGCGGATCCCTTGGTGCGGATTGGCGTAGATGGTGGCCGTAACGCATAGCCGCTGCCTTATCGTTGGCTGAAACAATGAATGAGACGAGCCTGCCGTAAGGTGGCAGGCCTGACTTCTTGCGTTCAGCGGCTTCCGCCTCATAAAAGCGATCCCTATCCCCTGCGAGAATTGCTTGCATAACGGCATGGTCCGGGGCGTAAGTCTGAAGAATTGCTGTCGAGCGCCCACCAGCCCTACCAGCCCGGCCGGTTACCTGGAGAAGAAGCTGAAATGTTCGCTCGGCCGCGCGCATATCGCCATGTGCGAGGCCAAGATCGGCATCAACCACGCCGACCAGCGCCAGCTTCGGGAAATTGTGCCCTTTCGCCACCAGTTGCGTTCCGATGATGATGTCCGCTTCGCCGCGCGCAATTGCGGCAAGTTCCAGTTTGAGCCGTTTCGCGGTTGAAAACATATCAGATGACAAAACGATGGACCGATGGTCCGGAAACAGGTCGGCGACTTCTTCGTGAATACGCTCTACGCCCGGACCACAGGCGACGAGGCTTTCCTCGCTACCACAGGCCGGACAGGTGTCCGGCTTGCGTTGGGTATGACCGCAATGGTGGCATTCCAGCGTGTTGCGGAAGCGGTGCTCGACGAGCCAGGTGGAGCAATCGGGGCACTGGAAGCGATAGCCACAGGTGCGGCAAAGAGTGAGCGGGGCATAACCGCGCCGGTTGAGAAAGAGGAGAGCCTGACTGCCGGCCTCCAAAGCTTCCTTGATCGCACCCGTCAGAGCTGGCGCGATCCATCGACCCGGATCCGGGCCTTCGCTGCGCATATCGAGTGCTGTGATCTCCGGAAGGCTCGCAGCTCCCACCCTTGCCGGAAGCGTGACGCGGTCATACCGCCCGGCGCGCGCGTTGACGTAAGTCTCAAGCGAAGGGGTCGCCGATGCGAGCATGACCGGGAATTTTCCAAGATGTCCGCGGACAACCGCCATGTCGCGTGCATTGTAGATGGCTCGGTCTTCCTGCTTGTAAGCCATATCGTGCTCCTCATCGACTATGATGAGGCCGAGGCTTTGGAAGGGAAGGAAGAGGGCGGATCTTGCGCCAACCACAACGCGGGCTTCGCCGGTTGCAACCGCCCGCCAGACGCGTTCTCGTTGCTTCGGCGTCAGATCCGAATGCCATTCGGTCGGGCGACCGCCAAAGCGTTCGGCAAAGCGGTCGAGAAATGCTGCCGTAAGCGAAATCTCGGGAACAAGCAGAAGGACTTGTTTATTCTTCTTTACGGCGCGGGCGATCGCCTCAAAGTAAACCTCGGTTTTACCGGAACCCGTAACCCCATCGATCAAAGTGACTGTCAACCGGGATCGATCCATCGCCTTCACAAGATGATCTGCCGCACTTTTTTGCGCCTGCGAAAGTGAATTGCGACCGTGTTCGGGATCGAGCCGGTCGGCAACCGGCTTCGGCGGCAGGAGCACGCTCTCGAAGGTTCCGACTTTTACAAGACCATCAATGACGGACGGTGTAACACCAGCGGCTGCGGCGAGGCCCGATTTCGACCACGCCATGCCGTCTTTGCCAAGATCGATAACCTTTCCCCGTGCGGCGGTCTCCCGTTCCGGAAGAACGCCTGTAAACCGGACACCTTTGATCGGCTTTTCAGGTTCAAGTGCTGTCGGGACGCGCGCCACCATTCGGGCAACCAGGCCCGGGGGGGTTAGCGTGTAACGCGCGACCCAATCCACAAAACGTCTGATGTCGTTCGAAATCGGCGGAACGTCGAAGACCTCGGCGATAGGTCTGAGCTTCTTCGCCTCAACACTCTCCGCCTGATCGAAGTCCCAGACGATGCCGATAACGTGACGTGGGCCAAGCGGTACTTTGACGACTTGGCCGGGACGGACCTGCTGACCATCGGAAACCCGGTAGGAATAGGGACCGTCGGCCGGCACCGGAACCAAGACCGGGACAATGTCTCCTATTACCGGTGAATGCTCGGGCGGCTGTTCGTCAAAAGGGAGACCGTCTTCCGAAAGTCCCGTCGCCTTTTCATCCGGTTGGCGCAGCGCCGGTTCTTCTAAAAGGTCGAGGAAGGCGGTAAGACCACTCGGCCCGGCAGAGCCCGGGTCTTTGCTTTTCGCGAAGTCATCATCCTTCGAGCCGCCATCGGCCATATTGGTACTTTCTCCGAAATCCGTGCCAGCATACCGCAGGCGATTCTTCTGCCAAGTCTAGCAAAAGCGTGGTGCATTTTCCGCACCGATGGGCTAACCCTTCCAAAAATCGCTTGGGGTTCAGGGAGGCATTAAATGAAATTCTTTGTCGATACAGCCGATATTGCCGAAATCCGTGAGATTGCCGCAACCGGATTACTTGATGGTGTGACAACAAATCCATCGCTGATTTTGAAGTCGGGGCGGGATCTGAAAGAGGTCGTCGCGGAAATCTGCGCTGCAGTGGATGGACCGGTTTCCGCCGAAGTCGTGGCTCTGGAAGCCGATCAAATGATATCCGAAGGACGGCTCCTTGCCGAGATCGCTGAGAACATCTGCATCAAGCTACCGTTGACGATGGACGGCTTGAAAGCCTGCAAATCGCTGACCGATGATGGTTTCAAAACCAATGTGACTCTCTGCTTTTCCGCGAACCAGGCGCTGCTTGCCGCAAAGGCCGGCGCGACCTTCATCTCGCCGTTTATCGGACGCCTTGATGATATTGGTCTTGATGGCATGGAACTTATCGACGAGATCCGCACCATCTACGACAATTACGGTTTTGAGACGGAAATCCTGGCCGCCTCCATTCGGACGGTGAACCACGTCAAGGAGGCGGCGCTTGCCGGTGCGGATGTTGCAACCGTCCCGCCAGCCATCCTCAAAGCGCTGGTCAAGCACCCGCTCACAGACAAAGGACTTGATGCATTTCTCTCCGATTGGGCGAAGACCGGCCAGTCGATTGGCTGAATTCTGCCGGAGGGCGCCTCAATGTCCAAAAGTGTGAAACGGGTTGAAGACCGTGCCCGCGATCTTGGGCTCGATATCGTTATCAGGCGCATGCCGGACTCGACCCGGACCGCTGAAGAAGCCGCAATCGCTTGCGGTTGTGCGCTCGGGCAGATCGTGAAATCGCTGATTTTCGAAGGCGCGGACAGCGGAGATTTGAAGCTTGTTCTCGTTGCCGGTGATAAACAGGCCGATAGCGGAAGGATGAGAGGTGTGATCGGCGAAGATCTTAAGCGCGCCGACGTAAGAAAGGTACGCGAGATAACAGGCTTCGCCATCGGTGGCGTCGCGCCAATCGGTCATCTGACGGAAATCGCCACATTCATGGATGAAAGTTTCTTCCGCTTTGCGACCGTCTGGGCAGCAGCAGGTGCGCCCAACGCGGTCTTTGAAGCCACACCCGAAGCCTTAAAGGAGGTAACGGGTGCGACTCTTGTTGCAGTAAGCTGAATTCATCCTTACGCCGACCAATCGTGTTCGCGGGCAACAATAGCGAACCGGTCGGAAAGCTCGGTCAGAGCAACCTCGTGAACGGTTGGTCCTGAGAGCACACGGCCTCTGCCGTCAGGAAGATCCCGTGTTCCGCAGCTTTCGGCGTCGATCACCACGTTGAGGCCAAGGTCGAGGGCGGCACGAGCCGTTGAACTCACGCACATATGGGTCATGAAACCAACAAGTAGGACTGTGCTTTTCCCGGTCTGTTTCACCTTTTCCAAAAGGTCGGTTCCTGCAAAAGCATTGGGCAGACCTTTCTCGATAACCGGTTCATTTGCGAGTGGTGCAACCTGATCAATGATCTGGCCGCGAGCATGGTCGCGGTCGAATAGGCTGCCCGGTTTGCCTTTGTGCGCGACGTGAATAATGGTTGTGCCATTATGTCGCGCAGCATGGAGTACGCCGCTTGCTTTTTCTACGGCTTCATCAACTCCGGTAACCGCAAGAGGTCCTTCGCGATATTCGTTCTGCATATCAATCAGGACCAGGCATGTATCCGAGATCTTCGGAGGTGTGAGATTAGCTCCTGCCATTTCGAGCAATGTTTTTGGCGCTGACATATTTATTCCTTTCGACTGCCAAACAGGCAAAACAACCGTTCGCCACTTGATAGCGCCGGTTCGTTCGTTGTGCGAGTGCCTCATCGAAACGTGTAGCGGATGTGATGGCCGATACTCTTCGAAACCAGTTGGTTCTGCCCAGTAAACAGGCTCCGGTAAGCTAATCTTTACTAATTTCGCTGAAATCTGAATGCTGAACGGCAATCAAGTAAATGGTTGAAATCGAAATGTTAGACAAAATTCGTCTCTCGGTGAAGATTCCCTTCTTTATCGTTTCCGCTGCGACGCTCATGGCTGTCGCGCTTGGCATATCCAGTTACTTGACTGCGTCACAAAGCGTGACCGCGCTGACAAATGAGCATTTGCGCAGTGCTGCGGAAATATCGACAAGTCGTTTTACAAATTACATCGACACCATCGAGAAGGAACTGGTGTCCGTTGCCGGAAACCCATCGACCGCTGCTGCCGTGACCGAGTTCGCCGACAGTTGGAGCGTGTGGAAGGTGTTTGGCGGCGACCCGAAGGTCGAGCTGCAAAAAGCCTATATCGATGATAATCCGCATCCGACCGGCGAAAAACATCTTCTGGATCGCGCGCCTCAAGACCAACACTATCACAAGGTCCACGGGAGCTTTCATCCCTGGTTCCGGGACCTACAGCAGAGCAGCGGATATTATGACGTTTTCCTCTTCGATACCGAGGGCAATCTTGTTTACTCGGTTTTCAAGGAACTCGATTTCGCGACAAACTTTGCTGAAAATGGTGGCCAATGGTGGGAAACAGATCTCGGCGTTGTCTATCGCGGCGCAATGGAACTGACGGATTCGAAAGAGTTTGTTTTCGAAGACTTCGCACCTTATGGGCCGAGCGCCGACGCACCCGCAAGCTTTGTGGCGGCCCCTATCTTTGATGCTTCAGGCAAGAAGGTTGGCGTCCTGGCGTTTCAGATGCCGGTCTCGCGGATTAATGAAACGTTTCAGCAAGATGCTGGTCTAGGAGAGACCGGTGAGATTTTCCTGCTCGGTTCCGATGGCAAACTCAGAAATGATTCAAAGTTCACTGAAGAGACTGACGATGTTCTGAACACTCAGGTTGATCAGGCTATCGTGGACCAGGCGTTCAGCGCGGATCAAGCAACCGGCACATACACGTTTTATCGCGGCGAGCCGATGAGCTACGTGACCAACAAGTTCAGCCATAAGGGTTTTGACTTTGCGGTTGTTGCAATGAAGTCCGAAGCGGCTTCACTCGCCCCTGCAACCACAATCCGCAACTCAATGATCATGATTGGGTTCGGCCTTCTGGTCGTTCTCGGTTTCTTGGGTTGGCTTGCTGGCCGTTCGATTACAAAGCCGGTCAGCGGTCTCGTTCAGGACATGACGAAGTTATCATCCGGCGACACCGATGTTGAGCTTTCCGGCAAGAATCGGGCCGATGAACTCGGTGATATGAGCCGGGCCGTGGTGGTCTTCCGGGACGGTATGATCGAGCGGGAAAAACTGGAACAGAAGAGCCTTGCTGCTCAGCAGGCGGAACAAGACCGTCAGAAGCGGATCGACGACCTTATCGAAGCGTTCCAGGACTCTGTTAACAGAGGTCTCGAGACTGTGAGCCAGAATGCCGATACGATGACCAATACGGCCGGCATTCTGACTTCGATCGCAGAAGGCACGCGCGAGAAAGCGGATTCCGCGTCGCAGGCTTCGGATGCAGCGTCCGACAATGTTCAGACCGTCGCTTCAGCGGCCGAAGAGTTGTCCTCTTCGATATCCGAGATCAGCCGTCAGGTTGAAGAAGCAACCGGTGTCGTAACCGGTGCCACTGAGCAATCAAACGCAACCAATGCCCGCGTCGCAACGTTGGCAGACGCTGCCAACAAGATTGGCGACGTTGTCCTGCTTATCTCGGAAATTGCCGAACAGACCAACCTTCTTGCATTGAACGCTACAATCGAAGCGGCCCGTGCGGGTGATGCTGGTAAAGGCTTCGCGGTCGTTGCCTCAGAGGTTAAGGCGCTCGCCAACCAAACTGCAAAGGCGACTGACGAGATCTCCAATCAGATCAAGGCAATCCAGGGCTCGACGCAGGAGACCGTGTCTTCTATCGATGCGATCGCGAAAACCATGGGTGATGTTGACAATTATATGAGTGCGATTGCCGCGGCGGTCCAGCAACAAGGCCTTGCAACCGGCGAAATCAGCCAAAGCGTCAATCAGGCGGCTGTCGGCACGGAAACCGTCGTTGAGAATATCGGCGGTGTCACGAGCGCAACGGCGGAGACTGCCCAATCTGCACAGGATGTAACGGATGCTGCAACAAGCGTTCAGCAAGAGACCCGTCATCTCAATGACGTGGTTGCGCGCTTCCTGAAAGACGTTGCAGCAGCCTAGGTTCGCATACCAAACACTCTAAAACGAGGCGGCACGCCTCGTTTCCGCGTCTCTAAACGTCGCGCTCTGGGCGGCATCGAGTGCGTTCGTCAGGTCGTGGACGAGGTCTTCGGTCGCCTCCAGACCCACAGACAAACGCACCATGCCATCTCCGATCCCAAGCTCGGCACGATCTTCGGGTGTGAGGCGCTGATGGGTTGTCGTTGCCGGATGGGTCACCAGGCTTTTGGCATCGCCAAGATTGTTGGAAATCTTTATTATATTCAGCGCATTGGAAAACGCGAAGGCAGCGTCCTTCCCGCCATGGAGATCAAGCGCGATCAATGTTGAACCAGCCTTCATCTGCTTCTCGACGAGTTCGCGCTGTGGGTGATTTGGCAGTCCTGGATAAATCAGATTTTGCAGTTGCGGATGATCCTTGAGACTTTCCGCGATCTTCAATGCTGACTGGGTCTGATGTTCGATCCTGAGAGGAAGCGTTTCGAGACCCTTGAGTAACACCCAGGCGTTAAAGGGGCTCATGCTTGGGCCGGTATGCTTGTTATAGGCAAACACCTTATCGATGTAATCCTGGTCGCCCAGGATAATACCACCCAGGCAACGGCCCTGCCCGTCGATATGTTTGGTTGCGGAATAGACGACGACATCGGCGCCGAAATCTCTCGGGCGTTGCCACAATGGCGTGGCGAAGACATTGTCGATAATGACTTTCGCGCCGACCGAATGGGCAAGGCATGCGACTGCTTCAATGTCAACGAGATCAAGGGTTGGATTGGTCGGAGATTCAAAGAAACAGACTTTTGTATTGTCGCGGATTGCGGCTTCCCAGGCAGTTGGATCCGTTCCGTCGATCAGCGTCGTTTCAATGCCGAATCGGGGTGCGAGATCTTCAACAATATAGCGGCAGGAGCCGAACAGGGCTTTGCCCGCGACGATATGATCGCCCGCTTGAAGAATGCTCATCATCGCAGAGTGAACCGCGGCCATGCCGCTTGCTGTCGCCATTGCCGCTTCGGTTCCTTCCAGAAGCCGCATGCGTTCTTCGAACATGGCGACTGTCGGATTTGCATAGCGGGAGTAAACGAAGCCGTCGGCATCTCCTGCAAATCGTGCTTCAGCGGCTTCCGCATTTTCGTAGACGAAGCCTTGCGTCAGATAGAGCGCCTCACTGGTTTCGCCGAAGGAAGATCGCATCTCGCCGCCATGGACGAGATCCGTTGCCAAACTCGTTTGAAAATGGGGAAGGGAGCTCTTCCCAGTCTTGTCGCTCATTGCGCCAGTCCTCAACAAAAAACCCGACCGCAAAACGCTGGCCGGGTGCTCCGATCCAACCGTTTAGCGGATTATTTTACGTGGCCGCAAGCTGGTCGCTCAAATCACCACGGGATAAGCAAAATAT
>JBCDCZ010000190.1:0-8825 GCA_039180865.1 Pseudomonadota bacterium | reverse complement strand
GAGGGACTAATTGACGGATTGTTCTAATACCTTAGTTTAATCAGCCTGTGGGGAGGACATGACATGATCCGAAAGATCCTCGTTCCTGTTCGAGGTGACGGCAAGGGCGACAACGTCCTTGCCCATGCGGCTGCCATGTCCCGGCGCTTCAATGCGCACACCGTCGTCACGTACTGCAAAGCTCGGCCTGAGGATATGCTGCCCTATGGCGTGCCGATTCCAAGCTTTGTCCGCGATCAGATCGCGGAACAGGCGGAGAAAGTTGCAGACAGTGAGGAAGAAAATCTGAAATCCGAGTTTACTGCGCTTGCCGGTAAACTTGGATTGACGATTTCCGACAAGCCTGATGGAAAGAAGCCAACGGCATCCTGGGTGGCGCGAGTTGGAAAACAGATCGATGTTATTCGCCATTATGGCCGCCTGACCGACCTTATCGCGGTTCCTCAACCGGACCGCGACCGGAATCTTGGGGCAAATACCCTGAAGTCGGCCCTGTTCTCGACGGGGCGTCCCGTCATGATGTGCCCGCCGCAGGATGAGGCGCCAACAAGTCTGGGCGAAAAAATTACGATTGCCTGGAACGGCTCGACACAGGCTGCTCGCGCCGTTGCGCTCAGTCTCAACGTCATTGACGATGCGAAGGAAGTGACGATCCTGACTGTTGGCAGGGAAGAGATTCATGGCTCGACCAGCGAGGATCTCATCGAATATCTCGCTTTGAGAGATATCGAGGCAAAGGTTGAGCGATTTGAGAGCAAAGGCAAAATTGGATCCGATCTCTTGGAGAAAAGCGCGGAAGTTGGCGCGGATCTCATGGTGATGGGAGCCTATAGTCACAGCCACGCACACGAAACGGTGTTTGGCGGCAGCACGCAGGTGGTCGTTGATACCGCCCGCATGCCGGTTTTGCTTGTGCATTAGTAAGAATCTGTTCTCCGGCTTTTTCGAAGACCGGGCCGGGGAACTGTTTTTAAAACGGAAACTACCAATCTCCGAGAGGGGGAAGGTCTTCACTGCCAGAAGGGAGGAAAGTATGGCAAAAAACGTTAAACTGATGGGGGGTCTCGTTGGCGCGCTTGCGATGACGGCGGCCCTGTTCACTGGGGCGGCTCAAGCCTTTGAGCCGAACAAACCGGTGGAGTTTGTCATCATGGCCGGTAAAGGCGGCGGTGCTGACAAGATGGCCCGTCTGATGCAGGCGATCATCGAAAAGGAAGATCTGTCGCCGCGCCCGATGGTGCCGGTGAACAAGCCGGGTGGTTCGGGGGCTGAAGCGCTCGTCCACATGAAGAGCGCACGCGATCCCAATCACACAATCATGGTGACGTTGAACTCGTTCTTCACGACCCCGCTGCGTCAGCCGGGTCTTGACGTGGACATCATGAAGTTTGCTCCGGTCGGACGCATGGCGGAAGATACCTTCCTTCTTTGGGTTCACAAGGATGAAGGCATCACCAGCTTCGAGCAGTTCCTCGAAGTCGCCAAAGAGCGCGGCAGCAACTGGGTGATGGGTGGAACCGGCAAAAATTCCGAAGACAACATCATCACGGATTTCCTGAACGACAACTATGGTCTGTCGATCAAGTACATCCCTTATAAGGGTGGCGGTGCCGTCGCGAAGGATCTTGCCGGACGTCAGATCACATCTTCAGTGAACAATCCGTCTGAGGCACTTGGCTTCTTTGAATCAGGTGATGTGATTCCGCTTGTTGCCTTTACGAATGAACGTTTGCCGCTCTTCCCGGATGTCCCGACCTTGAAGGAAAAAGGCGCGGAGTTTGCTTACTTCATGCAGCGCGCCGTTGTTGGTGCGCCGGGCATGAGTGCAGAAGCTCAAACCTTCTACACGGATCTCTTCAACAAGGTCTATTCATCTGCTGACTGGCAGAAATACAAGAAGGACAAGTCTCTTCAGGGCGACTTCCTGGCAGGGGACGGTCTTGCCAGCTACTGGACCGAGCAGCGTGATCGCCATCAGACGATCCTGAAAGCGTCAGGCGCGATCAAGTAGATCGGGCTTAAGAAAGAGTGAGGGAGGTGGTCTCGAGATGAAACGCGCAGAACCGATCATGGCGATCCTTCTTGCGATCCTCTCCCTCTATCTGATGTGGGAAAGCGGCAGGCCGCCATCCTGGAACCCGGACGCTCAACGCTTTGACAATGTCGGTTTCATCGAAGGTGAAGGCCCCGGCAGTGGTTTCTGGCCATTCTGGTTGTCGCTCGTGATGCTGATCTGCTGCATCTGGACGATCTACAATTGGTATCGTGGCAAAACGCCCGCTTCACAATCGGACGAACCGTTTCTCGACGATTACGGCAAACGGATGATGGTGTTTGTCGGCGGCGGACTGGTCGGGTTTTTGGCGCTGATTGGCTTTGTAGGTTTTTATGGAGCGATCTTTGTCTTCCTCATCTACTACCTATTGTTTCTGGGCCGTCACTCGTGGCTCCAGACCATGTCGATTGCGACACTTGTCCCTGTCGTGAGTTTCTTTTTCTTCGACATTGCGATGCGCATCGTGCTCCCGAAAGGATACCTCGAGCCGTTGTTCATTCCGCTCTACGACATCTTTCTCTAGGGCCGGACCCGTCGAAACTTGTTTTGTTGCAGCGCGTGAGAACGTGCTGGCGCTACCGCTAACCCGGGAGACCGAAAATGGAAGTCCTATCCGCGCTGCTCGACGGTATTCTCGTCGCCCTGCAACCGGTCAATCTGGGCCTTGCGATCATCGGGGTGATCGTCGGTCTGTTCGTGGGTGCTATGCCCGGGCTTGGCTCCGTCAACGGGGTCGCGATCCTGCTTCCGTTTACTTTCGTCATCCAAAGCATGACCGGAACGGCGACCTCGCCGATGATTTTCCTGGCCGCGATCTATTACGGGGCCATGTATGGCGGTGCGATATCTTCAATAACGCTCGGGATTCCGGGAGCATCGACTGCGGTTGCGACGACGTTTGACGGGCGTCCGCTGGCCCTTAAGGGGAAGGCCGACAAGGCCCTTGTGGTCGCCGCCCTCGCATCATTTGCCGGGGGTACAATCTCAAACATCCTCTTTACGGCTTTCGCGCCACCCCTGGCGTCGGTTGCATTGAGCTTCGGAAACCCGGAGATCTTTGCATTAATGCTGCTTGCTTTCGCGACCTTCGTCGGGCTTGGTGGCGACGATATACCGAAGACTATCTTCTCGATCTGTTTCGGATTGGTGCTCGCGGCTGTCGGTTTTGACGAAATCTCAGGCGAGCCGCGTCTTGTCTTCTTCGACATTCAGGGCTTCTCGCACGGGATCCGATTCCTCGTCCTTGCCATTGGTGTTTACGGCATTGGCGAGATGCTTTGGACGATCAATTCGTCAAGGTACAAGAATACGATGAGTGAGGTGAACATTACGTTCTCCAAAGTCATGGCATCCATACGCTCCTTCGGTGAAGCGTGGAAGGGCACGGCAATTGGATCATCCCTCGGCTTTTTCGTCGGTATTCTTCCGGCGGCTGGTGCGACACCGGGCTCGCTCATGGCTTATGGCGTTGCGAAAATGACCTCCAAAAAACCGGAGGAATTCGGTAAGGGCTCGGCCGACGGTGTTGCGGCCCCCGAGGCTGCCAACAATTCTGCATCAACCGGCGCCATGCTGCCCATGATGACACTTGGCATTCCAGGATCTCCGACAACGGCAGTGCTGCTTGCAGGTATGGTGATCTGGGGTCTCCAACCAGGGCCGTTGTTGTTCTCCGACCAGCCTGATTTCGTCTGGCCGCTCATTGGGTCCTTCTACATTTCAAACGTGATCGCTGTTCTGATCAATCTGGCGTTTATTCCGCTGTTTCTGGCCATGTTGCGCATGCCGTTTACAATCCTTGCGCCGCTGATCTTCGTGTTGTCGGTCGTTGGAACCTTTGCCGCTTATCAGGACATGTTCGATGTCTGGCTGATGCTGCTTTTCGGCTTCGGGGCTTTCTTCCTGCGCATTCTTGACTATCCGCTGGCTCCAGCCGTTCTGGCAATTGTTCTTGGCCCGATCGCTGAACCGACCCTGCGCCAATCGCTCCTTTTGTCCGATGGTGATTTTTCGATCTTCTTTACGCGACCGATTGCCGGACCGATTACAGTCATTGCAATCATTCTGATCCTTCTTCCACTCTTCAAACTTATCCGTGATCGGATCCGGGGTGGATCTAAGAAGGCGGAGGACGTTGCCGAATAGCGGCTTCTCGATGGAGAATGCATGATGCGGACGGGCGCGGACAAATCCACGGATGGCAACGCGCCCGTGATGACACACGATGAGGCCGGTTTTGGTCCCTGGAATCCGGGCCTTGAGGCGAGCATCCCCCGCGAGGTTCTCCCACTCTCAACGATGTTTCGCTCGGATAATGTGCTTCTGAGCTTTTCCGAGATTGAAGAGCTCGCGGCCTTTGTCGGCGTTCCTGCATTCGACCTTGCCCCTTTTCGCGCAGAACGCCTCGCCGCCCATGAAGTGCTTGTCAGGGTGACAGCGGATCTTTCCCTTCGTGACGGCCCGAACTATGCGGATCTAGGCATCAGTCTCAGGGGCATGGTGAAGAAGATCCTTGATGACTATGTCTTGCCTGACAGTGCGCGACTTGCTGAGTGTCTGGCGGATTTTACTGAAGAGGCTCAAAACCGGGCTCTTGCCGACCTTGATGAGGCGCTTTACGCGCACCCCCAAGTCTCGGCCGAGAAATCAAAGGCCTCTTCGTTCTTTGCCAGATTGTTTACTCCCGGATCTAAAAAAGCTGCAAAACGGACATTGAGTGACGCGGAACGCGTGTCTGCGGCGATCACCCGGTGGTCAGCACCTAGCGAAGGGAAAGGGGACGACGATAAAAAACCGTACCGCCGTCATTTGATTCGCGCGGTCAATGCCTTTTTTGCAATGAACGGAAGGCTCGGCGGCGGACGTGAGGCGATTGCACGGGCGGCAGCCATTCTAACGGCCAACGAAGCGGGCAGTGTTCTGATCGCTCGTGAGATCGCTCCATTGATCGCAAAGGCTATCGAGCAGAAGGGCTACCGGGTGCTCCCGCCCCAGGAAGAACCGGTCATTATGAACGTGAAAGGTGCGTCAGCCTCAGGAAAAAGTACCGCGCGCGTGCTTCAACGCGAACTGGCCGAACGGCTTCGACTGCCTTGGGTGGATTTCGCTCTTATCAGTCCCGATTACTGGCGCAAGTTTTTGATCGATTACGAGGGACTTGGACCGCACTACAAATATGGCGGCATGCTATCGGGCCACGAGCTTGCCATCATTGACCGCAAGCTCGACCGGCACATGGCTGAAAAAGCGAAACGCGGGGAAATCTCCCACCTTTTGATCGACCGGTTCCGTTTCGACAGTTTTTCCACCCGGACTGATGGCAATGAAGCGCCGCTCTTGACCCGCTTCGGGAGTCTCGTTTTCTTGTTTTTCATGATTACACCGCCGGAGGCGACGGTGGAGCGGGCATGGAAACGCGGCAAAAAAACCGGCCGATACAAAGCTGTCGAGGATCTGCTCTACCACAACGTTGAAGCCTATACCGGCATGCCCAAACTGTTCTTCGCCTGGGCGCTCGACAATACGCGCCGTGTTCATTTTGAATTTCTGGATAATTCCGTTCCGAAAGGTCAGCGGCCAAAGACGGTTGCTCACGGCTGGAACGCCGAGATGACGGTTCTCGATATCAATGGCTTGTTTAACATCGAACGTTTCCGCGCGATTAACATCAGGGCGGAGAGCCCTGAGGCTGTCTATCAAGGTCAAGTACAAGACGCCCCGCGCCCCGGTACCTTTCTGAAGACCTGTGTCGAGCGTTTTGACAGTGTCCGCTTTGTTGATCCGCAATCCGGGCATCTTCTTGGTGAGACAAGAAAAGGGGTTTGGCACTGTGCTGATATTCAGGCCATATCGAGGCGGCCTTGCGGACCCGATCTCCTGAAATTGCTGTCGCCTCCGGGCAATCTGAAGGATGGTCGGGATATGGTGCAAATCAGTGATGAGGAGGAGATAATATACACCGTCGGAGATTGGTCGGTACAAAAATAGTGTTGAATATCAAAAGGCTGTCAAGATACTGTTTTTGTTAGACATTTAATTTACCTAACTATAGTTAATCGGTTATAAACTCAATACTAGCTAATTTTGCGTGAGGTTGATTCTATGTAAATCAGGGGTTGGGACATGGCTGCAGACGTTACCGCGCTTCGGCAGGAGCTCACCGAGCTGTCCACCAAAGTTGCCAGTCAGGAAGCAACTGCAGATCTTCTTTGGATGATCATCGCCGCGGCCCTGGTCCTCTTGATGCAAGTCGGGTTTCTTTTTCTTGAAGCCGGCATGGTTCGGTCAAAGAACTCGATCAATGTTGCGCAAAAGAACATCTCGGACCTGGTAATCGCAGCCCTTGCTTTCTACACAATTGGTTTTGCGTTCATGTTCGGCCCGAGCCTCGGTGGTTTTCTCGGTTTCGGCGGTGGTTTGTCGATGTTCTCCGACGTGGATGCTGCGACTTACGCATTCTTCGTCTTCCAAGTGGTCTTTGTCGGAACCGCGGCGACGATTGTCTCAGGAGCAGTCGCTGAGCGAATGAAGTTCGCCGGCTACCTGATCATGTCGCTTGTCCTTGCTCTGATTATTTATCCAGCATTCGGGCACTGGGCGTGGGGTAACCTGCTCGATGGGGACAATACGGCGTGGCTGGCGGATGCAGGGTTTATCGATTTCGCCGGGTCGACAGTTGTTCACTCCATTGGAGCCTGGATCGGGCTTGCAGGCATTGTTGTACTCGGAGCGCGCGCCGGGCGGTTCGACGCCAACGGCAAGCCTGTAACAATCCACGGGCACTCTCTCGTTTTGACAACAAGTGGCGCAGTGATCCTCGCCGTTGGTTGGATCGGCTTTAACGGCGGTTCAACGACGGCCGGATCGCCGGAGTTTACGATGATTGTTGCCAACACCATCATATCGGCAGCATGCGGTGGCGTTGCCGGATTGATCGGGGGCCGCATTTATGATGGCCTTTATCTACCGGCTCGAACCGTCAACGGAATGCTCGGTGGCCTGGTCGGCATCACAGCAGGATGTCACCTTGTCGATCCACAGGGTGCCGCAATGATCGGCGCACTGGCTGGCCTCATTGTTATGGTGAGCGAGGAATTCCTTCTCAACAACCTGAAGCTTGACGATGTGGTCGGCGCCGTTTCGGTGCACGGAACCGCTGGAGCGGCGGGGACGATATTGCTCGCAGTCTTCATGCCGCAGGACGCGCTTCTCGCCGGAACCCGTCTCGATCAGATTATGATCCAGATTCAGGGTGTGCTGATAGCCTTTGTCTGGGCGTTTGGCACCGGTTATCTCTTGTTCAAAGCGATCGATATGGTGATCGGTCTTCGCATATCTTCGCAAGAAGAAATGGAAGGTTTGAACGCAACCGAACATGGCGCAACCATTGGCGCGGGCGCGTTGCGCGAAACGCTTCATCAAATGGTACTGGTCGACCGCGATCTCACCAGCAAGCTTGATGAGACAGGTGGGGATGAATATGCGGAGATTGCAAAGGTGATCAATCCGTTCCTGGATGAGATGCGCGGACTTGTGGGATCTCTTGGAGATAAAGCTGATCGCTTGGGCAGCGCCTCTGAAGATCTTGGGAGCACGTCGCACACTCTCATTGATACGACGGGCCGTCTTGCCGATGGGATGGTGGATTTGACGGACGCTTCCCTTGAGCTTGAATCGAAAACCCAACAGGCCACGCACATTTCACGTCAGATCGAAGGTCGGGCAAAGATTGTCGCCAATGCGACAACCGGCATTGCCGAGGACTTTGCAAAAGTGTCGGGAACGGTTTCCGAACTCGCCCAGTCGATCGGCTTTGTTTCAAAATCCGCCCGGGATGCCGGTGAAGTCGCAAACGATGCAACCGCGTTGGCGACCTCGATGAGTGAGACCGTGAATGAACTCGGGACGGCATCGGCGCAGATCGATGAGGTTGTCGTACTGATTGACGCGATCGCGAACCAAACGAACCTCCTTGCTTTAAATGCGACGATAGAGGCCGCACGCGCAGGCTCGGCAGGTAAAGGCTTCGAGGTCGTCGCCCAGGAAGTCAAAGCTCTTGCCGATCAGACGCAGCAAGCAACGAAACAGATTGCCATGCGCGTGGAAGCCATGAAATCTGGATCGCTTCAGGCAACCGAGGGCATTACCGAAGTCGCGAAGATCATCGCGGCGATGAACGCGGCCATGAAAGGGATTGCTGACACGACCGTCGAACAGGAAAAGACGGCTGGCGAATTGCAAGGTATTGCCAAGGGGACAGCAAAAAGTGCCAGACAGGTTGCCGTCGAAGCCGGAGAGATGGTCGAGGAAACGCATCAAATCACGGCATTCGCCGATAGTATGGCAAGCAATGCGAACCGGGCAAAAGAGCGTACTGAGGCGCTCAACCATGATGTTCAATCCGGACATGCTGTCGTCAATCGTATCGACCGCTCTGCCGACAGTCTTCAGAAGGTCGCCGGTGACCTTGGCGATGCCACCAATCGTTTTCGGATAAGTTAGAATTCGTATGCGCAGCAGGTCGATCTGTGTTGCCTGAATGAACGAGTAATCGACCTGTTCAGGACTTGTGCTTGCGATTTTCTTCACCCTCTTTCCACAGCATTTATAAAGTCTTCGCGAGTGATGACTTGAGCTCTGTTCTTTCTAGGTATTTTGCCTAAAGTCTTGGCTTGACATGAACAAAGCTCTTGTTATGGTCCGGGCGCTTATCGGGGCTGCTGGCATTTCAGGGCGGGTCGCACAGAATTGTCTTCCCCGGTTTTGGTGG
>JBCDCZ010000189.1:0-8828 GCA_039180865.1 Pseudomonadota bacterium | reverse complement strand
TGTCGCCGTCGGTCTCAGCAAGCGCCTTTTTACAATCCATCATGCCGACGCCGGTCTTTTCGCGCAGCTCTTTCACCATGGATGCGGTAATTGCCATATCGATCTCTTTCCATATTCGCGCCCGCAAGCGAGCGATATGCGTTTGGTTAGCAGCGAAGGCTTTTTGCGCTCTGCCGCAAATCGTTCAACACTTGGCCCGAAAGGCCAAAAGCGGATTCCGGTTTACTCGCCGCTCGCGAGGGTTGCCGCCTGTTCAAGCCAGTTATCACGCTCTATACGACCCTTGAATGACAACGCGTCGTCGACGCGGGCGATGTCCTCAGAGGAAAACGCCGCGATCTGCGCATAGCTGGTAATACCAAGGGCATTCAGTTTCTGCTCGAGAACCGGTCCGACGCCTGAAATCTTTTTGAGGTCATCAGGTTCTCCATCAGGAGCAGCAAACAACGCATCGGCAGCACCGTTTGTTGCTTCAACCGTTTCTTCTTCGGTTACCTCGACGGTAACGGCCTCTTCGACCGGTGCTTCTTCAAGCGCCGGCTCGTGGACCTCAACGGCCGCACCGATATCAATGCCCGAAGCCCCTTGACCGCGTTCGATGCCATCAATGCACGCACCGGCAATCAGATCGCAGTAGAGCGTAATCGCTCGACCAGCGTCATCATTTCCCGGAATCGGGAAATCAACACCATCAGGCGAACAATTTGAATCGATTATGGCGACGACCGGAATGTTGAGCCGCCGAGCCTCCTGGATGGCAATCGACTCTTTGTTCGTGTCGATAACGAACAACATGTCAGGAATGCCGCCCATATCCTTGATTCCACCCAGCGCACGCTCGAGTTTTTCAAGTTCGCGCGTTCTGGTCAGACGTTCTTTCTTGGTGAACGCCATCGCCTTGTCGCTGTTCAAAACCTCTTCAAGTTCCCGCAGGCGTTTGATCGAATTTGAGATGGTTGACCAGTTTGTCAGCATGCCGCCGAGCCAACGAGCGTTCACGTAATATTGAGCACACGATTTCGCTGACGATGCGATCGTGTCTGAGGCCTGGCGTTTGGTACCCACGAAAAGAACCCGGCCACCTTTCGATACCGTATCACTGACCTGCTTGAGCGCCTGATGCAGGAGCGGAACGGTCTGAGAAAGATCGATGATGTGTATGTTATTGCGCGACCCGTAAAGATACGGTTCGACGCGTGGGTTCCAGCGGTGGGTTTGGTGGCCAAAGTGCACGCCGGCTTCGAGGAGCTGACGCATAGAAAAATCGGGCAGAGCCATGGCTCCGTTCTCCTTCTTTCGGTTGTTCCTCCACAGACTTGTATCCGCCCAAAAAACTTTGCTTGGGATCAGGACACCGAAATGGGTCTCGCGAACGAGCTAAAACCCTCGTCTGTGTGTGTGATGGCGGCGCTCATACCCTGTGTTTACGCGAATTGCAAGCGCGGGAGCGGACCGTTCTGTCAAAATATCTGTGACAATCCCGCCTGATAAGGCCACAACCAAAAAATTCGGCAGCGAAACTGACCGAAGTAACCAGCCCCGATTTAACGTACTACACCAGAAAGTCCGGCTACTTAATGGAGTTGGACATCGACAACTCCGGGCAGAGCCTTCAGAGCACCTTTGAGTTTGGAAGAAATCCTGTAGCGGTCCGGCAAACGCACTTCGACTTCCCGTCGTGCTTCATCATGAAGCACGAAAATGCTGACATTCCCGCCGTCACCGCCAGCACTTCTGTTCAAATGGTTTGGCAGATGAGCCAGAACGTCCGGTTCCTTCACAAAAATGCGAAGTGATCCCTGGAAACCCATGGCCGCGCGTTCCAACGGTTCGACCGACTGGATCCGGGCGTTAATTCCCTCCGGCCGGTCTTCTGCTTGGACAATCATTATAACAGAAGACCCAGGCTCAAGGTTATCCCGATGTGCATTCAGGGTCTCACTGAAACAGACCGCTTCGAATTGACCGCTCGGATCGGAAATCTGAAGGATCGCCATCCGGTTGCCCGTCTTGGTCTTGCGCTCCTGCTTTTGAACCACGGTCCCGGCAATTTTTCCAACAGGCGCACCACGCCTGACATCTTCGGCAAAGGTCGCCCAGCTTTTCACGCCCAGGCCCTTTAGCGTATTCTCGTATTCATCGAGGGGATGAGCGGAGAGATAAAACCCAATCGCGGAAAGTTCGCGCGCCAGACGCTCGGCAAGCTCGAAATCAGGTCGGTTTGAAAGCCGGACCGGATCGGGACCGCTCAGATTCGAAAACATATCGTCCTGACCGCTCAACTCGCTGTCGCGCCTTCGGTTTGCAAGGCCGATGATCTGGTCCAGGGCGTCTATGACAGCGGCTCGATTATCAGCAAGACTATCGAATGCCCCGGCAGCCGCTAGATTTTCCAGTGTGCGCCGGTTGATGGATTTAGGATCAAGCCCATCCCCAAAGGAGGCGAGATCTCGGAAACCGCCGAGCGGCCTGGCCTTCACGATATCAATAACCGCCTGACCTCCAACACCTTTGATCGCGGCGAGCGAATAAAGGATCGTTTCCCCGTCAACCTCGAAATCGACGTCGGACCGGTTAATGTTCGGTGTTGCGACCTTGAACCCAAGCCGCTCGGCTTCGCGTTTGAAATCACTGAGCTTCTCGGTATTCCCCATATCGAGAGTCATCGATGCTGCGAGAAACTCGACCGGATAATTCGCTTTGAGATAGGCGGTCTGATAGGCCACAAGCGCATAAGCTGCCGCATGGGACTTGTTGAAACCGTAATTGGCGAATTTCGCCAGAAGGTCGAAAATCTCTGTCGCCTTGGCTTTGGGAGTACCGCGCTCAACTGCTCCGTCAACGAAGCGAATGCGCTGCGCTTCCATCTCCGCCTTGATCTTTTTTCCCATGGCGCGGCGCAGCATATCCGCTTCACCGAGCGAATAACCGGAAAGCTCCTGCGCAATTTGCATCACCTGTTCTTGATAGATGATGACGCCGTTCGTCTCGATCAGATATTTTTCGATTTTCGGATGGATGTAGTTCGCCTTGACCACGCCGTGCTTCACATCGTTGTAAAGCGGAATGTTGTCCATTGGGCCTGGTCGATAAAGCGCGACCAGCGCGATGATATCTTCAAACCTGTCAGGACGCATGCCGACAAGCGCCTTGCGCATGCCCATACTTTCAAGTTGGAACACGCCGACGGATTCGCCACGCGAGAGCATCTCGTAAGTTGCCGCATCGTCAAGCGGGAGCGAAGCAAGATCGATAGTAACGCCACGCCGCGCGATCAAATCGACGGCCTTCTGCAAAACCGTAAGTGTTTTCAGCCCAAGAAAGTCAAACTTAACGAGGCCCGCCTGCTCCACCCATTTCATGTTGAATTGCGTGACGGGCATATCGGAACGCGGATCTCGATAGAGCGGCACCAATTCTTCAAGAGAACGATCACCGATCACGATACCGGCTGCGTGAGTTGATGCGTGCCGATAAAGACCTTCAAGCTTCATCGCAAACTGAAAGAGCCTATCGACCACTTCTTCCTGTTTTCGGGCCTCCTGAAGGCGAGGTTCGTCGTCGACAGCTTCTTTCAGCGTAACCGGATTGGCAGGATTGTTCGGCACCAGTTTACAGAGGCCATCTACCTGTCCATATGGCATCTGAAGCACGCGTCCCACATCGCGTAAAACCGCGCGAGCCTGAAGGCTTCCGAAGGTGATGATCTGCGCCACGTTTTCAGACCCGTAACGTTCCTGGACATAGCGAATGACTTCGTCCCGCCTTTCCTGGCAGAAATCGATATCGAAGTCAGGCATCGAAACCCGCTCAGGATTGAGAAATCTCTCAAAAAGAAGAGAGAAGCGAAGCGGATCAAGATCGGTAATCGTGAGCGCCCAGGCAACCACGGACCCCGCCCCGGACCCCCTGCCCGGCCCAACCGGAATACCTTTGTCTTTCGACCATTTGATAAAGTCCGCGACGATCAGGAAGTAGCCCGGAAACTGCATATTCTCGATAACCGAGAGTTCGTAATCGAGGCGTTCGAAATAGGTTTCCTCGGTACAATCAGGTGCAAGACCGTGGGCCTCGAGACGCATCTTCAGCCCTTCACGGGCTTGTCGCCGCAATTCATCCGCTTCCGCCTTGACTGCATCGTCGCCAGTCTCATCGCTGCTAGTGAATTGCGGAAGGATCGGATTGCGCTTTTCCGCCTTGACCCGGCACCGTTTAGCGATCTCAATCGTATTCTCGATGGCCTCAGGAAGATCGCTGAACAACGCAACCATGTCAGCCTGGCTCTTGAAATAGCACTCGTCCGTGAGCCGCCGCCGCTCATCAATCGCAATGACGGCCCCCTCCGCGATCGCAATTAAGGCGTCATGCGCCTCATAGTCTTCTCGTTTTGAAAAATACGGTTCGTTTGTCGCAACAAGCGGTATCCCGTGCGCATAGGCAAGATCAATAAGCGCCCGTTCCCGTCGCGCTTCTTCTGCAAGACCGACACGCTGCAATTCAATGTAAAAGCGGTCGCCGAAAAGGCTTTGAAGACGCTGCAATCGCGAACCGGCTTCATCCAATCTATTGGCAAGGATCGAGAGATCCAACGGTCCATCGCGCCCACCCGACAAACAGATGAGCCCCTCGTGCAGTTCGTTAAGATGGGATTGAGTGACATGCGGCTCTGCATCCGTCGCCGTTTCCAGATAGCTGCGCGACACAAGACGGACGAGATTGGCATAACCCGCCTCGTCCATAGCGAGCAGAACCAGCGTCGAAAGCGATGGGGAATCATTACCCGGCACAGGCGCATCATCCGTCTCAAACGCGACCTTGACCTGGCAACCGATAATCGGTTGCAGTCCGGCACCTTTCGCCTTTTCCGAGAACTCAAGAGCGCCGAAGAGATTGCCGGTGTCCGTCAGACCAAGAGCTGGCATTCCATCTTTGCCGGCAAGATCGATAAGAGAGCCAAGCTTTATGCTGCCCTCGAGGAGCGAATAGGCAGAATGGCTTCGCAGATGGATGAAATCCGCTTTCGGTAGCTTTCCGTCTGCCATGGTCGTCACCTTCTCTCCCGCACGAAACGCTCACCCCATACTTCAAAGGCAGGTGAACGAGAAGATTCTTGCTAGACCGTAATCTAAACCGGGAAAGAGACGCACCAGTCAGGCAATCCCCATGATCCCCGACTTTATCGGACACAACACTTTTGTGCCCGTTTTGTTCACACAACCTTAAAACATGTGCCTTACGATTTCAGCCCAATAGGTCGTCGAAGCGAAAAAACTGCCAAGGGCACCAAGTGCTGCAACGTCGCGAATTAAGAACATAATTGCCTCCATTGGTTAAGTGAGGATAATAATGTTCATGTTTTGTTCTTAAGTCAATATTGCATCCTGCCTGACGGATTCTTTGATTAACAAATCCTTAAAATTCGCGAACGAAGCCGGATTCGATTGTTACGCGCCGATCCATTTGTGCAGCAAGATCAAGGTTGTGGGTTGCAACAAGCGCACCAAGACCACTGCCTCTCACAAGAGATTTCAGCGCCTCAAAAACATGTCCTGATGTCTGCGGATCCAGATTGCCCGTCGGTTCATCGGCAAGCAGGATCTGTGGCGCGTTGATCACGGCACGCGCGATAGCAACCCTTTGCTGCTCACCACCGGAGAGTTCCGCTGGACGGTGATCCGCGCGGTGGTCGATCTTGAGGTATTTCATAACCTCGATCGCTCTATCTTTCGCTTCGTTCAAACCGATCCCAGCGATCAATTGAGGCAGAACGAGATTCTCGAGAGCATCGAATTCCGGGAGAAGGTGATGGAACTGATAGACGAACCCGATGTCATGGCGCCTCAGAAGCGTTCGCTTGTCATCACTCATTGATGCCCCTGGTTTGCCGCCGACGAACACTTCTCCAGCGTCAGGTTTTTCCAGCAATCCGGCGATTTGCAATAGCGTCGATTTCCCAGCCCCGGAGGGAGCGACAAGCGCAACCATTTCACCGTGGCGGATAACCAGATCGGCGCCATTCAAGACCACCAGATCGCCTTCGGCCTGCTTGAAACTGCGCTTGATGCCGGACAATACGAGTGCGGGCGCAACAACTTCGCGCACTTGATCCGGCTCATCGAAAGCCTGTTGGTCAAGCGCGCGCGCTTGCGCGTGAGGATCAAGAGGTTCACTCATATCGGAGCGCCTCCACAGGGTCGAGCCTCGCTGCGCGCCAGGCCGGATAAACCGTGGCGAGGAACGACAAAACGAGCGCCATTGTAACGACTGCCATCACCTCGCCCATGTCGATACGAGACGGTAATTCTTCAAGCTGATAAAAGTCGGGCGGGAAGATCGGGATCTCGGTCACATATTGAATGAATTGGCGGATCGGTTCGACATTGTTTGCCACAAGAAGCCCGAGAAGAAGGCCGGCAATCGTCCCGACAATCCCGATTGACGCCCCTGTGATCAGGAAGATCCTGAGGACCGACCCGCGCCCTGCCCCCATGGTGCGCAGGATCGCGATGTCACGCCCCTTGTCTTTCACAAGCATCGTCAAACCGGAAACAATATTGAGAGCCGCGACAAGGATGATCAATGTCAGGATGATGAACATGACATTGCGCTCGACTTCGAGGACACCGAAAAACGTCGCGTTGCGCTGCGTCCAATCGCTAACGAGCGCCGTTCTATCAATTGCTCCCTCAATCGGTGCGCGCAATTCCTTGTAGAGATCCGGGTCGTCGACGAAGATCTCCAGCGCGTCAATCGTATCGCCCTTGTTGAAATAAGCCTGTGCTTCCTGAAGGGGCATCAGAAGAAGCGAGCCATCATATTCCGCCAAGCCGATCTTGAAGATTGTTACCACCGGATATTGTTTGATCCGCGGCGTGACACCGAACGCCGTTACGTTCCCCCTTGGAGATATCAGCGTCACATTATCTCCAAGTGTTACGCCAAGTCTGATGGCAAGGCGTGCGCCGAGGGCCACCCCGCCGGATTCGTCAAACTGGGCAAAACTCCCAAGGGTGACGTTGTCGGCGATTGCATCGATCTTTCCGATTTCCGATTCCCTCAAACCGCGCACGATCACGCCGGTGGGGGTGCGATTGGTCGAGGCAAGCACCTGCCCTTCCACCATCGGTATTGCTGAGATGACGCCGTCAACAGCTTCCACCCTAAGCATGAGGCGGTCATACTCAGTGAAATTCACTCCATCCATTGGTTGCGCGATGAAGTGACCGTTGATGCCGAGAATTCTGTTTCGCAACTCGGTACGAAAACCGTTCATAACCGCCATGACGATGATCAGAGCCGCAACTCCAAGAAGGATTCCGAGAAACGACAATCCGGCAATGACCGAAATGAAGGTCTCCTTCCGCCGCGACCTCAGATAGCGAAAGGCGACCATCCACTCGAAGCGGGAAAAAGGGCGAGTCCTGACCATGGTTTCCATAACAAACGGCCTTGTTGCCAGTTAAGCGCCAGATTGCGCCGTCAGTTTGTTCAACGCAGCTTCCGGGGTGAGTTGCTCTCGCTCCCCGCTCGCCCGGTCTTTGACTTCAATGACCCCGTCGGCAAGTCCACGTGGACCAACAACCACCTGAGTCGGCAAACCGATCAAATCCATGGTGGCAAATTTCGCACCGGCCCGCGCGTCCGAATCGTCATAGAGGACGTCCTTCCCCGCATTTCTCAGCTTTTCGTACAAGGTTTCACAGGCAGGATCGGTTTTGTCGTCTCCCGGCTTCATGTTGATGAGGCCAAGGTCAAACGGGGTTACGCTCTTCGGCCAGATGATTCCCGCATCATCATGCTTGGCCTCAATAATCCCCCCCACGAGGCGGCTTGGCCCAATCCCGTACGACCCCATATGGACGGGTTTTTCGACCCCGTCAGGACCGGTAACAGTGGCCCCCATCGGTTCGGAATATTTCGTCCCGAAATAGAAGATATGTCCGACTTCAATGCCGCGCGCGGAAATACGGTCGCTTTCCGGAATGGCGTCGTAAATTGCGTCATCGTGCATATCGTCGGTTGCTGCGTAGTCCGACGTCCAGGCATTGAAGACGGATTGCAAGGCGGCGGTGTCGTGAAAATCAAAGTCTTCCGACGGCGTGTCCCGCTCGAGATGAGACCTGTGGCAAAAGACACCGCTCTCTCCGGTATCTGCCAAAACGATAAATTCGTGGCTGAGGTCTCCGCCAATTGGTCCGGTCTCAGCGCGCATTGGGATAGCGGTGAGACCCAATCGTGCAAAGGTTCTAAGATAGGCGACAAACATGCGTTGGTAGGCAGCCCGCGCCGTCTCCATATCGAGGTCGAACGAATAGGCATCTTTCATCAGGAATTCCCGGCCGCGCATAACACCAAAACGCGGGCGGACCTCATCGCGAAACTTCCACTGGATATGGTAGAGGTTAAGGGGCAGATCCCGATATGACTTCACGTAGCTGCGGAAAATGTCGGTGACCATTTCCTCGTTGGTCGGGCCAAACAGCATATCGCGTTCATGCCGGTCAACGATCCGGAGCATCTCTTTCCCGTAAGCATCATAGCGTCCGCTTTCGCGCCACAGATCGGCCGGCTGGATCGTCGGCATAAGGATTTCATGCGCGCCAGCGCGGTCCATCTCTTCACGAATCACACGGTTGATTTTTTCGAGCACCCTCAGACCCAACGGGAGCCAAGAATAGATCCCTGCGGATTGCTGTTTCACCATACCGGATCTCAGCATCAAGCGGTGAGACACGATCTCCGCTTCTTTCGGGGTATCGCGCAATGTTGGGAGGAAAAAGGTTGAAAGACGCATTGCTTCGCTGTCCGTTGACGTGATCGTTTCCCGT
>JBCDCZ010000188.1:0-8875 GCA_039180865.1 Pseudomonadota bacterium | reverse complement strand
TCAGGGTTCTTCAGAACGTCAGCGTCGAGCTTGCCGCGCGTGCCTTGAATGTTGTGATCGGCCCGAACGGGACGGGAAAATCATCGCTCCTGAAGGCTGTTGCCGGTCTCGTTCCATCCGCTGGCGTCGTTTCCTTTAATGGGCGGGTTCTCGGAACGCCTTCTGCGAAAAGCGAATGGATCGCCTATATGCAGCAGGATATCGGGCCGACATCCTCGCTCACCGTGCTGGAAGTCGTGCTTCTCGGTCGGTTGCGGCAATTGGGGTTTAGCGTCCCGAGATCCTATCGGACCGAGGCGATGGAGATGCTCGAGCATCTCGGTGTCGGCAATCTGGCAGCAAGAACGCTTCCCGAGTTAAGTGGCGGTCAGCGGCAACTCGTTTATCTCGCCCAATCCTTGTTTCGACGACCGAAAATCCTCCTATTGGACGAGCCGACTGCAGCGCTTGATTTGCGACACCAATTGCTCGTGATCGATGCTGTCCGAAGCTACGCGAGGGTAAACAACAGCGTCGTCATTGCCGCGATGCATGATCTCAATCTGTGCGCCCGCTTTTCCGACCGCGTTTTGTGTCTTTCGAACGGGTCGATCTTTGCGGACGGATCGCCGCAAGACGTTCTTACATCCGGGAATATTGAAACAATGTACCGGGTCCAAACCCGGATCATCCATGACGAGGATGGGCAATTTGCCATCACTCCGATTGCAGCGGTCAGTTATGAAAAAGAGGAAATCGCCCATGCCGCTGAATGAACTTCAGGTTTGCGTTGAATGCGGAAAAGAAGACGCACCGGAAAATCAGCAATGTGTCGGCGAACAATTGTGCACGCTTGCCGAGGAGCTTTTGACGGTAGTACCGCTAAATGAGCATTTTAAGGTTCGCCCGGTTGCCTGCCTCGGAAATTGCGACAGGCGTGGCCGTCTGGTTGTTGCCAGTCAGAACAAATGGTCCTGGACGATCGGCGATATCCACCCTGACACCGACAGGGCGTTTCTGAGCGAGTTTCTCAACCAATGGGCCGCGAATTCGACCGGCCTGATCCCGAAAAAACAACGGTCTCAAGACCTCATGGATAAAGCCCTTGGCAGGCAGCCACCGTTGTTAAGAGGACCTTCTTAAACGATGGATCGCCGCAAACATTACCGATCCGTTAGAACCCTTCCACACTGCAAAGAAAATATACATTTTCCGCGATTGTCTGTGCCCGGGGATTCTGTTACCGAGTCTCTAAAGGATGCTAACAGGTCTGCTCGGCGTATCGTTTGAAGCCTGGTCGGTCATTGATAAAAAGGGGTGAAAAAATAATGTTCTCTGACTATCTGCGCAAAACCTCAGCGGCTTTGGTGATTGGCCTGTCCGCATTGGGCCTCAGCGTCACGGCGGGCAACGCCGCGACGGTAACCTTCGACTTCCAGAGCAATGGACCGGACAATCTAAGCGATATTGATTTTGGCCCGACAGGCGGCATCAGCCTCAACGTCAATGCCTTCAGCGTGTTTGACCCGGCAGGTGGAACCTTCGTGGATGGTAATGTCAATCAGGGCGGAAACGGTCTCGGTGTTTCAGGAAGTCCCGAGGGCGGTCGTCTCGCTGGCGACGAAGCGCTCCAGTTCACCTTCTCCCCGCAAGTAACCGATATCGAAGCCGTTGTCTTCGAACGCGGTATCGCCGATGAAGGCTTCCTTCTCTTTGATGAGAATGACGTGTTTATCGACGCGTTCACGGTTCTTGGACTGGGCGGCGGAAACTCTTTCCAGACATTTGACTTTTCAGCCCTCGGCGTGACAACAGGTTTTACGATCAGAGGTCTCGACCCGTCCGGCACCGAAAACAATGAAGGTATTCGTATCGCATCTGTGACCGTTGCAGCAGTTCCGCTTCCTGCAGCCGCTCCGCTCCTTGCAGGTGGCATCGGGCTCCTTGCTTTCCTCGGCTGGAGACGTCGCCGGGCTGCATAAGCGCTGAAAGTGCAGATCGATAAACAGAAACCCGCCGTTTAAGGCGGGTTTTTTGTTTGCCTGAAACGAAGTGCGAGGGGGCAGCAGAACGCCTTTTACAGACTTTACTTTATCAATCCGGTTGTGATCGCCTCGTCGGGCGCAGCCACCGGGAAGAGCAGGATAGGGTGGTCGAGCGCGAGGGCTTCTATAACGGGATGGCCGTTTGAGGTATCCCGATTGACACCCGCCCAGTGTGCTGCTTCTGGCAGAACGACCATGACGTGGGGGCCCATATAGTACCAATCGCCACTTTCCAGTGGACCTGCCACAAAGGGACTGTCCTGCGTGAACGCTGACCCGCCTTGTAGCATATAGGATAGGCCGGCTGTCTTGATCTCTGCCTCCCGTCCGGTTGCATTCGCAAGCATCCATTCGAGAAAGACCGGGTCGTGGCACATCGGGTCGTTGGAGGGTGTCTGCGGCCGATCCGGGAAACATGTCCAGACCCCATTTCCTTCCTTCAGAACAACGAACTTTCCATGCGTATCGGTCTGCCAGTCCCAGACTGTTGCGCTCTCAGCCATAAAGGCAGGCATCGCCGAGAGCGCGTTCGCGACCTTCTTTTCAGAGCTCCAGGATGCGGAATAGGGGGCCGCCTCAAAGGCTGGATGCACTTTTGTGTCCTGCGCCTTGCCGGGCGCAGTCAGGGCGAGACCGGCAACGAATACGAAGGATAGGGCTCTCAATTTTAGCATGGGATCATTCCGTTTTTGGGATAGGTGGTTGGTTTGGTCTATGAGGCGCGTGAGATCGAACGCCGGGGGGCATGCCGCTATCGGGATTTTGGTCTGAGATTGCTCTCACGCGCATCTCACCGTTAGGATGGTGGGAAGCGCACTCACCTTCAAAGACCGATTTTATCCAAACCAAGTCGCAAAAGGTCTCAATGACACCGCGTCCGCTCGAAGTCGTTTCTAGCACAGTGACACTTTCGCTGCGTCCAAAGGGTCCGTCGCAATGTCGCGCAAGCGCTGCACGAGCGGGCATCCTTCGTGTCGCCGCCAGACGAGGTAGACGGATACGGAAAGCCTGAATCCGGGCAGATCGGCAAAGGCGAGGCCGGGCAGCTTTACGGTTCGCATTGAAGCTTGAGCAAGGGTCAGGCCCGCACCAGCCGCAGCCATCGCGAACAAGCGGGCTTCCTCAGTGATCTCGTAGCGGATATCCGGCACGAAGCCGTAAGCCCCCGCTGCCTCCAGTAAAGCCGCGCGAAAGCGCGGATTAACGTCAGCGGGAGTTGCAATGAACGTCTCCCCGTCAAGACGGTCGGGATCCGCCCGGCTTGGATCGGCGAGCGCCGGGTGACTATCAGCACCTGCGAGCAGGAAAGGTTCACGCGTCAGAAGATGAGCGTCCAGCCCGTCTTTGTCGCGCGGCATTGAATAGGTAAGGCAGAGGTCGAGCTCGCGTGTCTGAAGCCGCTCCAACTGTTGGCTCGACCGGGCGAGCTGATATTCAAAATGCGCATCAGGTGCCGTTTCGCGCCAGATCTTGGATAGGCGCGGAAGATCACTGCTATAGACCGCGCCTTCGACGAAGCCGATGCGCACGGATCCTGTGCGTCCCACAGCGAGCGCCGCAGCGCGGCTTTCAACCGTCCGGGCATGATTGAGCAATCCCTCGGCTTCGACCAGAAAATGGCGGCCGCCGGTCGTGAGATAGATCCGCTGTTTCTCGCGCACAAAGAGTTCGAAGCCGAGCTGGCCCTCAAGTTGCTGGATCTGCCGGCTGAGCGGGGATTGCGAAATGTTCAGCTCTTCAGCCGCGCGGCCAACATGTTCGTGACGCGCGACGGCTACGAAATAGCGAAGTTGGCGCAGATCGAAATGCATGCGTTTCGTCCCTTCAAGTCATGGTTTGGGGACAATATCCCCTTGTGCGCGTTGGAACGGGTTGGTGCGTGCAGGGAGTCTTCAAAAAGACGCTTGCCCCAACAGACACCTTGAAGAGGTGTTTGCGGATCATTGCGTCCGCAAGATCAGACCAATTGCGACACAACTCTTCCAAAAACAGTCTTTGAGCGGCTGAACCCGCATTTCCATGTCTCCTACACCACAGACGAAGGAGACAGGACATGACCCAGAACCAACTTGCACTTCTCATATCGGAAGCTGTCGTGCGCGATGATCCGGACGTGCGCGCCATTCTCGAGCGGATAGCAAAATGGCAGCACCTTTTCTCACCTGGCCCTCAACCCTATACGCTCACCGGCTATGAGGATCTCTATGTTCAAGGCGCCGACGATCTGATCGCTTATGACAACTATGCCGAGCGCGATACAAAATGGTTCGGCTTTGCGACGTACCGGCGAATCTGGGAACGCGAAATCAACACCAATTTCCCCGGATTCATCATGAACCTGATCGAAGTTGATCGCGTGGAAGTAAGCGGCGATCTCGCCTGGACCGCCTTCACCTGGTACGGCTCAATCATTACGCCGGACGGGGCGGCTTATCCGGCGCAACATTCAACCCATGGATGGCGCAGGGTCGATGGCGTCTGGAAAATCGCCCATGAACATCTCACCAGCGGCGTCAAATATGAGGGCGTTATCCTGGAAACCGAACACCGTTCCGGGCAGGGGCCCAACGCCTATCAGGCTTACGAAGCGGCCTGATCCTTTACTCTGCTGACGGTCCGCTCGGCGAAACCAAATGCAAGCCTTGCGATGATTGGCTCGACGAGATGTCGAGCCCATTGTCACGGGCAGAACGAGCGGATGTTTGATGATCCGCGCCCACGCCAGCGCTTGCCTGAATATCCGGTGTTTCGCGACAGGAAAGAGACACAGAGCGCGGCCGATCATGTGTCTCACCTCCCGGTCCATCCGCCTCTACTGAACGGTCCATCCTCCATCCACATTGATGCTTTGACCGATCACAAAAGAAGACGCGTCACTCGCAAGCCACGACACTGCAGCCGCCATATCCTCCGGTTCTCCGATCCGCCCGATCGGATGCGCGCGCATCGCGGCTTCCTTGGCAGCAATTTCTTCCTCTGCAGTGTTGCCTTTCAGAAGGCCTTCTTTCGCCATTTCGGTGTTCGTGAGGGCCGGGCTCAACGCATTGATGCGAATTCCCTTCGAGCCATATTCCAGCGCGGCTGCCCGCGTCAGTCCGATGACCGCATGTTTGCTCGCCACATAGGCGGCGTTGTTTGGAACCGCCGTCAATCCAAGAACAGACGCCGTATTGATGATCGCACCGGAGCCATTCTTCATCATCAGGGGAATCTCCGCTTTCATGCAGAGCCAAACCCCTTTGACGTTCACATCGAATACGTGATCGAACTCCCTCTCGGAAATCTGGTCGACAGGGGCCGCCGCGTGCATGGTGCCCGCATTGTTGAAGGCGATATCGAGGCGTCCGTATTTTTCAGAAACAAAGGCCAGCAGGTCTTCAACGTCCGCTTCCTTCGTCACATCTGTGCGGACGAAGGAGACGTCATGCCCGGCAGCGGCAAGCTCCTGCTCAACCGCACGTCCTGCTTCTTCATTCCTGTTGGCAATGATGACGACCGCACCGTCTTCAGCAATCTGTCGTGCCGTTGCGCGTCCGATACCTTGCCCGCCGCCTGTGATGAGCGCGATCTTTCCATCCAACGATTTCATTTTCTTCTCCATCTTGTAATGATCGATACAAAATGGCATCATGAACCGAAGAGTACAAGATCGTAGGTAAAAAAATCATGGTTGGAAAACGGCAATTCGATGAGACGAGGGCCCGGCAAGGTCTTGTAAAGGCGTTCACAGCTTTCGGCTTTCACGGCGCATCCCTCTCCCAGATTGAGGAATACACGGGTCTTCAACGCTCGAGCCTCTACAACAGTTTTGGCAGCAAATCGGCATTGTTCCAGACCGCCATGGAAGACTATTTTCGGTCGGTGGAGGTGAAGTTTTTGGAGGCTCTGGAAGGGACCGGTCTCGTTGAGGGATTTCGCACGGTCTTCGATAGGCAACTTGCAGGCCTTGCAGCAGCGGGAGACGTCGCGGGTTGCCTCACCACATGCGCGATGAACGAGATGCCTTATGAGGATAAGGACGTTCAATCGGCCGTTCAGGAAACAGTCCGGTTGCTTCTCGACAGGATTGGCAAGCGCTTGAACCAGGCAGTCGAAGACGGCGAACTCGCGGCTTCCACAAACCTAATCGAACTCCGCGATTTCCTTTTCGGGGCCACCCGCACGATCCCGTTCCTCTACCGCTCGGACCCGACAGGAAGCGCAAGCCGACATTTTGCAAACGGGGCAATCGAAATGCTTGCCGCGAAAGTCGCACGCACCTGAAGCGAGCGCTTCGACCGAACACTTGCCTTATGCCGACTGAAAGGACTGATCGCATGAACCGCCGCCAATTTGTCGCCGCTACAGCCGCAGGTGCCGCCTCCGCCGCTACCTCGATTGCCGCGCCGTTTATTCAACCGGCCGCTGCACAGGCAAGAGGGCTCACAGGACCGACGCAAGCCACGAAAGGGGCAATAGACATATCCGACCGCGTGAAAGGCTATACGGTCGATTCTGTCCGCAATCATTCGATTAACGCATATTATGTCAAAGGTCTTGAAGGGACGGTCGCAATCGACACGTTGTGGCGCATCCCCGAGGCGGAGGATGCATTGGGTCGGTTCCGGGCTCTCACGGGACGCTCAACGGAAAACATCGATGCCGTCCTCATCACTCACATGCATAGCGATCATTACGGTGGGCTTGCGACCTATCGTGCAGCGTCCGGTAATGCGCCGGCTTTCGCAACGCGTACGGTTCATCGGGTGATTGAGAACGACGAGCATGGTTTTTATGCAAACCGTATTAAGGATTTCGGCACTGATATCCCAAAAGAGATCCCGGTGCCGGACACCGGCCTTTTCGATGGCGTCACATTTGAAAGTGGCGGGGTGACGATCGAGCCGACGGTTCTGCGCAGCAATGAGGCCCTTGAAACGACGTTGCTTTATTACCCTGAAGATCGGGTCCTTTTTACAGCAGACCTGGTGAACAACCAGACGACGCCGGTGTTCTATCAAGGTGAGATCGACAGCTGGCTCACGCAGCTGAAAGGTCTTCGCGCGCGCTTCCCCGAAGCCGAAACGATTGCTCCGGGTCATGGCCCCGCGGGTGACTTTGATGAGCTCATACGCGACGAGATCGCATATCTTGAAACGTTCAGATCCCTTGTTGAAAATGAATTGGAGCGCGGTGGAGGGGCCGTCACGTCCGAAGGCGTCCAACGCATCAAAAACCGGATCGTCGATGCCTTTCCCAACTGGCGGACATCGGCTGGCGTGCCGAGCCGAGACCGCCTGATCGAGCTCAACATCAACTGGACCCTTCGTGGCTGGCGAATAGACGGGCCGGATGCGGCAAGCCCGGCCGAATTTCGGGACGGCTGAAACCGAAATCCCGGAAAACCGGACGCAATGGGCGTAGCGCTGAGCCCTCGGCCGCAGCCCAAACCCCTTCACAATGTCGATAACAGTGTGTTCACCAGATTGTTCGGATGCGAATCTGAACTATTTCTGTATTTGGGCGTATAGCGTTCAGAAACCATTCAAGAGGGCTGAGAATGTCAAAACGACGCGGCACGCAAAGTGTCAGCAGATATTGTTCAATTACAACGTTTGTCTTTGCGATCGCGGTTGGAAGCCTGATCTTCGCGCCGAGTCCGGCTTTTGCACAAGGACGGCCCGCCGAAGTCATTGTCGAGCCGATCGTCTCTGTGTCCGTCGCCGATACAACGCCGGTCATTGGCCGTCTGGTCGGAACGGTTGAATCCTCCGTTGCAACAAGGCGTCCAGGGATCGTCGAGGAGGTTCTCTTCGACATTGGAGACACGGTCAAACAAGGCGAAGACCTTGTCCGCCTTGACGATGCCCTCGTCAAAATCGAAGTAAAGAACACACAGGCAGCTTTAGAGGCCGCAAAGGCTGGCGTTGCCGTTGCCGAAGCACGCCTCAAACGCAACCAACTCGCCTTCCAGAGGCAGGAAAGACTGCGCGATAGTGCTGCTTTCTCGCGCGGGACCTTTGAAGATCTGGAACAACAGGCCGCCGAAGCGCTGAGCGAACTTGCCCGCGCGCAGGCTCAGGTCGCGGTCGCCGAAGCGGCAGTGGCGCGCGCCGTTCATGACGATGTTCATTCGGTCATCAAAGCGCCTTTCGATAGCGTGATCATTTCAAAAGATGTCCAGCCCGGCCAGTTCATGGTGCTGGGCGGTTCGATTGGGCAACTCCTTGATCTCGGCGGTCTGGAAGTTCTGGTCGATATGCCGGTTGAGCTTTTGACCGGCGTCGAAATCGGCCGTGAGATGGATGTGCGTTTTCTCGATGGTACCGTCATCAAGGCGAATGTGCGTACGCTTCTTCCGACTGAGACGGTGTCGACGAGGACCCGGCCCGTGAGGCTCTCAGCCGATCTGAGCGACCTTCCTCCCGTCCTTCTTGCTGATAACAAGTCCGTAACGGTGAAAGTTCCGACAAGCGCGCCGCGCGAAGCGGTCTTCGTTCCCAAGGATGCGCTCATTCAGGGCCTTCAGGGAGAGTGGCGGGTGTTTGTTGCTGAAGGCGGCAAGGCGGTCCCGCGCGGTGTCCGGATTGGTGCCGCCAATGAAGGCAAGATCGAAGTTTTGTCCGGTCTCGAGGTTGGTGAATTTGTTGTGGTGCGCGGTAATGAGCGGCTGAGGCCAAATCAGGCGATCACGCCGCGCGATGTTGCTGGAAATCCGATTGAAGAGGACGCCGAAGACGCGAGCCAGAGTGCGGACGCTGAGCGTCAATCGTCAATCGATGTGGCCCGCCAGCCGGGACAGACAGCGCAGGCTGAATAGTCTTCAGGGCCGACGAGCCCCGATATTGGTCGAAAAATCGGCCCGTAAAACC
>JBCDCZ010000187.1:0-8882 GCA_039180865.1 Pseudomonadota bacterium | reverse complement strand
GTAGATGGAACCGGCTGCAAAGAAGAGGGTAATCTTCGAGATCGCATGGGCGGCGATATGCAAAGCAGCTCCCGCAATCGAAATCGGGGTCAGAATGGCGGCAGCGAGGATGACGTAGGAAAGCTGCGAAACAGTGGAATAGGCGAGACGTTTTTTCAGATTATCCTGACGCAGCGCCACCAGTGAGGCGGCAATCACCGTAAAGCCGGCTGCGTAGAGGAGCCAGTCGGCCGCGCCCGTCTCATTCAAGAGGTCGATGCCGAAGACATAAACAAGGATTTTGACGACAGCGAACACCCCGGCTTTCACGACGGCGACCGCGTGAAGAAGCGCGGAAACCGGCGTCGGCGCGACCATTGCAGCCGGTAGCCAGAAGTGGATCGGCATCAAAGCGGCCTTACCGACACCGAACATAAAGAGGACCGTCAGGACGGTGAGAACTTCCGTTGACGCTTTACCGGCTAGAATCCCGCCTTCGGCAAAGTCTAGCGTACCGGCAAGGCTGGCCGTCCAGATGATCGCCGGAAGCATCAAGAACATGGATGTACCGAGGAGAATACCGATATAGATACGCCCGCCGATCTTGGCATCCTGGTTTTGCTTGTGAGTGACGAGCGGATAGGTCGCAAGCGACAAGATCTCGTAAAACAGGAAAAAGGTGAACAGGTTCGCCGCAAAGGCAATCCCCATAACGCCGAAGATCGAAATAGCGAAGCAAACGTAGAACGTTGTCTGGCGCGGTTCATTGTTGCCGCGCATATAGCCGATCGAATAAATCGAATTGATTATCCAAAGCCCCGACGCAATGATGGCGAACATCATGCCAAGAGGTTCAACCGCAAAGGCGATATCTAGTCCTGGAAGAACCTCAAACGGGCCTGCGGTCGGCGACAGCCCGCCTTGAAAATAGTCGTATACGTTGAAGACGGAGAAGAACAGAAGGAGTGCCGTCGTGAGTGTCGCTGCCTCTCGCAGGTTCGGTATTCTGCCGCAAGCGGCGATGGCAAACGCACCGATGAACGGAATTGCGATTGTAAAGCCGAGGATTGTCTCGAAGCCAAGCATCACTCGCCTCCAGTGCTGGCATTGCCAACCGCTGAGAGGAAGACGTCTGCGGCACTTGCTGCGGTATTTGCCGTAAGATCAGCGTTGATGCCGAAATAGAAGCAGGCGACGACCATCAGCCACATTGGCAGAAGCATCGAAGCCGGCACTTCTTTGGTGATGCGTTCGACCGCCGGGGATGGTTCGCGGAAATAGACAACCTCAACAACCCGGCCAATGTAAACAACGGCAATCAGCGATGACAACATGATCGCAAATGCAAGCCAGCCATGCCCCGCTTCGAAAGACGCTGATGCGAGGTACCATTTTGAGACGAAACCGACTGTCCCGGGAACACCGATCAGGCTCAGACCCGCGAGGACGAAGGCCGCCATCGTGACCGGCATTTTCCTCGCAATGCCTGCCAGATCGTCAAGCTTTACGGATCCTGCCCTCAACATGAGAGCGCCGGTCGCCATGAAGAGTGCGCCCTTCATGAAGGCATGGTTCATCAGGTGAACGAGACCGCCGGTCAGGCCCGTTTGAGAGGCGAAGGAAATCCCCAGTGTGATGTAGCCGATTTGCGCCACGGATGAGAAGGCGAGCATGCGCTCAACGTTAAGCTGGAAGCACGCAACAAATGACGCCACGAACATGGCAGCCAAGGACAAGATCAGGACCAGCGTATCGACATCGTGGCTCGCAACAATGTCCGCCGGACCGTAGATCGTGAAGTAAACGCGCACGAGCAGGTAGATCGCGACCTTCGTTGCCGTTGCCGCAAGAAAAACGGTCGCCATTGACGGGGCGTATGCGTAGGAATTCGGCAGCCATTTGTGCAGCGGGAACAGAGCGATCTTAAGGCTCAGTCCGACAGTAATGAATGCAAGCGCGGCAAGGACCGGCCTTTGCGGGCCGAGATCTGCAATCCGCCCGGAAAGGTCGTTGAAATTGAGCGTACCGGTCATGGCGTAAAGGAGGCCGACGCCGATCACATATAAGGTCGCGCCCACCGTCCCCATGATGAGGTACTGGTAAGCGGCCATCAGCGCGCGCCGATCCCGCCCCATGGCGATCATCGCGTAGGTGGAAAGAGATGAGATTTCCAGGAAAACAAAGGCGTTGAACGCGTCGCCGGTAATCGTAATACCCAACAGACCGCAGAGGCACATCAGGTACATGGTGTAATAGTAGGACTGATGCTCTGCAGGAATGTCCGCCTCAACGACACGCTTCGCATAGGGCATCACGATGGCCGCAATGATCGATATGATGACAAGCACATATGCGTTCGCCGTATCGACACGATATTCAATACCGATCGGCGGCTCCCAGCCCCCCATCTCGTAGGAAATAACACCCTGTTCGAATGTCTGGTGGAGCAGAAGAACAGCAATGATGGGCATCGCCAAACTCGTCGCCAGTGCGATGAGCCAGGCGATGTTTCCCTTGCGGACGACCGCCGCCAAAGTCGCCGCGAACATTGGCAAGGCGACCTGCAGCGCGGGCAATTGATCCATAAAATTAAAGCTTCCGACTTCGACCGGTCCTGCCGCCACGTTAGAGCCCTCCCGCCTTATTGTCGGGCTCCGGCGGATCGACCTCGCTGCCGTTCTCGAAGATCTCGGTCTCCTCGATGGTCCCGAAGGCCTCGTTGATACGCACGACGAGCGCAAGTCCAAGCGCCAGCGTTGCAACGCCCACCACGATCGCTGTCAGGATCAAGACATGCGGGAGCGGGTTGGCGAACACGGTGAAACCTTCACCGAGGATTGGCGGTGTTCCTCCGAGGATCTTTCCGGGCGAGAGGTAGAGTAGGTAAACCGAGGTCTGGAAGAGGCCCAGACCAACCAGCTTCTTCACCATGTTCCCGCGTGCAACGACGATGTAGAGCCCCGCACTCATCAAGAACAGCGTGATGAAGTAATTGTAATAATTGACGATATCTTCGAGCATTATCAGTGATCACCCAAGCCTATTTTTGGCGTCCGCGCCCGGCGAAGGCATAGAAAATCGATATCATTGTCCCCGAGACAGTCGTCAAAATGCCAACCTCAATCCAAATCACACCGCGTTCTTGAGCGTATTTCGGATCGAAATAGAGAACGTTGTAACCAAGGAAGTTTTCGCCCAGCGCCATGGTGAGAAATCCGACGCCGGTGTAGATCGCAACGCCAAGCGGCATCAACAATTCCGCAAACCACATCGGCACGATCTTCTGGGTTGGATAAAGCCCGAAAACAAGCGCATGAAAGACCACTGCTGCGGCGATGATCACGCCCGCCTGAAAGCCGCCGCCGGGGCTGAAGTCCCCGTGGAAATGGACGAAAAGGGCGAACATCAGCATGAAAGGAAGCAGAAGCTTCGTGATGATGCGGAGAATGACGTCAAGGCGCATGGATTACTTCTCTGCCTCCCCGTCTTCACCGGCTTTTTTGCGGCGGCGCAGGAGCATCATGATCCCGATCCCCGCCGTGAAGACGACCGCAGCTTCGCCCAACGTGTCAAACCCCCGGTAACTTGCAAGGACCGCCGTTACCACGTTCGGAATGCCGGTTTCCTTGAAGGCGCGCGCCAGATAATCCGGGCCGACATGCGTATTGATCGGCTGATCTGCGGACCCGAAGGGCGGAAGGTCTATGGTTCCGTAGACGAGCATCGCAAAAACCGCCGCCGCCACGAAGAAAGGCGCGTAGGATGTTGTGTTTGGAACGCTCTCATGGGTTTTGGTCAGATACAGAACGCCGAGCATCAAGACCGTCGAAATTCCCGCGCCGACCGAGGCTTCCGTCATCGCCACATCGGGCGCATCGAGAACCATCATGACCGATGCGATCAAAAAGGAGTAAATCCCCGAAAGGATAACGACCCCAAAAAGGTTGCGGGCCCGCACAACACCAATGGTGATCACTGCCAGAAGCGTCAGGAGCACCATGTTTATGAGTGCCTCAGACATTCTTCGGACCCTCCTTGTCGTCCTCGTCACGGTAGCCGCCGGACACCAATACGGAAGCCGAGCTTTCTGCTTCGCCTGCGTCAATCGGGGTGACGATTTTCGGATCTTTCTCGCCCGCAGGAAGAAGGCGCCCGGTGCGAGCATCAATTTCGGGACCCGAAAGGATCGGCTTCACACCATCAGCCATCGCCGCTCTTGCAATCGAGTGGCTTGCCACCGGGGACGTGAAGAAGATCAGGAAGAAAAGGAGGGCAAGTTTGAAGGTGACAAGCGTAAGGCCCGCCTGGATCATCAATCCACCGAGCAAGAGCCCGACGCCGAGTGTCTCAGCAACCGAAACGGCGTGCATCCGCGTGAAGACGTCCGGCATCCGCACCAGCCCAATCGCACCGACAACAAGAAAGAAGCTGCCCGCACAAATCATTACCCAGGATATGAGATCGGCAAACGGCGGCATCAGATCTCGTGCACCCCGCTGGCGCCTTTGCGCTCATCGAGCGCTTCTTCGGGAGGTGCTTCTCCGCCGAGCGCTCCATACCGAAAGAACTTTAGAACGGCGTAGGTCCCGACAATATTGAGAAAGGCGTATACAAGGCCAACGTCAAGAAATTCGGGCCGCCCGTTCAAGAAGCCGAGAACGGCAAGAAGAAGAATGGCAAGCACGCCAATGAAGTTTGCCGCAAGCACCCGATCGAAAACATTCGGGCCCGCAAGCGCGCGAAAAACGGCGAGCGCCAAAGCAATCAGAACTGCGATCATCGCGACAACAAACATTCACTCACCTTTCCCGACGAGCGCGCGCTCGAAGTTCGAAACCTGACGATCCATCACGCTATCGACACAGCCGGCAGCGCCGTTGCGTTCGATTGCATGGACTTCGATCGTATTCCTCGATTTTGAAATGCCCGTGGTAATTGTCCCTGGCGTCAATGTGATAGAGTTTCCGTGCGTTGCAAGGCCGACATCCGTTTTTTGCGAAGGTCGAAAGACGATAACCGTTGGTGATATCGGCAAAGATGGGCTGATAATGATGCGCGTTACGTTAAGCGCGGACTTAACGATCTCGATAGCGAGCCATGACCAATACAGAACGGCCCGGGGAAGAAGCTCAAGCGGCAAGCCTTCATTGTCGAGGAGGCGCACTCTATCAACCACGTAAGCGACTACCACGCAGATGAGTGCACCCTTGATAAGCAACCGGGGAATATAGACGCCAGATAACAACAGCCAGACCGCGTAGAGAAGCAGAGACAGTATTACGAAACGAACCGGTGAATGTAACATTCCGCGGACGCCCTCCGATTAAGCGTTCTAATCCCCTAGCCGATTCGTAGTGAACCTGGGCAGTGCGGGTTGCCGAAACGGCATAGCCTGAAAGAAAGGCGGCGCACGGGGTGTGGCAAGACGAGCTGAACCCCTCCGACGAGCAGAGCAGGGCTGGTTGGGCGAGAAGCTAAGAGATGGGGCCGCACATGGCAAGCGTGTTTCTGCACGATACACATCCTAACGTCTCTTTGAATTTGTCAGGCTTGGCCAATTGAGCTTTCGGGCCTATGTGTTGGACGAAAATCAACGAGGATTCACCATGGCGAAACCCAATCCGAACGTCGAAATCAAAAAATCCGACAAGGAGTGGCAACAGCAACTCTCACCTGAACAGTACCGTATCACCCGAAAACACGGTACGGAGCGGCCACACACCGGACCGCATCTTCATCAGAAAGCGGACGGCACCTATGCCTGTGTGTGCTGCGGAAACCCGTTGTTTGAAGGTGCCACGAAGTTTGAATCGGGCACTGGATGGCCAAGTTTTTTCGCACCATTGAACGATGATTCCGTCGCAGAATACACCGACAGATCTTTCTTTATGGTTCGCACGGAAGTGCGCTGCGCGAAGTGCGATGCCCATCTGGGCCATGTGTTTCCGGATGGTCCCCAGCCAACCGGGCAGCGTTATTGCATGAACGGTCACGCGATGACCTTCGAACCCAATGATGCGTCATGACCGAAACACTCACCAATCCTCAGTCCGCGCCGGTTGCTGAAAAAAGACCGGTTGAAAGCACGCATCACGGTATCAGCCGCGACGATCCGTACCACTGGCTCAAAGCCGACAACTGGCAGGAAGTCATGCAGGATCCGCAGGCGCTTCCGGCTGATATCAGGGCTTATCTCGAAGCAGAAAACAGCTTCACCGATACCTACTTCAAAGATACCGAATCCCTTCAGGAAACGCTGTTTCAGGAGATGAAGGGCCGGATCAAGGAAGATGATTCATCCGTTCCAAGCCCGGACGGGCCCTACGCCTATTTCCTAAGGTACGTAGAGGGCGGACAGCATCCGCATTTCCTGCGTTCAAAGCGCGACGGCAGCGCGGAAACGGTTCTGCTCAACGGTGACCAACTCGCTGAGGGAAAAGCCTATTTCCGGCTCGGTGGGCTTATGCACGCGTTGGACCACAAACTGGGGCTTTGGTCATTCGATGACAAGGGATCTGAATATTACACGCTGAAAGTCCGGAACCTTGAAACCGGCGAAGATCTCGACGACACGATCGTCAACACAACTGGCGGCGGTGTCTGGGACAATCACTCGCAATCATTCTTTTATGTGCTTCAGGATGAGAACCATCGCCCATCAAAAGTATTCAGGCACCGGATCTGCGAGCCGGTTGAAAAGGATGAACTGATTTTCGAGGAATCCGATCCAGGCTTCTTCGTCGGTCTCGGAAAGACATCGGCTGATCGGTTCATTACGATCGAGAGTCATGACCATCAGACATCGGAAGTCTGGCTGATTGATGCTGATCAGCCCGATAGCGCTCCAAAGCTTGTGGCGGAACGGGTTGAAGAGCTGGAATACTCGCTCGACGATCTTGATGATGGACGTTTCGTCATTCTGACAAACGCCGATGGCGCCGCCGATTTCAAACTCGTGACCGCTCCCGTCGATGACCCGGCACCTGAGAAGTGGAGCGATTACCTGCCCCATGAGCCCGGGCGGCTCATCAAAACCATGGGCACTTACAAGAACCATCTGGTTTGGCTCGAAACCCGCAATGCCCTGCCGCGCATCATGATCCGCAGGCTCTCAGACAATGAAGACCACGCGATTGCCTTTGATGAAGAAGCCTATTCGCTCGGTCTTGGTGGCGGCTATGAATACGATACAACCGTAATTCGGTTCACCTATTCGTCCATGACGACCCCGGCGCAAACCTATGATTATGACATGGAAAGCCGGGAACGCGTCTTGCGCAAGGAACAGGAAGTACCATCCGGCCATAATCCAGCGGACTATGTCACCCGGCGCATCCATGCCAAGAGCCATGATGGTATTTTGGTGCCGGTGAGCCTTCTTTATCGCCGGACGACCTCGCTCGACGGCAGCGCGCCGCTTCTTCTTTATGGTTACGGTTCCTACGGCATTTCCATGCCAGCCTCGTTCTCAACTAGCAGGCTTTCCCTGGTAGACCGTGGCTTTGTCTATGCGATCGCGCATATCCGTGGCGGCATGGAGCTTGGCGATGAATGGTACAAGACCGGAAAACGGCAGAAAAAGACCAACACGTTCAAGGACTTTATCGCAGCCGGAGAACATCTGATCGCAGAGGGGTATACGTCGAACGGTAACATTATCGCCAATGGCGGCTCTGCCGGCGGTATGCTGATGGGTGCCGTCACGAATATGCGTGGTGATCTTTTCGGCGGCGTCATCGCGGCTGTTCCCTTTGTCGATGTATTGACGACAATGCTCGATGACACGCTACCGCTTACCCCGCCGGAATGGCCGGAATGGGGAAATCCGATCATGAGCGAAGACGATTACCGGATGATCGCCTCCTATTCTCCCATCGATAATGTGGAAGAAAAGGATTATCCGCCGATTTTCGCACTTGGCGGGCTGACTGACCCGCGCGTGACCTATTGGGAACCGGCAAAATGGGTCGCGACCTTGCGGGACAAGAAGACGGATGCCAATCCGCTCCTACTAAAAATCCATATGGATTCAGGTCACTCCGGTGCGTCCGGGCGTTTCGACAGTTTGAAGGAAACCGCCCAGGAATACGCTTTCGCACTCAAAATCACCGGACAATCCTAAAAAAAAGGGCCGCATGCGGCCCTTTTTTATTCGCTTTTTTGCCAGATCCAGCTGTCGTCCTTAAATTAAGACGCCTTCTCGAAAAGTTCCGCGACATAGTCCCAGTTCACAAGATTGTCGAAGAATGCTTCGAGGTATTTCGGCCGCGCATTGCGGTAATCGATGTAGTAGGAATGCTCCCAGACATCGCAGCCGAGAAGTGGCACAGCGCCATGAACGAGCGGGTTTTCGCCGTTCGGCGTTTTCATCACTTCGAGTTTGCCGTTTTCCATTGCAAGCCAGCACCAACCAGAACCGAACTGGGTCATTCCGGCTTTAATGAAGGCATCGCGGAATGCATCGACAGAACCGAGATCTTCTTTGATCTTTGCTTCGAGATTGCCCGGAATAGCACCACCGCCATTCGGCTTCATCCAGTTCCAGAAATGTATGTGGTTGAAGTGCTGCCCAGCCTGATTGAAGAGGCCGGGATTATCCTTGTGCGACTTCACGCAGACATCTTCCAGGCTCATCGAAGCGTAGTCAGTGCCTTCGATCATGCCGTTGCCTGCCGTGACATAGGCGTTGTGGTGCTTGTCGTGGTGAAATTCGAGCGTCTCGGCCGACATATAAGGGGCAAGCGCATCGTAGGCGTAAGGCAGGTCGGGAAGTTCGAAAGCCATGAATTCTCTCTCCAGGTTTGCGGCTGTATGGCCGGTCAATCGATGGCCGGAAAATAGGCCGGAAGTGTCTCAAGAGCAATGGCGCAAATGGGTAATTTTACGAGGATTTTCCTCTAAAG
>JBCDCZ010000186.1:0-8893 GCA_039180865.1 Pseudomonadota bacterium | reverse complement strand
TTGATGAACATGAGCAGTTCGTGCTGTTTTCGCGTAAGCATTTGGCGCTGTGCTCCCGAATCTTGGGCGGACAAAACTAGAACATTTATACTTGTTCTAATTCTGTTCTGCAAGCGTTAAGAAACTGTGACCGTATGTCGCTAAGTTTGAAAGATTTGCTGACCATTTGTTCTCATCCCTCAATAACTCGATACACGGTTAATTTTGAGACTTGAAAGCTGGTCTTCTCAGAGCCAGACGAATTCACATTCTTCGCCCGCTGCTGCAGCTACTGCATTGGGTGGTCGGATAACGAGAGCGTTCGCTTGAGCGAGGACAGTCAGGATCGAACTGTCTTGCTGGTCAAATGGCGAAGCCTGATATCCCTTCCCGGAAAAGTCGACTGTCGCTCTAAGATAACCCTGACGGTGGCTGTTTTTCGGCAATGGGCGCGTGAGTGCCGCTTTGAAGACTTTGAAAGTTGGATCGTCGCCCTGCATGGCGAGGAGCAGGGGTTTCAGGAACAAGATGCTGCAAACAAGACTGGAAACCGGATTGCCGGGCATACCGAGAATAAGAACGCCGTCGAGTAACCCGAACATGAAAGGTTTGCCCGGCCGCATGGCGATTTTCCAGAAGTCTAATTCAGCCCCCATATCGAGGAGAACTGGCCGGACAAGGTCATGATCACCGACGGATGCGCCGCCTAAGGTTACGATCACGTCTGAGCCATCCTTCCGCGCGCCTTCAAACGATGCGCGTATTGCCTCGGGCCTATCGGGCGCAATGCCATAGTCGATTGCAACACCGCCGTTTTCGCGAATGAGGCTCGCGACGCCGAATGCGTTTGACGAAATAATCTGGTCCGGACCGGGAGATCCTCCGGGAACCACAAGTTCGTCGCCATTCGACACGATGCCAACGCGCGGTTTCTCAAACACGGGAAGGTTCGGAAGGTTCATAGCCGCTGCAAGTGAAAGCGACTGGAAATTCAGCCGCGTTCCCTTTTTGAGCAGTGTTTCATTCTCGGCAAAGTCCATACCCGCCGGGCGGACATAGTCGCCATGTTTTGGAAGCGACTTCGGTATTATTTCATTTTGCCCGGATGTTTCAGCGTCTTCCTGGATAAGGATCGTATCGGCTCCATCCGGAAGGGGTGCACCGGTGAAAATCCTGACCGCCTCTCGCGTGCCCAATGACTGCGAAAAGCTGTGACCCGCCGCCGCCTCACCAATGACCTTTAAGACGGTGCCTTCGTCGAGATCGGCTCGACGCACAGCGTAGCCGTCCATCGCAGAAGCCGCGAAGGGAGGCTGGGTGCGTGTCGCAGCGACATCCTCCGCCAGCCTATATCCATCCGCATCATGAAGGGGGAGTGAGATTGCCTTGTTTAGTCGGGCTGCTTTCAGAACCCGTGAAACTGCCTCATCGACCGGTACGAGCATCGATTTCAGGTCCCGATCTTGGGCTCTAGGTCATCAGCGACGAAGTCGCCAGAGACACCCCCCGATTTTTCCATAAGCCTGATACCCGTGATCGTCATCGAGCGATCGACGGCTTTTGCCATATCGTAGACTGTGAGACAGGCAACGGAAGCAGCCGTCAAGGCTTCCATTTCGACGCCTGTTTTCCCCTCGCATTTCGCCATGGCTTCAATTCGCAGACCGGGCAAATCCGTGTCCGGGGTGATATCAACGCTTACTTTCGTGAGGGCGAGGGGATGGCAAAGGGGAATGAGGTCTGATGTCTTTTTTGCAGCCATAATGCCCGCAAGGCGCGCAGTGGCGAGCACGTCACCCTTCTTGGCATTGCCGCTCACGATCATCTCAAGCGTCTCTGGCTTCATGACAACGGCGCCTTCGGTACGGGCGACCCGTGTCGTCACCGACTTTTCGGCGACATCGACCATGTTGGCGGAACCGTCCTCGGCAATGTGCGTCAGCTTTGTGCTCCGTTCAGGCATTGTCAGGTCTTTCTCTTTAGAAGCTCTAGAGTTGCAGCCGTTATGTCGTCTGCCCGCATCAGGCTCTCGCCGACCAGGAATGCCGTTATGCCCGATAGTTCGAGTTCAGCGGTATCGTCCGAGGTGAAGATCCCGCTTTCGCCAACCAGGAGCTTATCTTCGGGCACGAGCGCGGCAAGTCGTTTCGAGGTTTCAAGGCTCACCTCAAATGTTTTGAGGTTCCGGTTGTTGATGCCAAGAAGTGGAGATTTCAGCTTGAGGGCTCGTTCAAGTTCCGCCTCGTCATGGACTTCGACAAGCACATCCATTCCAAGAGCAAAACCGGTCTCTTCAAGCGCGGCTGCTTCTTCGTCAGTGACGCTTGCCATGATGATCAAAATACAATCTGCGCCCCAGGCACGCGCCTCGAAGACCTGGTAGGGTTCAAACAGGAAGTCTTTTCGGAGAGCCGGCAGACCCGTTGCAGCGCGCGCGTTAGTTAGGAAGTCCGGTTTTCCCTGAAACGAGGGACCGTCCGTCAAAACAGACAAACATGCCGCGCCACCCATTTCGTATGCGCGGGCATGGGCTGGAGGATCAAAATCAGCGCGGATCAAACCCTTTGATGGGCTGGCTTTTTTGATTTCGGCGATCAGAGCATAGTCACCAGCTGCCTGTTTGGCTCTCAGCGCATCAACAAATCCGCGGGGCTCATCGCTGAATGCCGCAATCCGGTCCTGCAGTTCTGAAAGGGGCACGGACGTTTTTGCAGCCGAAATCTCCTCGCGCTTATACGCTTCGATCTTCTTGAGGATATCGGTTCTTGCCAATGTGTCACTCAATTCAACAAATCCCGTCAATCAAATCCGTTAAGGGGCATTCGAGACTTCAACAAGTTTCTCAAGCGAAGCCGATGCGTTACCGGAAGCGATGCTGGCACGCGCTAGAGCAACACCTTCGGCAAGGGTTTCGGCCTTGCGAGAAACAACGAAACCGGCGCCCGCGTTCAATAGAACCGTATCTGCATGGGCGCTTTTTTCACCACCGAGGACCGCTCTCAGTGCCGCAGCATTATGGTCGGCATCGCCCCCCTTGATTGCTGAGAGCGGAGCACGCTCCAATCCGGCATCTTCAGGTGCGACGGCGAAGGAATCGATGGCTCCATCTTTGAGGCTTACGACATTGGTCGGACCGCTGATAGAAATCTCATCAAGCCCGCCGTCTCCGTGCACAATCCAAAGGTCGGTCGAGCCCAGAGCTTTCAGGGTTTCCGCCATGGCGGAAAGCCACTTTGGCGAAAAGACACCAATCATCTGACGGTTGACGCCTGCCGGGTTGGACATTGGGCCCAGCAGATTGAAAATCGTTCGCGTGCCAAGCTCAACCCGTGACGGTCCGACAAACCGCATTGCGGCATGGTGGGCCGGCGCAAACATAAACCCGATACCGGCTTTTTCGATGCATTCAGCGATTTTTTCCGGTCCGATTTCAAGGTTGATGCCGAGAGCGGCGAGGACATCGCCGGCACCGGATTTCGATGACATCGCGCGGTTTCCGTGTTTTGCGATCGGTACGCCACCGCCTGCAAGAACAAAGGCTGAGCAGGTTGAAATGTTGTAGGTACCCGATCCGTCACCGCCCGTACCGACAATGTCGAGTGCGTCTTCCGGAGCTGCAACCCGGAGCATTTTGGCGCGCATTGTGGTCACCGCGCCGATCAGTTCGTCGACGGTTTCGCCGCGAACCCGAAGCGCCATTAAGAGACCTGCAATTTGAGAGGGGGTCGCCTCGCCGGACATCATAATGTCGAATGCGGCTCGGGCCTCCTCGCGCTCAAGGCTTTTGCCATCTCCGAGTTTTGCCAGGATAGGCTTTATATCACCCGTCATGCTCTTCCATTTCTCTCTCGCGCGATCGGTTGCCGCTTTTTGCAAGATCGAGAAAATTTCGCAACAGTTTATGACCGTCTTCCGAGGCTATGCTTTCCGGGTGAAACTGGACGCCATGGACCGGATCGGTCTTATGGGAGAGACCCATGATGGTTCCGTCAGACGCCGAAGCGGTGACGGTCAGGCAGTCGGGAACGCTGTCGGGCTCGATTGTCAGAGAATGATAGCGCGTGACTCGCAACGGTTTGCGGACACCGTCAAAAAGGCCCGAACCGGTATGGTCGATCGTGCTCACTTTGCCGTGCATCAAGTCGTTCGCTCTCAGAACGGTACCGCCATAGGCTTGTCCAATCGATTGATGACCGAGACAGACGCCAAGAATCGGCACTTTTCCGTTGGCTTTTTCGATCAGATCAAGGCAGATGCCGGCTTCATTCGGCGTGCAGGGACCCGGTGAAAGCACAATGGCGTCGGATGCCATTGCAAGGGCATCGTCGGAGGTGAGATCGTCATTGCGTTTCACTGTTATCGCCGCGCCCAGTTCACCCAGGTAATGAACGAGGTTGTAGGTGAAACTGTCGTAATTATCGATCACCAGAACGCGCACGATTACCCCCTAAACTGCCGTCTTCTCGTCGCTTGCGAAACGAACGGCTTCCTCTGCCGCCCGAAACAGCGCCTTGGCTTTGTTGACGCATTCCTCATACTCGCTTTGCGGGACGGAATCGGCAACAATACCGGCGCCAGCCTGCACATACATTCGGCCATCTTTTACGATTGCTGTGCGAAGAACAATACACGTGTCCATATCCCCATCACCGGTGAAATAGCCAACGCAGCCGGCGTAAATGCCTCGCTTTTCGCGCTCAAGTTCATCGATGATCTCCATGGCACGGACTTTCGGCGCCCCGGATACCGTCCCGGCGGGAAAACCGGCCGAGAGCGCATCGACCATGTCGTGGGCGGTGTCGAGCTTGCCCGTCACATTCGACACGATATGCATGACGTGGCTGTAGTACTCGATGAAAAAACTGTCGGTCACGGTAACGCTGCCGATTTCCGCGACGCGACCGACATCATTGCGACCAAGATCGAGCAGCATGAGATGTTCCGCCCGTTCCTTCGGATCGCTCAACAAATCTTCTGATAAAGCGCGGTCTTCGCTGGCGCTCGCGCCACGCGGTCTTGTCCCGGCGATTGGCCGGATAGTGACCTCGCCATCGCGCACTCGGACCAGGATTTCGGGGCTCGAGCCTGCCACGGAAAACCCGTCATATTTGAGGAAGAAAAGGTACGGCGCCGGATTTGTCCGCCTCAAAGCCCGGTAAAGAGCAAAGGGAGGAAGCGGGAAGGGGGCCTCAAACCGTTGTCCGAGCACAACCTGGAAGATGTCGCCTGCAGCGATGTACTCTTTCGCCTGTTGCACCATGCCGATATATTCGTTGTGCGTGGTGTTCGAGGAAATGGCAATTTCGCTAGTCCGATCTGCTGCGGGCGCTGTTTTGTCAATCGGCTGATTGAGCCGGTCGATTACGGAAGAGAGCCTCTCATTGGCTGCCTTCCATGCGTTCTCCTCCGATGTTTCATTCGCAGGCCGGACCGGCGTTACGATTGTGATTTCGTCTTTCACATTGTCGAAAATGACAACGAGGGTCGGCCGGATCATGACACCATCCGGGAGACCGATCGGATCGGGATTGATGTCCGGAAGGTTCTCGATCAGCCGAACCGTGTCATAGCCAAGATATCCGAAGACGCCACTTGCCATTGGCGGCAGAGCTTCCGGCAGCGTGACCCGGGAGGTGGCTATAAGACTGCGAAGGGCGTCGAAAACCGATGCATCGCAACGCTCAAAGCTGCTTTTGGAATTCATCGCGTTTTCATTAATTTCCGCTGTTTCGCCATGGACGCGAAAGATGACATCGGGATCGATGCCGATAATCGAATATCGGGCGCGCGCGGCACCACCTTCGACGGATTCCAGCAGGAAACAATTGTCACGGTCTTTGGACAGTTTCAGCATTGCGGAGACCGGTGTTTCAAGGTCTGCCACAAGCCGTGTAAAAACGAGTTGTGCCTCGCCGTTTTGAAAACTCGCGGCGAAAGCGGCGCGATCTGGTTGAATTGTCAATGCATCAATATCCGCCGTGCGGACCACCCTGGCGGCCGCGGAAATCAACCGCTGCCTGGAAAGCATTCTCGTTGACTGTTGTGCCCTCGCGGTTTCGGACAAGGCTGATGTAAACACCGAGAATATCGTTCTGGAAGGCTTCGCGGATCGCCGGTATCTGCCGATCTTCCACTGTTCCCGTTCCGGCTTCAACGCCAGTTACCTGAAGGATGATTGAATTCCCTGGACGTTCGCCACCTGTAACGGCACTATGATTGAGCGGCCCCTGGAAGGCTGCTTCAACGGCATCCGTCGGGAGCCCTTGAGATGGCCTGCCCCGTTCAACCTCTTCAACGGTCAGAACGATCAGGTTTTCCTCTTCCGCCACTATGCGCAACGGTGTGTCGCTGCCGATCCTCTCCAATAGCTCCTGTGCCCGGGCGCTTACGGCCTTTTCAACTTCAAACGCCTTCCAATTTTCAATGGCTCGGATGCGAACCTCCTCAAGCGTCCGGTCGCGGGCGGTTTCGATTTCGGTGACTTCGAACCAGACATAACCGGTGCGGCCGATTTCGATCAGATCATTTTCAACGCCGACATCGGTTGCAAATGCCTCTTCGAGAAGGTTGTTGCGGGCAGGAAGGTCGCTGATCTGGTTGCCGTTGCGATCCGAGCCGTCGCGCGCCACGGCCTCGATTTTTGTAAGCGAGACATTCATTCTGGTTGAGATCTCTTCGAAGGTCGCGCCTTCCGCCCGCGCGTCTTCAATGGCATCGACCGTGTCCGTCAAAACCCTGTTTGTCTCGCCCTGGGCCAGAAATTGTTTGATCTCAGCGCTGGCCTCGTCAAAAGACGTCACACCGGCTGGCTCAATGGCTGCAATGTTCACGATAACCGGACCGAAATCGCCGCTCACCACGCCACTGGTCTCGTTCAGACCGAGCGCAAAAGCAGCGTCGGCCAGTTTTGTATCGAGAACGCCACCTTTGGCGAGCGTTCCGAGCGTAACATCAGTCGCGGTCAGGCCGCGGTCAGCCATAAGGTCGTCGAAGGTTTCCCCACCAGAGATCGCTTCGGCGGCTACTGTTGCTTCCGCTAGCGTATCGAAGGTAATGCGACGGATCTCGCGACGTTCTTGTTGGGTGTATCGGTCCTTGTTGTCCTCGTAATACTTTCGGGCGTCTTCGTCGGTAATGCTGGCAGCCGCGCTTAAGCTTTCCTCGTCGATATGGATAAACGTGAGGGCACGGTACTCAGGAGCCCTATAACGGGACTGATTGGTCTCAAAATAGTTTTCCAATGCGGCGGTATCCGGTTCTCCCACAGGGGCAATGTCCCGCTCATCGAGTGCGATAAAGGAAACGGTACGCCGTTCATTGCGATAAGCGCCGAGTGCTGAAAGAAGCGCGTCAGGAACCGCGATGTCTTTGACAAGCGCATCCACGAGTTGTTGACGTTCCAGGTTCCGATCGAGTTCTTCAAAATAGTCTTTCTCCGACAGTCCCTGACTGATCAGAAGCTGTCGGAATAAGAACGGATCGAACTGACCGTTGGTTCCGCGCAGGCTCTCGTTTTCAATCAAAAAGCGATCCATTTCTTCAGTGGATACGCCAAGGCCGAAGCTTTTTGCCTGGTCATCAAGAGCAGCCTGGTTGATCAAGCGGAAAAGCACCTGGCGGTCGAGATTGAATTGGCGTGCTTGTTGGACTGTCAGCCGCCTACCAGCCTGTCGACCCAGGGTCTCGATCTCAAGTGCGAATTCGCGCTGAAAATCGCTCGCCCGGATGTTTGTGGATCCAACACTTGCGACGGTGCCGGTTGCGAAGTTGAACGACGCCCCTGTGATCCCCCAGACCGCGAAGCTCAGGACCAATACTCCGAGCAGGGCTTTCGCAACCCAGGTTCCAGCAAGTCTCTTCAAAACTGTCAGCACAGCGCGTCAACCTTTCCAAATGATCCGTCGACCGATTTTCTGCATGAGCAATACGGTGTATCGGGTTTCGCAGTCAACTTACCGGCATAATGGTATGACTGCGGTTTTCAATCACAGAAACGTTCTGATAAGCGTTTTTCACTGCGGTTTGAATGGGAAGGGTCAACGTCGTTATGAGAAAGCCTCTGGTAGCCGGTAACTGGAAAATGAACGGCTTGAAAAGTGCGCTGGAGGAAATCAACCTAATGGAGATCGCTGGCGATGCGGTTTCCGATAAAGTTGATGTCATGATTTGCCCGCCAGCGACTCTAATCCAGGCTGTTCGTCAGCGAGTCCGACGAACATCAGTGGGTGCTCAGGATTGTCATGTTAAGGAAAGCGGAGCGCATACGGGTGACCTATCTGCAGAAATGTTGGTGGATGCTGGTGCGTCTGCAATTATTGTGGGCCATTCGGAACGGCGCCAGGATCACGGCGAAACAGATGATCTCGTTCAAGCCAAAGCCTCTGCTGCCGTTCGTGCAGGTGCCCAAGCCATTATTTGTGTTGGAGAAACGCGCGAAATCCGGGAAGCAGGCCGCGCCGAAGAGGTCGTCCTTTCACAGGTCACGGGCTCGCTTCCGCGGGAAGCCGGAGCCAATGATATTGTGATTGCCTATGAACCGGTTTGGGCGATCGGTACCGGCCTGACGCCGACCCCTGACGATGTCGCGGATATGCACAGCGCGATCCGCACGCACCTCCTCAACCATTACGGCGCGACCGGTGAAAATGTGCGGATCGTGTATGGCGGATCCGTCAAACCTGGGAATGCCGCTGAATTGATGGCGGTCGATCACGTGGACGGTGCACTTGTAGGCGGCGCAAGCTTGAAAGCGGACGACTTTGCCGCCATCTTCTCGGTATACCGAGATATCGCCTAGGAATTGAGAACAGGCCGGCACATCTGATTGGTTCTTATCGGGGCTGGTATTCGATCAAAAAGTCCGTTAAACGGGCATCCCAAAACGCCGCCCCGTTCGGGTGACGCGCATCATATC
>JBCDCZ010000185.1:0-8907 GCA_039180865.1 Pseudomonadota bacterium | reverse complement strand
TAGCCCGTCCCAGAAAAGCGGGATGGCACACACGACGCAAAGGATGAAAAGGGCTGGTCCCGCAAAGGTTTCGGCGCCAATCGGGCGCTTTTCTTGTTCGTAGGAATACGCTGACATTTTTATCGGCTCACACCGTAGTTTTTCTTACCAAAATCCTAACGGGGCTATCTTTCGCACATTTTGCAATATGGCGAAACCGGGGCAGTTCAAAATAATCCGGTTAAGTTAAGACAGGAAATTCCCGTCAAACCGCTGCGCATTACGCCCTCATTTCCGCCCGTCCCATTCATCTTCACACGGCCATCGTTCTCCGTTACCAAGGGTGTAAGGAAGAACAATGTCATTGAGGCGGTCCTAGTATGGCGATTATCCCGATCATTCTCGCCGGCGGGTCTGGAACGCGACTATGGCCGCTATCGCGAAGGGATTTTCCCAAGCAATTCATGGAGTTTGATGAGAGCGGCAGCTTGTATCAGCTTACTCTGAAGCGGTGCGCCGAAGCGGGCATCTATACCAAGCCAGTTGTTATAGCGAATGAACGCCACCGATTTCTAGCAGCGCAACAAGCTGCTGAAACCGGACTTCCAATTGCAGCGATCTTGCTGGAACCCGAAGCCCGCAACACCGCACCCGCGCTCGCTGCGGCTGCGTCATTTTGCACGGAATTGGGCGGCTCCGACGCTGTCCTTCACATCATGCCTTGCGATCATTTGATTGAAACGGGACCTGAGTTTGAAAAGAGCACTCTGGCTGCAGCAAATGCTGCAAACGATGGCTATCTTGTCACCTTCTCAATAAAGGCGACGCGGCCGGAGACTGGTTACGGTTACATAGAGGCTGGCGAAGCGATTGTCGGTTGTGATGGTATCTTCCGGGTTCATCGGTTTGTAGAAAAGCCTGATCCGGAAACAGCAAATGCATTCCTCGAAACGGGTCGCTACTCCTGGAATTCCGGCATGTTTGTATTTGCCGCCGGTTCTTTTTTGGAAGAACTGGCATCACTGGAACCCGACATGTGCCAACTGGCGAGGCAATCCGTCGAAGAGGCAACCAGAGATTTGGATTTCACCCGACTTGCCCATGAGCCCTTTCTGGAAATGCGTTCGGTCTCCATCGATTATGCGCTTTTTGAAAGGACTGCCAAATCGGCCGTATGTCCAGTGGACCTGGAATGGTCGGACCTTGGAACCTTTGCAGCTCTGCACGAGGCTTATCCGCGGGACGGCGCCAATAATGCTGTTCGCGGTGACACGTTGCTAATCGACGCGCATGACAATCTGATCGTTTCGGAAGGTCCAACTGTCGCGGCGGTTGGGATTAACGATCTCGCGATCATTGTAACGGATGACGCGGTTCTCATCAGTCCGCTCGATCGTTCTCAAGCCGTAAAGTCGGTGGTTGATTCTCTCAAAACAGACCCGTCGCTGTCTCATTTGGCGGATGAACATAAACTCACCCTGCGGCCTTGGGGTGGCTATACGTCCATGCTGAAACGGGATCGCTTCCAGATAAAGCGTCTTTTTGTTGAGCCGGGCGCCCGGCTTTCGCTCCAAAAACACCACCATCGCTCAGAGCATTGGGTGGTCGTTACAGGAACAGCCGAAGTGACGATCGATGGTCGGGTTGAGATTCTGAGTGAAAATCAATCCACGTATATCCCCCTCGGCGCGGTTCACCGCCTTGGAAATCCAGGAAAGATCCGCCTCGAAGTAATTGAGGTTCAGATCGGCTCTTATCTTGGAGAAGACGACATCATTCGTATCGATGACGAATTTGGACGCGCGTGAATCAACCTTTTGCCATTCTTTGAGTGGTTCCGTCGACACTGTCTAGTGCCTTACTGGGCGCTGTGTTCAGCAGCTTGTGATAGGCCTTCACCAAAGTCTGCTTTTCTATGTCCCACTGGAATTCACGGTGCGCGCGTTCGTACCCATAAGCACTCATTCTGGCGCGTGAGGTCTCGTCATCGAGTAAAGTTATCATTGTGTCGCCCAGGGATTGGGGGGTCGACTCCGGTGCCACCAACGCAGCATCCCGTGCCTCGCTTCGTGCCTGGGGCAGATCGAATTGCACAAATGGAATGCCGAGAGCCATGTACTCGAAGACTTTGTTCATCGAGAGCTTGTCGTTACAGGGGCTTGGCGGGTCGGGAATGACGCCGATATCGACCGTGCAAAGGTTCTCAAGCAATGGATGCCCGCTCATATACCCTGTAAAGCGGATGTAATCGTCCATTCCAAGCTCATTACAGAGCGCTTTGAGACTGTCGATTTCAGCACCGTCGCCAATCAGAACACAGCCGATATCCGTGCGACCGCGCGCATTGACAATGTGATGCATCGCGCGAACAAGAATGTCGATCCCGTCCTGACTTCCCATGATCCCCACATAGCCAATGGTCTTCTCGAACCGGCCTTTCAGGTCACGATTGAGGGGGACCTTTACGAACCTGGTGAGGTCTGGATAGCTCTTTACGATCGCCACATCATCGGCGTCCATCCCGCCACGTTCGATAGCAAGTCGTTTGAACGTTTCGTTTGTCGCAATACTTTGATCGGCAAAGAAGAAAGTAAGCCGTTCGAAAAGAGTGAGCATACGATGCATCGCGCCTTTTCGACCGAACTTCAGCTCGAAAAGCTCCGGGCACAGGTCATGTTGGTCAAACATGAATTTCCGCCGGAAAAAGATCTTGTAGAATGCCGCGATCAGGAAAATCAGATCCGGTGGATTGCATGCATGGATCACGCTGAATCCGTGACGTCGGAAGACCTTTGCGGACAGCACGAATTCCCAGAAAAGCGCAGTTCCGTACTCGACGACGTAACCCAATGCTCCATTCGCATCGACCGGAAGAGGATGGCGGTAGATATGAATGTCGTCCAGACATTCATAAGAGGCATCGTGCCCACGCCCTTTCGGACAAATGATCGACACGGTAAAGCCTTCTGCACGAAGAGCTTTGGCTTCCTGCCAAACCCGGCGATCAAAGGGTGCAGGCAGGTTTTCTACGATAATCAGAATACCCCGGTTTGACGGATCGCCCGGCGCAGGTCTTGCTTCGCTTACGAATTGTCCGGCCATTATGCGGTCCACGGGTTCCTATCGAGACGGATCACCTCAACGGAAAGCATCACGTGCTTCCACCAAGAACGTTACGAACGCGGTTTCTGCAACCAAGTCAAATTCTTTTTGAAAAGAGCCAGTGATTGAGCCCTGTTAGTTTCGGTAGTGGTAAATTGAAGTCGTTTTCGTAATTTGGTTCGAGATCGTCAAAAGTAGCTGTGTTGTATCGCGATTTCGTTAATCGCCGGTCTATTCTCGAAACGTCCGGGCTATCTGTGTTGTGAGCGGGTCGACGAGATAAGAAAGAACGGATCGGCTTGATGTCTGCACAAACACCTCCGCCGGCATCCCGGGCAGAAGCACTTGTTTTCCAAGCTTTTCATATTCACCGGCGGCGATCTTCGCCTCAATCCGGTAAATTTGCTGTCTCGTGAGTGGATCCTCAACGAGTTCTCCGGAGATGTAGGAGACTTCAGCTTCAAGGTCCGGCGTCGTTCGTGTGTCGAGCGCGCTCATGCGAAGGCGTGTGGGCTGACCGATGTAGACCTGATCGATGTCAACCGGTCTCACCATCGCTTCGACAATCAGTGTTTCGTCCTCGGGAATAATCTGCAGAACATCATCACCCGTCCGGATCACCTGACCTTTGGCGTGAAATTGCATTGCATGCACAATACCGGAATAGGGCGCCCGGACTTCGATATTGTCCAGCCGCTGTCGACTTGCCCGGCTTAGTTCAATGAGTTCAGAAATTTCAGCACGCGTCGTCTGCAGCAATTCCCGAACTTCCGATTGGCGGTTTTCATTGAGTTCGGCTATCTCGAGCCGCAACTCATTGATTGAGTTTTCGACGCTCATCATTTCCGAACCGATGCGGCCCATCTCGCCTTGCAGGCTTGCCCTTGTGCCTTTGATCGTCAACACCCGCGAGGCTGATGTCAGCTGCTTGTCGAGAAGCTCCTCAAGGGCTTCGATTTGCTTGTTCAGGAACGTAAGCTGTTTTTCGTTTGCGTCCTGAACCTGGCGCAGTCCCGAGTACCTGTTTTCGAACTGGTCGATTTGCGCGTAGAGCTGGTTTCGTCGGCTGGCGAGCCCTTGAATGCGCGTGCGAAGCAACTTCCACTGATTTGAAATAACATCCCTGATGAGGTCGTCGTTTTCTTTCCTGGAGAGCGATGCGGGAAGATCAAGGTCGGTTTTCTCCCAGAGCTCCGCACGCAGCCTTGCTTCGAGCACCTGCGCTTCAATGAGCCGTTTGCGATTGATCTCATAATCTGTACGCGCGTTGGTCGCGTTGAGCTTCATGAGTAGCTGGCCTTCGGAAACACGATCTCCGTCTTTGACGTAGATGGCTTCAACGGCGCCGCCATCAGGGTGCTGCACTCTTTTGACTTTCGTATCCACGGCAAGGCGACCGGACGCGATGATCGCGCCGGATACCTGAGTAAAAATCACCCAAGCCCCACCAATACCGAAGAACACACCCAAAACCGCAAAGGCGACGGTAATATTGCGCTTAAGCGACAGCGCGGCATGTGACGCAGCGCTTTCATTGTTGATGTCAGGCTGCGGCATGGGACGGCCCTCTTGCTGTTGGCGCATTCGTGGGCATCTGGCTTGACGGTGTTGCTGCCATCTTCGACATGACAGTTTGCGACGGTCCGTATGCGATCTGGCGCCCCTGATCGATGAGAAGAACGTTGGTCGCAACGTTGATCAAGCGAGTGCGGTGGGTCACCATCACAACAACCCCACCACGCTTCTGAACCCCCTTAATTGCCTCCTCCAAAGCGTTTTCGCCGTTGCTGTCGAGGTTGGAATTGGGTTCATCCAGAACAATGATGAAGGGATTACGGAAAAAGGCGCGCGCAAGGCCGATCCGTTGCAATTCGCCGCCCGACAGAGCTCGCCCGCCCATTCCAACAAGCGTATCGTATCCATCGGAAAATGAGAGGATGAGATCGTGAGCGTTTGCCCGTTTTGCCGCTTCGATCACTTCGTCGGGTTTCGCCCTATCGTCGAAGCGCGCAATGTTTTCCGCGATAGTGCCATCGAAGAGCTGAATGTTCTGCGGCAGATAGCCGGTAAAAGAACCGCGTCTCTGCTCGCTCCATTGATCTATTTCCACGCCATCGGCACGAACTGCGCCACTCAGTGTTGGCCAGACTCCGGCAAGCGCCCTGGCAAGCGTTGATTTTCCGGATCCGGATGGTCCGAGGACAGCAAGTGCATCGCCGGCTCTCAAGGAAAAATTGACGTCCCGCAGAATTGGCGTGCGCGACGCTGGAGCCCCGATTGCCACCTGAATAGCGCTGAATCGTTGCTTCGGATTGGGAAGCTGCAGTTGAACAGTGTCGGTCTTCACAGCCCCGGTGGCTTCAATTAGCCTTTGCAAAGACAGGCGCGCATTAATCATTGCATTCCAGTGATTAATAGCTTGCTCGAGGGGCGCGACCGCGCGCGCCGACAGGATTGAGGCAGCAATCATCACACCAGCGGTAATCTCTTGATAAATCACCAGGTACGCGCCCATTGCGAGAATGGCTGACTGCAGCGCCATTCGGAAGGTTTGTGTGGCGCTTGAAAAGAGCGAATTTGTATCCTGAACCTGCTCGTTTGCTGCCATGTACCGATTGTTGAGTGTTTGCCATTTTTTTGTAAGCGCGGCGGCCATCCCCATTCCTGTGATAACCTGCGCGTTCGCCTGGGTCTCGCGTAAGAGAAGATTGCGTTCGTTGGCCATTTCATTCAGGGCGGAAAGCCGTGGACGGCTGAAATGCGTGCTCGCGAGCATGAGCGCCAAAAGGACAGCGGCGCCTATCGTCACTGTCAAACCGAGCCAGAACGAAAAAAGATAAAGGATTGCCAGGTAAACGGGAATCCATGGCAGATCGTACAGGGCACTCAGCCCTGCACCGCCGATGAAGGATCGCACGCGATCGAAATCCGATAACGGATCCGAAGACCGTTCGTCACCTGATGCCTGACCGTGAGCTGCGAGCCCAAAAATTCTGGCGGAATGATTGCCGTCGAAAAGGCGGCCTATGCGACCGAGGATCCGGCTGCGAATTGCAGAAAGCACCCCGTAGAAGAGATAGGTAACACCCACAATCAACGTTAATCCGACAAGGGTCGATACGCTTCCGCTTGCAAGAACGCGATCGTAGACCTGAAGCATGAACAACGGGCCTGCGAGCATCATCACATTAATGAAAAAACTCAAAACACCGACAGCAATCGCGGCTTGTCGGCATCCTTTGAAAATATCGAACTGGTCGTTTTCTGACGGGCTCATACGCAACACTCACATGCCCAATAGTAGGACGCGGCCTAAGGGTGGGACCGATCAACAAATCAATGACATGCAAGATTGTGAACGATCGAGAAACCGCACTGCCAATTCTTCGGCAAACCAATTAAATTTTTATTGAGATTTATTTTTGAATAACCAACGACTGTATTTTGGAAAGAATTTATGGACCGTCAGTTTAAGAAACAAGAATTTGAGAAAGGTTATAGTTAATACATTGTTGCATTTACTGATTTTTTTCAATAAATTGAAACTTTATGGAAATTCTGTTTTTTGAACCGCCGTTTAATCATCAACAGTGATAATCGGTCGCGTTAGTCGCAATCGCCTCCCAGCGACCAATGGTTACCTTGTGCGGAAGACCGCATGGGGCTATGGTGAATTTGGCAAGATTGTGGCGGTTTGATCTGATCAGTGCCCGTTCGGCAGTCAATATGAATTGCAATGACATAGTCGACGGTTGCGTGGGGCGAGAGAGGAAGTTCGGTGTACGAATCGTTCTATAATTTGAAAACGAGACCGTTTTCAATTCTTCCGGATCCTGACTTCATGTATTGGTCGCGAAACCACTCGCGCGCCTTAACCATGCTCAAATACGGATCATGGAACCACATGGGTTTCACTGTCATTACCGGCGGCATTGGTTGCGGGAAGACTACTCTTATTCACAGCCTCCTTGGCACCCTCAACGATGATGTTACTGTCGGCCTCGTCTCGAACGTGCGCGAAGATTCCGGTGAGCTTCTGAATTGGGTTCTTATGGCCTTCAACCAGCCGATTGCGGACATGTCCTATCCGCTTCTCTACCAGAAGTTTGAGAATTTCGTGAAATCGGAGTTCGGCGCGGGACGCCGTGTCGTGCTGATTATCGATGAGGCGCAAAATCTCGGATTGAAGACACTCGAGGAACTGCGTCTGCTCTTCAATATCAACACGAGCAAAGAGCAGTTGCTGCAATTGATCCTGGTCGGCCAGCCTGAACTGCGGCGCCAGCTTCAAAGTCCTGAATTGGTTCAGTTCACCCAGCGGATTTCTTCCGATTTCCATCTCGAGCCTTTGCCTGACACCGAAGTGAAGAACTATATCATGCAGCGCATCGCGATTGCCGGCGGCGAACGTGCCTTGTTCTCTGATGAAGCCTGTCAATTGATTGCAGAGGCAAGTCAGGGGATCCCGCGCACAATCAATGTCCTGTGTGACCGGTGTTTGACCTACGCATTTGCGCTTTCGGCACCCCTTGTTTCGGTTACCACGGTGCAACAGGTGCTTCACGACAAAGAGAAATACGGTATTTTCCAAACCGGCACAGGCGAACTACCACAAGATCGCTTGCGAGCGGTTCCAGCGCCGCATGCCGTGAATGAGGCGCACTGACCACTCTCTGTCCTTTTTCCGTTGACGGGAGGGCATTGATGATGTGTCGGATTGGGAACACTGGCTGCAAAAATATCAAAGACATCTTCCCGCCAAAGGTTTGCCTGCAAGAGGAGGATGATCTGTCGGCCCGGAATTTACCGCAATCGCTCATGGTGTTTCCGCGAACCAGATTTTGTTAAATTGCGGTAGTTTCAAGGCGATTCAGTGGACGTGTCGTCCCAATCCAAATCAGCTGTGAGATATCGGTCAGGCTTTTTGCCCCATTCGGGAGCCATTTTCGGAGGGATCTCAGCTCGTCCCGCAAACCCCTCAAGAGCCCCGGCATACTTGTTTTATTAACCCTTAATCGCTAGAAAATACAGGGGAATTGCCGGTTTTGGGACAGCCGCGCGCCACCAAGATTTTCGGTCTGCTTCAGCTCAGTTGGTAATCAACGGCGCGACCGACACTGGTTCTAAGTCATAAGGGGTCGCCGTATGAGAGTATTGTTTGCTGGCGTTGTTGGGCTCTTTCTAACGCTCTCCGGCTTTGGATTGAGCGGAGAAGCCTTCGCGCAATCCTATAAGTTGAAGTCTGGAGACAATGTTTCGATTTCTGTTTGGCAGGATGAGAAGCTGAACCGTCAGGTCATTGTTCGACCGGACGGTAAAGTTTCGCTTCCCCTCGCAGGCCATGTTCGGGCCGCGGGCGCATCTCTCGAAACACTTGAGGTTCGAGTAAAGCAGCGCCTCCAGAAGTTTTATGCTGAAGATCTTGATGTGACTGCAGCGCTTGTCAGCACAGCTGAAGAGGCCGCAGCGGACGAAGAAGACGCGGTCGTAATCTACGTGACCGGTCAGGTCAGGAATCCTGGACGCTATGAATTGAGACCGGATGATCCGGTGACGGTTCTTCAGGGCATTGCACTTTCTGGTGGACTCGCCAATTTTGCGGCGAAAGGACGGATAAAAGTCCGACGCAGTATCGACGGTGAAGAGACTGTGGTTCGGTATCGCTACCGCGACGTGGTCAAAGGCCGTGATCTGAGTGCGGATTTTCTCCTGGAAGATGGCGATGTGATCGTTGTCCCGGAGCGCGGCCTCTTCAGGTGAGCTTCGGATGAACCGGTGCCTCAAAAAGGCGTTCTTTGCGGTGTCCGGACCGGCGATGTGCATCGC
>JBCDCZ010000184.1:0-8908 GCA_039180865.1 Pseudomonadota bacterium | reverse complement strand
GAAATCCCGAACACGTTGCGCGCTGCGACCGAAACCCTGCGCGGTTCAGCGATGTTGCGGGAAGCGATGGGCAACGCTGTGATTGACCATTACACCCGTGCTGCCGAATGGGAGCAGGAAGAATTCGACCGCGTCGTGACCGATTGGGAAATCGCGCGCGGCTTTGAAAAGGCGTAAGACCCGTGAGCAAGACTATCCAATGCATCTCTCCGATAGACGGGTCGACTTACGCGGAACGGCCATGCCTTTCCGTCGACGAAGCCCGAGCGAAAGTAGAGGCTGCCAAAGCGACCCAGGCCGACTGGGCGGCGCTCCCCCTCACTGAACGGATTGCATTCGTGCAAAAGGCGGTTGCCGCCATCGGGGCAACGCGTGAGCGGATGGTGACGGAACTTGCCCACCAGATGGGACGGCCCGTGCGCTATGGCGGAGAATTCGGCGGCTTCGAAGAACGCGCGACCTATATGGCATCGATTGCCGAAAAGGCTCTCGCCCCGATCATTATTGAAGAATCCGATGATTTCCTCCGCAAGATCGAGCGCGAACCGCAGGGCGTTATCCTCGTCGTGGCGCCCTGGAACTACCCCTATATGACGGCGATCAATACGGTCGCCCCCGCGCTTATTGCCGGAAACACAGTGGTCCTGAAACACGCCTCACAGACGATCCTGGTCGGCGAGCACCTCGCTGACGCTTTTAAGGAAGCGGGCCTACCTGACGGCGTCTTCACCAATCTTGTGCTTGATCACGACACCACCTCCACACTCATTTCCGAAGGCCATTTCGGCTTCGTAAATTTCACCGGTTCCGTTCAAGGCGGACGCGCCATGGAACAGGCGGCAGCCGGAACCTTCACCGCGGTTTCCACGGAACTTGGCGGCAAGGATCCTGGCTATGTGCGGGCCGACGCCGACCTTGACGCGGCGGTCGATACTCTGATTGACGGGGCAATGTTCAATTCCGGCCAGTGCTGCTGCGGGATTGAGCGGATCTATGTCCATGAAAGCCTGTTTGAGACCTTTGTCGAAAAGGCGGTCGCTCTCGTTAGAAGCTATAAACTCGGTAATCCGCTGGACGAGGACACCTCGATCGGACCGATGGCCAATCTTCGTTTTGCGAAAGAAGTACGCGACCAGATCACGGAGGCCGTCGCGGACGGGGCCGTCACCCATATCGAGATCATGCCAGAGGATGATGGCGGGACTTACCTCACGCCGCAGATCCTCACCAATGTCAGCCACGATATGCGGATCATGCGCGATGAGACGTTCGGGCCTGCCGTCGGCATCATGCCGGTAGCAGATGACGAAGAAGCAATCCGCCTCATGAATGCCGTCCATTCGGTCTTACCTGTTCGCTCTGGACCAACGATATCGATGCAGCGCTTGCGATTGGTGAGCGGATTGAAACCGGCACCGTCTTCATGAACCGCTGTGACTATCTCGATCCGGCGCTTTGCTGGACCGGCTGCAAAGACACCGGGCGCGGCGCGGGCCTTTCGGTCCTCGGCTTTCACGCCCTTACCCGACCGAAATCCTACCATTTGAAGAAGATCCGCCCATGACTTTGACCGCAAACTGGAGCTATCCCAATCCCATCCGTTTCGGCGCGGGCCGGATTGCGGAAATCGGCGACGCCTGCGCTGCCGCCGGGATCAAAAAACCCCTCCTCGTGACAGATCGCGGATTGGCAAATAACGAGATTACCAAGCGCACGCTTACCCTCATGGAAGAGGCTGGCCTTGGGGCCGCACTCTTTGCCGACGTCGATCCGAACCCGACCGACCAAAACGCCGACGAGGGCGTCAAAGCCTATCGCGAAGGCGGCTTTGACGGCGTCATCGCTTTTGGTGGCGGCTCCGGGCTTGATCTTGCCAAGGTGATCGCTTTCATGGCCGGTCAGACCCGGCCGATCTGGGATTTTGAGGATATCGGCGACTGGTGGACACGCGCCAATCCCGACACGATTGCGCCCATCGTCGCCGTTCCAACAACGGCTGGAACGGGATCGGAAGTCGGGCGCGCCGGTGTTATCACGAAATCGGACAGCCACGAAAAAAAGATCATCTTCCATCCGAAAATGCTACCCGCCGTTGTCATCGCCGATCCGGAACTCACGATTGGCATGCCGAAATTCATCACTGCAGGCACCGGGCTCGACGCATTTGCCCATTGCGTGGAAGCCTATTCCTCGCCGCATTATCATCCGATGAGCCAGGGCATCGCGCTTGAAGGGATGCGCCTTGTGAAAGAGTACTTGCCCCGCGCCTATCTCGACGGGACGGATATCGAAGCGCGCGGCAACATGATGAGTGCGGCTGCCATGGGGGCCACGGCGTTCCAGAAGGGCCTTGGCGCGATCCACGCGCTCAGCCATCCGATCGGCGCTCATTTTCACACCCATCACGGCACGACGAATGCCGTCTGCATGCCCGAGGTCTTGAAATTCAATGCCGATGCGATCCGGGAGCGCTTCGACCGTGCTGCCGCCTATCTCGAAATCGATGGCGGCTTTGACGGGTTCTCCGCTTTTGTCGATGATTTCAACAACGCCTTCCAGATCCCGAAAACGCTCACCGACCTCGGCGTCAAAGATCCGGATATTGAGGTTCTCGTCAATGCCGCCTTGCGTGATCCGAGCACCGGCGGAAACCCCGTTCCGATGACAAAGGAAAACACGCGGGCGCTTTATGAAGCGCTGATGTGAGCCCGCCCCGTCAAAGCTCGACAAGCCGGTTTTCGACCGGAGTGGACTGAACGATTGAGGAATTGGTCGCACCAAACGGCACGATCCTGTCGATCACCGCCTCCATTTCCGCGACATCCCGCACATGGGCTCGTGCGACGAAACAATCATCGCCGGAGACCCGGTCGCAGGCGACGATTTGCGGCGTTTCCCGGATTGCCTTGATCATATTGGCCATCTCGCCTGGAAGGGGACGCGCACGGATTAAGACCGTCAGGCTGTAACCGAGGCGCGACGGATCAATCGTAGCGCCATAACCGGCGATGACACCAACGTCCTCAAGCCGCCTCACCCTGTCGACAACGCTCGGTGCGGAGAGCCCGACACGTCTTGCGAGTTCCGCGCGCGAGATCCGTGCATCTGCCGAAAGCTCTTTGATGATCGCGGCATCCACGGCATCAAGACCGCTTTTTACAGATCGAAGGTTATAGCCTGTTTTTTCCTTCGATAATATCTCATTGTCTCGTTTTTGCATGTCACTTAGCCATATATAGACGTCGTTTTACCTTTTATTATCATGGCATGGCCAAGCAAGCGACACCTTTTCCCGCCCCTTCTTCAAACACACTCTCCCGCATAGCCGAACGCGTGCCTCCGCACGCCTGGTTCGGCGTCTCAGCCGTGTTTCATTATCTCGGCCCCGCCTTTGCCGTTCTCCTCTTTCCGGCAATCGGTGTTCTCGGTGTCGCCTGGTTCCGGATTGCGTCTGCTGCCCTTGTACTGGCGCCCATCACGCGCCCATGGCGGACCTTGCGCAACGCATCGTCCCGGGAGAGATGGCTGCTCGTTGCCCTTGGTGCAGCCCTCGCGGTGATGAACAGCACGTTTTATCTGGCGCTCGACCGGCTGCCGATTGCGCTCGTTGCCGCCATTGAATTCGTCGGCACAATCGGGATTGCGCTCTGGGGCCTTAGAACAGGCCGTAATCTCTTTGCGCTGGTCATAGCACTTGCAGGCGTCACGCTCCTGATCGATGTCCCCTCTCTTCTGTCTGCCGGTGGCCCTGCCCTGACGTCGGATCTTCTCGGCCTTCTCTGGGCGGTACTCAATGGGGGGTTCTTCGTCCTCTACATCATTCTCGGACACAGGATTTCTGAAGGCGGGGCGTCTGGTGGGGTGGAGCGGCTTGGGGCAGCCATGATGATTGCGTTCATCTTCGTGATGCCCATCGGGTTTTTGCAGGCGCTTGATGCGTTCGGAGCGCCGCTTCTGATCCTCGCAGGGATTGGTGTCGGCATCTGTTCGTCCGTCATCCCGTATATCTGCGATCAGCTTGCCATGTCACGCCTGCCTCGTGCGAGTTTCGCCTTCCTCCTTGCCCTTCTGCCGGCGACGGCAACGATCATCGGCGTTGTCGTCCTAAGGCAGATCCCGAACGCACTGGATGTTCTCGGCGTTCTTCTGGTCATGACCGGAGTTGCCATCCATAAACCGTCCCGGCTCTAGCTTTGATCATCTGTTCATGGATTGCGGGAAAATCCGTACTGGTCCCAGCCGAGGAATCCCTGTTGGATAAGCGGCCTGCAAGGGATCGCGTAAGACGAAGGAGACGGCCATGGCAAACGGACCCGGTGATGAGTTTGAAGGAAACCGGAACCTCAAGACGCTCGAAAAGATCCCGCAGACAAAGCAGGAAAAGGAAATCCAGCGCGGGCTCGAACTTGGTCTGGAAGCAGCACCCTCCATCAACGACCGCACCATCTCGCTCTTCAGCCGCGGCCATCTTCCGGCCTTTGCAGGCATCAATACGTTCATGAAGACGCCTTATTGCGAGGACATCAAGACAATCGGCGACTATGAGGCGGCCTTTGTCGGTGTTCCCTTCGACACCGGCACCACATATCGCCCGGGCACCCGCTTCGGCCCGCAGGGCGTGCGCCGGATTTCAGCGCTCTATGACGGTTACTGCGTCGATGGTGCGGTCGATATTTTTGAAGAGCTCGACCTCTGCGATGCGGGCGATGTCTTCGTCATTCCGGGCAATATCGAAAAGACCTTCGATCAGGTCTCGCTCGCGATCTCCCATATCTACAAATCGGGTGTCTTTCCGATCATTGTCGGCGGTGACCACTCGCTTGGCTATCCGAATGTACGCGGCGTTGCCCAGAACATTGAAGGCAATGTCGGGATCATTCACTTCGACCGCCATCTCGATACACAGGATATCGACATGGATGAGCGCATGCACACGACGCCCTGGTACTGGACGTCGAACAATCACGAGAGCGTTGATCATTCCAAGGCGCACCAGCATCACCACCACATGCACGATTACGGGCTCTCCAATTGCCCGCCGAAAAACCTCGTCCAGATCGGGATCGGCGGCTGGTACGGTAATCGGCCCGGTTCGGAAGTCGCCCGTGACCGGGGAACCAGCGTGATTACGATGCGCGACTTTGAGGATATGGGCCCGGTTGGCACGGCAAAACGCGCGCTGGAACTCGCCTGGGACGGCTGCGACGCGGTCTATCTGAGCTTTGATATCGACAGCATCGATCCGGGTTATGCGCCGGGCACGGGTTCGCCGGAACCGGGCGGTTTCACGCCGCGCGAGGCCCTTGAAATGGTGCGGATCATTGCCGGAGAAGGTCTTGCCGCAATGGAAGTCGTTGAAGTCGCCCCGCCCTATGATGTCAACGACAACACGTCACAGCTCGCCGCCCGCGTTATTCTCGACGCGCTCTCAGCGATGATCAAGAACGGCAAGATCGGACACCGCGCGGAAGTGATGCGGGATTGATCGTCGATCCTTCAAAGGTCGTCAGAACGTCTCATCCAATAGTTTCAACAAGGCTGATCCGAGGTCCGCGCCCCTTATCGGCGATCCATGGCAGGGAAGTACTATGGTCGGTTCGCACTCCGAGATTTCTCGCTCAACCCACTCACGATAGGTCTTGGCGTCCTGAACCCCGAATTTCGGGAAGGTCCCGAGAAGTGTCGGTTGTTCGGCATAGGCACCCTGCGGCAGTCGCTCGCTGCTGAAAGCATCCGTGACGATCCAGACGACTTCAGGGTCCTGCTTCACTTGCAGCCAGACCTCGCCGGTTTTCAGGCCGTCCGGTTTCAATAGTTTGATGTGGTCCGGGAGATCCTTTTCCAGATCGTCTAACCCTCCAAACTCCAAACCGGTCACCTTCTTCAGTCGTGCCTCGGCGTTCGACGGTGCGACCAGTTTTGCGTCTGGAAACAGCGCGGCATACGGCGCCAGACCCTTGTTGTGATAGTGGTTCGGCGCAAAGAGGATGGTGACGTCCCCGAGCCTGTCAAAAAAAGCAGCCCCTTTCTTGGCCATCGCGGCCACCGGACTGTAGAGACACAGACCACCGCTTTTGAGCCGGATCGCGGTTGAGCTCAGCTTTCCGGTATGGGCGACATAGACGCCATCCACCCCCTCGATTTCCATGAAAGCCCCGCTCTCCACACTCATGACGACCTCAAATCAGAGAGTGTTTTGCAAATGAGATCGACCAGAAAGCGGCCTGCTTCCTGGGATTGCCGCGACCGGTTTTGAGCGTGAATCCCCATCACTGCTGAAACAAGCGCTTTCGCAAGACTTTCCGGGTCAAAGTCAGTGGATTTGCCTTGCTCGGCACGCTCACGCTCCAACGCTTCTCGAAAGTGCTCTTCGAGCGTTTCCCAATAGATCTCAGCCGCACGTTCAAGACGCGGACTTTGAACGCGCGTATTCTCAATACCTGTATTGACAACCAGACACCCGAAATCACTCGACGTGATCGATCCGGGCGTCACCAACCCTCTGACAAAGCCTATGATCTCGGGTATGCCGCCGTCTTTCATTGGCGCCATTTCAGTGGAAATCGCAGCGTCGCAGTAGTATTTGAGGGCTTCCAGATAGAGCCCTTCCTTCCCCCCGAATTCCGAGCGGATGGCGAACTGATTGAGACCTGTCAGCTCCTCAAGCTCTCGAACGCCAAGCGCCTGATAGCCGTGCTGCCAGAACGCCATGCAGGCTTTTTCGACGGCTTCTTCGCGATCATAGGACTTCGGTCGTGGCATGTTTCTTCACCTCAGCTTTTTCTATACACTCGCATAGAAATTATTTCAATGCAGTTGTATAGAAACGAGGTGACGGGATGCGTGGATGATGCTGAATGAGTGAATTACGCCTTTCCGGCGAGTGAGAGCGTGAGATCCCAGACCTTCTGTTCCAGCGAGACCGGATCCATTTCCTTTTTGCCCTGCCCCGGCATCCTCGTGCCTTCATCGACCGCGACGGCTTCCGCAACCCGTTCGAGACGGGTGAAGAAATCCGGCGCGTTGGCAGGATCGATCAGGAGGTAATATTGCCCGAGATTGTGGGGTGATCCTTCCGGCACTTTGAGGGGTTTTACATCGGGGCTTGCGGCACTTCCCGTCATCCCTGCCGTGAGGATTTCCGCCATCAGACCGAAGCCCCAGCCCTTATAGCCGCCCATACTCACAAGCGAGCCGCCGAGGGCTGCTTTCGGGTCGGTGGTTGGGTTCCCGTCCGCATCAATCGCCCAGCCTTCGGGGATCATCTCGCCCGCTTCCTTCGCCATTGTGATCTTGCCGAGCGCCACGGTGGTGGTCGACTGGTCGAACTGCATGGCAAGCCCGCCCTTTCCATCGGGAACGGAAAAGGCAATCGGATTGGTGCCGAGCACCGGCGTTTTCCCTCCGGGCGGCGCGACAATCGGGGATGCGTTGGTCATGCCAAGCGCGATCAGGCCCTCACGGGCGATCTGTTCGGTGAAATAACCGAGCGATGTGCAGGTATGGGCGTGCGCGATGGCAAGGCTTGCAAGCCCCTGCTCTTTTGCTGCCATTACCGCTTCCGGCAAGCCGCGTGTGAAAGCAGGCTGCGCGAAGCCGAACTTTGCGTCGACCATCACGGTCGCTAGCTTCGGGCGGGAGACAATGGGTTCGACCGTTCCGTGAACGCGGCCCGTCTTCAATTGCAGGCAATAGCTTTCAAGATAATAGAGGCCGCATATGCGGTTTCCGATGGCTTCGGCCTTGCGGACGGCGTGGGCGACCTCTGCTGCGATCCATGGCAGCGCGCCATGCCGCTCCAGCGCGGTTTTGGTGGTCGTCTCAATCTCGTCGAGGGAAATGTCAGGCATGGCGGTTTCTCCTGCCCATCAGGAGAGAACAGAATGGGAGCTAATGCAATGGGGGTTATTAGGCGAAGGTTCGTACAAGTGTAACCTGAAAGGGCTGGGAGATAGGTCCGATAGCGGCAAGCGATACATCACCGGCGTTATTCACTTCGCCACCCCCCGCACCAAAACACCCACCGCGCCCACAATCACCACCCCCGCCGTTACCATCCAGACCGGCTCTTCCATTGTGTGGAGCGTGAGGGCTGAGACAGCGAGCCAGAGGAGCGGGATGAGGGAAAGGGCAAAGGTCGCGAGACTACGCTGGAAGAGCATGAGCACGCCGAGGGCCGCGATCATTGTCGGATCCGGTGCCAGCCCAAAGACTTCCGCCTGAGCCAACGGCCGCCCAGCCAAAAACCCGATCAACGGGTAAAAAGCAGCAAGCACAAGAAACCCAAATCCAAACCGGTGGCGCAGCCCATCGGAGGGGCGCGCGAGCCAGATACTCGCCGCCACTAATCCCAGAGCTTCGACCCAGAAGAGCGGTCGAAGATAGGAAATTGCCCAGTTGATCGGCTGATAGCGTGCCGCCAGAAACGCCTCACTCACAATAAAAAGAGCGACAGCAAGCGCCAGAAAAAGCGTGGTGCGCGACCCGCGCACGCCACGCCACACCCACAACATCAAAAGAAGAAGGACCGCCGTCGAAACGACCGGCAGCGGCCATAAATCCGCATTGACGCGCTCGAAAAGCCGCCAATAGGTATCTGCGGAAAAGAGAAGAAAATCGCTTGGGCTATAGGAAAACCAGAGCTCCATCAAAGCGATGCGACATAGGCCGCGATCTCTTTGCGTGCCGCTTCATCCGGCAACGGCGTGCGGGCCGCCCTCTTGTTCTCGGCCATATGTTCCGGTTTCGTCGTCGCGGGGATCGCTACCGTCACCGCCGGATGCGAAATCACGAACTTCAGAAGAACCTCTGCCCAGGTCGTTGCCCCAAGATCAGCGGCAATCCCCGGCAAGGGCTTTCCTTCAAAGCGGTTGATGAGCGCGCCGCGCTGATAAGGCCGGTTCACGAT
>JBCDCZ010000183.1:0-8954 GCA_039180865.1 Pseudomonadota bacterium | reverse complement strand
GGTTTGACGATCTCAAGGATGATGTCTTCGTTGACGATCAGACCTTCAAGGGCTGAGCTTTCGTAAGCGATGCAGCCGATATCAGCAGTCGCATAGGTCTGCAGGACTGCAACACCGCGCTCGGCATATTCCGCCCTGAGAGACGGAAAGAGCGCTCCGCCGGAAACGAGTGCCTTAGTCACACTCGAGATCGGGTTACCGAGTTCGACCGCCTTATCGAGGATGGCTTTTAGATAATCCGGCGTTCCAAGAAAGCCCACCGGCTGCAATGCATTCATCGCGGCAACCTGCATCTCCGTGTTACCGGTTCCGGCAGGATAGACCGCACAGCCCAAGGCAACGGCGCCCTGATCGATGATGAAGCCGCCAGGCGTCATCGTGTAAGCGAGCGCGTTGTGAACGATATCGCCTTCTCTGAAACCGGCTGCGTGAAGAACCCGGGCAGCATTCCAAGGATCTTCACCGGCAGGTTGCGGTTCCCAGACTGGGCCGGGCGACATGAAGATGCGGTCGAAGCCTTCAGGACCGACAGTCGCGAAACCACCAAAAGGCGGGTTTTCAGCCTGTTTCTCCATGAGTTCAGGTTTGCGCAGAACCGGCAAAGCAGCCAGTGCCTCGCGTGACGTGACATCACCGCCCGCTACACCTTCAAGGCGGCTTTTCCATCCTGGAGCATTTGCGATCGCATGCGACAGACATGTGCCAAGGCGGGAAAAGAGGTCGGCCTCGCGGGCCTCGTCGCTCATCGTATCGCGGGCGTCAAAGAAATCCGTCATCGTCACGGCCTGTATTCAAAAGATTTCGGGTGTTAGACCTTCTTCCCGGACGCTGTCAGCAGCATAACGGCGAAGGTCGATTAAGAAGAAAAAAGCCCGCAAACGTTACGGGCTTTCGTCATTTTATGCGAGCCAACGCTTGCGCCGCTTATAGTGCTTCACATCGCGGAACGACGACCGATTGTCGCCTGCAACGCCAAGATAGAATTCTTTCACGTCTTCGTTCTCGCGCAGTTCGCTTGCCTCGCCGTCAAGAACGATACGTCCATTTTCAAGGATATAACCATAGGTCGCGCATTGAAGGGCGACGTTGGTGTTCTGCTCGGCGAGAAGGAAGCTCACGCCCTCTTTTTGGTTGAGCTGCTTCACGATCTCGAAGATCTCTTCCACCAATTGCGGCGCAAGACCCATGGACGGTTCGTCGAGCAGGATCATAACCGGTTTTGCCATCATGGCCCGTCCGATCGCACACATCTGCTGCTCACCACCGGATATGTAGCCCGCAAGGCTCTGGCGCCGCTCGCGAAGCCGCGGGAAATAATTGTAGACCATCTCAAGGTCATTCTTGATAGCCCGGCCGCCGTCACGGCGCGTATAAGCCCCGGTCAAAAGGTTCTCTTCCACGGTCAGGTGTTCGAAACAGTGGCGGCCCTCCATGACCTGGATGCAGCCCTGCTTCACAAGCACGTTTGGTGAAAGCGCCTGGACCTCGGTTCCATTGAATGTGATGTTACCCTTGGTGACCTCGCCGCGCTCGGCTTGAAGTAAGTTTGACACTGCTTTCAACGTCGTTGTTTTACCAGCACCATTGGCGCCAAGCAGTGCAACAATACCGCCTCGCGGTACTTCGAGCGATACGCCTTTCAGAACAAGGATCACGTGGTCGTAGATGACCTCGATATTGTTCACTGAAAGGATCAGATCAGCTGCCTCACTCACCTCTTGCATGTCTTTCACAGGGGCGTTCATCGGATTGGTCTCCACGGTTACGAGAGAAGACACCGGTCTCTAGCAGCAAGACTCTTAAACTCGGCGTCTGGTGCTCTTGGCACGAATTTCATGGGCTGGCATCCCACCAGCGAAAAGGAGAGCGGCCGCGCCGCTCTCCAGAGTTGTGTTGCAGGCCTTAGCCGCAGGACTGGGTTTCCCAACCGGATTGCTGTGAAACGTAGTCGTTCGCTGCTTCTTCGAGGAGCGGACGCACGACTTCCGATTTCGGTTCAATCCAATCAGACACACGGTCCCAACCAGTGCCGTTCCACTGCTGAATGTAGATCGCGTGGCTGCCGGAATGGTCGCTACAGGTAATTTTCACCGGATTGGTGAAACCGCCGAAGCCGATCGATTCCAGATACTCAGCCGACATATCGAGGTTCTCAAGACCAAGACGCATGTCTTCGCCGTTGATCACTTTCTTACCGGTAAGTTCCTGTGCTTTCTTGATGCCTTCCACGATGATCGCAGCATTGAAAACGCCACGGTTGTAGAAGTTCTCGCCGACTTTGCTCTCATCAGCAACTTTGGAAAGACCCGGCTTAACGACATGCTTCAGGATGTCCTGCATGACCGGATAATCGGCACCCGTGCCGTGGAAGTTTGCTGACAGATAGCCTTTCGCGGCATCGCCTGCAGGACGTGCATCATCGTCAGAGCCTGACCACCAGACGCCAACAAAACGATCCATCGGGAAACGAACCTTGGCCGCTTCTTTAACAGCTGTCGGGTTCATCGCACCCCAGCCCCACATGATCATCCAGTCAGGACGTTCGCGGCGAACCGTCAGCCAGTGTGAAGACTGAGATTGCATTTCCTTCACGCCGACCGGGATCAGAACAAGCTCAAAGCCGAATTGTGCGGAGAGCTTCTCAAGAAGCGGGATTGGCTCTTTACCATAACCCACGTCGAGATATATGAAGCCAATCTTCTTGCCTTTCAGGGCTTCGAGATCACCGCCTTCACGGCTGCCGATGTACTTCAGGATGGCTGATGCCTGGTCCCAGTAGGTTGCCGGGAAGTTGAAGATCCATGGGAACTTTTCGCCGACAGCCGCAGCTGAAAGGCCATAGCCCATTGAAAGCACCGGAATTTTGTCAACGCCGGCTTTCGGGATCAACTGAAGCGTAATACCGGTTGAGTAAGGGTTGTAGACGATAGCGCCATTACCCTTTGTGGCTTCGTAGCACTCAACACCTTTTTGCGCGTTGTAGCTGGTTTCGCATTCCTCAACGATCAGCTTGACGCCGTTCACGCCACCGTCGCGCTCATTGATCATCTTGAGATAATCACTCATGCCGTTGGCAATCGGAATACCGGAGCCGGCAAACGGGCCGGTACGGTATGTCAGAAGCGGAACATAGATACCGTCGTCTGCCTGGACAGGAACTGCGGCACCGGCAAGCATGCCTGTCGCCACTGCTGCCCCGACCATGAAGTTCTTAAAGTTCATCGGCTTTTTCCTCCCTTCGATGAGACTTACAAGATAACTACCAATTGGAACGACACTTACACTGCTTGTCAAACCAATTGCTTATGCCCCTCCCTAATAGGGGAAGGGCCAAGTTCGCAACTTCTGTCGCGCCACCTGCCATAGCCTTGCAAGGCCGGCGGGTTCCACGATCAGAAAGAAGATGATGAGCGATCCGACAATGATGAACTGAATGTGCTCCACGGTCGCCGCTCCGATATCAAAGCCGACAACACCGGGGAACGCGCGGATCAGGATCGGCAAAATCCAGATCAATGCAGCACCCATAAAGCAACCCGAAAGACTGCCAAGCCCGCCAATGATCACCATAAACAAGACCTGAAACGAAACGTTGATGTCGAAGCTTTCGACCTCCGCAGCACCCAGCCACAGGAAGACCATCATCGCACCAGCAACACCGCAATAGTAGGATGAGAAAGCAAAAGCGAGCAGCTTGTTGGGCAGAAGCCTGATGCCGATGAGTTCTGCCGCAATATCCATATCGCGGATCGCCATCCATGTTCGCCCAACCCGTCCCCTCAGCACGTTGTTGGCGATCCAAGTCAAGAACACGACAATTGTGAGCGCCACCAGATAGCGATGGATCGGTTCGGCGGTTGGACCGGTGATGGCTACACCTGCAACCTCGCGTGTCGGAACCTCAATCGCACCCGACGGATTATAATTGTAGAGCCACTCTACTCGGATGAACGACCATTCGAGAAAGAATTGAGCGGCGAGGGTCGCAACCGCCAGATAAAAACCCTTGATGCGCAGGGAAGGCAGGCCAAAGAAGATCCCGATAAGGGCCGAGAACGCCCCCGCCGACAAGATAATGACGATGATGTTGACGTCCGGAAAATAGGTGGTGAGCTTGTAGGCAGCATAGGCCCCTACTCCCATGAACCCTCCGGTACCAAGTGACAAAAGCCCGGTAAATCCCGTCACAATATTAAGGCCAATCGCCGCGAGCGAAAAAACCAAAAACGGGATCATGATCGAATTCATCCAGAAATCGTTCATGACAAAAGGAAGAACGAGATAGGCGACCGCCAGCATCGCAATGATTGCAAACCGGTCCTGCGTGACGCGGAAAACCTGCTGATCGGCAGCGTACGTGCTCTTGAACTGACCAACTTCGCGGTAAAACATGGTTCAGTCCCCTCTAAATTCGTTCGATGATCTTCTCGCCGAACAGACCCTGCGGTCTGAACAACAGGAAGAGAAGCGCGATGAAATAGGCAAGCCAGCTTTCAATGCCACCGCCGACCAGCGGACCCCAGTAGATCTCGCCGATTTTCTCGCCAATGCCAATGATAAGGCCACCAAGAATGGCACCCGGAATGGATGTAAACCCGCCCAAAATCAAAACGGGAAGCGCTTTGAGTGCAATGATCTCAAGTGCGAAACTCACATCAGATCGCGCGCCCCACATAATCCCGGTTGTGAGAGCCACAACGCCCGCCGCGAACCAGACAATCACCCAAATCTGATTGAGAGAAATCCCAACCGAAAGAGCGGCCTGGTGATCGTCGGCAACGGCGCGCAGAGCACGGCCGATTGTCGTTTTGTTGAAGAAGAACGCGAGTGAAGCAACCATGATGATTGCGATGACCGCGGCTGCGATATCGATGTTCTGGAAGGTCACGAAACCGCCGAGCATCTCCACGTCAATCGCACCGGATGGCAGTCCAAGCTCTTTACTGATCATGGTTTTTGGTTCACCGCCGAAGATCAGTTCGCCGGTTCCAACAAGCACTTCCGTCAAACCGATCGTCGCCATGAACAGGATGATTTCAGGCTGGTTGACGAGCGGCCTCAGCACGAGGCGTTCAACGCTGATCGCCAACAAAAGCATAATTCCGATGGTGATAAGGAGCGCCACATAGGCTGGAATTCCGAAGGCGAAGAGACCAACCAGTGTGAGCGCAGAGAACACCACCATGATGCCCTGAGCGAAGTTAAAGACGCCCGATGCCTTGAAGATCAGGACGAAACCGAGCGCAATCAGCGAATAGAGGATCCCGGAAACGAAGCCCTCCCAGAGAACCTGGACGAAGAAGTCAGGAAGTGCGACCATCTGGACGAACGGATCGGCAAAGATGTTGTAAAGAATTTCACCCATATCCGTCTCCTAGTGCGACACGCCAAGGTAAGCGTCGACTACGTCCTGGTTCGCTTTCACTTCCGCAGGCGTGCCATCGGCAATTTTCTGGCCGTAGTTCAAAACGACGACACGGTCGGATAGATCCATGACCACGCCCATATCGTGTTCGATCAGCGTGATTGTCGTGCCGAATTGTTCATTCACATCAATGATGAACCGCGACATGTCCATTTTCTCTTCGAGGTTCATACCGGCCATTGGCTCATCGAGTAGGAGCAATGTCGGTTCCATCGCAAGGGCACGGCCAAGCTCCACACGCTTTTGCAGACCGTAGGGAAGACGGCCCACAGGCGTGCGGCGGATTGATTGGATTTCCAGGAAATCGATGATCTCTTCGACGAACTCGCGATGTTCGAGTTCTTCCTTCTTCGCCGAGCCGTAATACCAGAGGTGATGGACGAAGGATTTCTTCATCTTCAGCATCCGGCCAGCCATAATGTTGTCGAGGGTCGACATGCCCCGGAAGAGCGCAACGTTTTGGAAGGTGCGCGCGATACCCTGGGTTGCGGCAACATAAGGCCGCATTTCATTTCGCTTGTTGCCGTTGAAGGTAATCGAGCCTTCCTGCGGGTGATAAAACCCGTTGATCACGTTGAGCATCGACGTCTTACCGGCACCATTCGGACCGATGATTGCGCGAATCTCGCCCTGCATGACGTTAAAGCTCACGTTCTGGATTGCCTTCACGCCACCAAAGGACAGTGAGATGTCCTCAATGTCGAGGAGGACACGGTTCTTGATCCGGCCTTCGGCCTCAAGATCTGCGGGTTGCTGCTGGACGTTCATTCCGCGGCCTCCTTCATCGGCGCTTTGAGCGCAAAGGTCTCAACATCCTCAATGCGGACTGTTGCGGAGATGGTGCCGCTGCGACCGTCTTCGAACGTCACTTCAGTCTCTACGAACTTTTCTTTTGAGCCGTCATAAAGCGCTTCAATAAGCGGCGCATAGCGTTCGAAAATGAAGCTACGCCTCACTTTTTGTGTCCGTGTGAGTTCGCCATCATCGGCATCAAGTTCTTTGTGGAGGATGAGGAAACGCTTGATTTGCGATCCCGCCACGTTGGGTTCTTCCGAAAGCTGGCGATTCACTTCGGCAACATTTTTGCCGATCATCTCGTAAACGGTCGGGTGGCCCGCCAATTCCTGATAGCTCGCATATGAGATGTTTTGGCGCTCCGCCCAATTGCCGACAGCCTGAAGATCGATGTTGATCATCGCTGTCGAAAACTCGCGGTCGTGACCGATTGCGACAGCCTCCTTGATAAAGGAGAAGAACTTCAACTTGTTCTCGATGTATTTCGGCGCAAACATGCTGCCGTCTGTCAGTTTGCCGACATCCTTTGCCCGGTCGATGATCTTCAACTGGCCATCCGGCTCAAAGAAACCGGCATCACCGGTATGGACCCAACCATCCTGGGTTTTCGTCGAATTCGTCGCCTCTTCGTTCTTGTAATATTCCTTGAAGACACCCGGCCCAGTGAAGAGAACTTCTCCGTTGTCGTCGATCTTGATTTCGACGTCAGGCGCCGGAACACCAACTGTATCGGGGCGCACCTGACCGTCAGGCTGAACGGTGATGAAAACCGTTGCTTCGGTCTGGCCGTAGAGCTGCTTCAGGTTGATGCCGAGCGAGCGGTAGAACGAGAACATTTCCGGCCCGATCGCCTCACCAGCCGTATATCCAACGCGGACATTGGAAAGACCGAGTGAGTTCTTCAGCGGTTCGTAAACCAGGAAACGGCCGACCGAATACATGAATTTATCGCCAAACGACACTGATTTCCCATCAAGAATGTCTTCGCCGACCCGCTGGGCAACACCGAGGAAGTAATCGACCATATTTTGTTTCAGGCGACCGGCATCATCCATGCGGATCTGCACATTGGTGCGCATGATTTCGAAGACACGTGGTGGCGCGAAGAAAAACGTCGGCCCGATCTCGATCATGTCCTGGTGCATGGTCTCCGGATTTTCCGGGCACGCAATGCATAGTCCGGCGACGTAGCTCTCAGCGTACGAGAAAACGTGGTCCCCGACCCACGCCATGGGCAAGTAGGACAGGATCGTGTCGCTGTGCGTAAGATTGTCGAAGGCGCAGGCATTGACCGCACTCACGCGAACATTGTCATTGGTGAGAACGACGCCTTTCGGCTTTCCTGTCGTGCCCGAAGTGTAGAGCATGACGCAAGGTTCGTCGCCGGAACCCTTCTCCACATCCTCAAGCCAGTCGGTCTCGGAATAGCTCCCCGAACGGCCCTTCTCCTGAAGCATTTCGAAACTGAAAAGCGCGCTGTGGTCGTAATCACGAAGACCGCGCGGTTCGTCATAAACAATCGAAGTGAGATTTGGAAGTTGACCCTGGATAGACTGGATCTTATCGACCTGTTCCTGGTTTTCAACGACCGCGATTTTCACCTCTGCGTGGTCGAGAACGTAGACCATCTCATCAGCGACGGCGTCCTGATAGACTGGAACGGGAACCGCGCCGATTGCCTGGGCTGCAACGAACGTCCAGTAAAGTCGGGGCCGGTTGTCACCGATAATGGCAATTCGGTCGCCACGCTCGACGCCAAGCGCTTTAAGACCCATTGAATAGGGTTTCACTTCGTCGAGAACCTGGGACCACGTCCAGGTTTGCCAAATTCCGAGATGTTTCTCACGGACAGCGGGCCGCTCCGACCAGATCTTCGCATTTCGAAGCAATAGCTTCGGGAACGTGTTTTCAGACTGCGCAGAGGCAGCCGCTGTCATTGCCATAATTTTCCTCCCACAACGATTTTAGCAATCGCCCGTCACGTCACTTTGACGTGTATTTTAGCTATCCCCGGAAAGCTGCACATCGTGACATGCGCCACAATCGCCATCTGGCGCCCTCCCAGAGCCAGAAATGAACGTTTGTTCATTAAACTATCGATGTCAACCCAGCTTGTCGAGCCTTGCTGCATCCATTTTTTACATGTCCAACAAAATGCGCCAGTCAAGCGTCGGGCTCATCTCGCGTTTACTTTTCCAATGCGTCGGCAAGACCCGTTAGATCAGTCATGAGTATCTTGGGTTCACCGGGCAGCATTTCCGCCGGCGCTCCATAGCGCACAAGGCGGGCAACCTGATAACCGAAATTGGCGCCTGCATGGGAATCCCACGCATTGTTGGATACAAAACAGACTTCCTGTGCGGCAATCGAGAAGTGATTGAGCGCCAGTTGATAAACTTTGGGGTCCGGCTTGTTGACACCCACATCGTTTACCGAGAGCACCGCATCGAGCTTATCAACAAGACCGGCTGACTTTGTTGCGGCCTCGAGCATATCCGGTGAGCCGTTCGACAGGATCGCCGTCGCAAACCCTTTTGCTTTCAGAGCGTCGAGGCATGGCGCCACGTCGTCATATGCATCGAGTGTGTAATAGGCCTCAAGCAGGTTTGCTCGCAGGCCCGGGTTCTCAATACCATGTGCTGTAAGGGCATAGTCGAGAGCGTCCGCCGTCACCTGACTGAACGGCGCAAACGCGCCCATCAGGCTTCTGAGCCACGTATACTGCAATTGTTTG
>JBCDCZ010000182.1:0-9002 GCA_039180865.1 Pseudomonadota bacterium | reverse complement strand
GGCTGCCTCCTCATCGCGTTCAATCATGGTAACCGAAAGCCCGGACAGCAGCATCGACGCGGCAATGCCCGCTCCCATGGTCCCGCCGCCGATCACACCGGCGGCGGAAACATCGCGTGCTTCCCCGACTTTGAGTTCGGGCACTTTGGCAGCCCGCCGATCTGCAAAGAAAGCGTGGATGAGGCCCGCGCGTTCCGGCCCTTCCATGCAGGTCATGAAACGCGCACGCTCCCGTTTCGCCCCTTCGTCAAGGTCCAGTTCGGTGCTGGCTATCACGGATTCGACAGCCTGCGAAAGGGCGAACTGACCCGGTCGCTCAGCCTTAAAGGTTTTGCGGTACCGGTCGATCGCCTCCTGGTCCACGGCAGGTTTCGGCAATTGCCCGACGCGTCTTCGTGGTTCTCCGATCAGGCTGTTGGCAATTTCTGTTGCGCGTTCAATCAGGCGATCTTCATCCACACATTCGTCGATGAGGCCGATATCAAGCGCTTCTTTTGCACTGAGGGGAGTAGTCGAGGTCACCATTTTAATGGCGTTTTCGATACCGCATAGACGGGGGACGCGTTGGGTGCCACCTGCCCCCGGAATGAGGCCGAGTTGGGTTTCAGGAAGGGCGAATTTTGTGCGTTCAACGGCAATGCGATGGCTGCAGGCAAGTGCAAGCTCCAGACCGCCACCGAGTGCGGCCCCGTGGATTGCCGCGACCGCTGGAAGCGGGCTCTCCTCAATCAACGCAATCAGGTCAGGCAGGATCGGCGCTTTCGGTGGCTTGCCGAATTCGGTGATGTCGGCACCTGCAACAAAGAACCGGCCTGCTCCGGTCAGAACAACCGCTTTTGCTTTTTTCTCGTGCGAAAGAGTGTCGAACGCCTCAAACAGCGCGAGGCGAACCGCATGGGAGAGCGCGTTTACGGGTGGATTGGTGATCTTCAAAATGGCGATGTCGCCGGAATGGGTAATGTCGAGCATGATTGAGTGCCGGTCTTCCAATAGTAGCGGGGCGAAGAATAAACGCCTTGTAGAGATTTGCAATTTGCCTATTTAAAGCGTGTACCGGCGAGCCTCAGCGCCTTTGGTCGCCAGCAATCCTCAGACAGACTTTTTGACACTTTTGCGAGTAGCGATATTCGTCGATCTGTGATGAAAGTCTTGCAAGAGGACGCCCTTACTGGTATAGCCCACGTAAATTTTCAGACGTTGGTTTGAGAGTGGGCCCCCGGGACCCGCTCTTTTTATTTGGCGGATTGTTCCGCAAGAGGGCAAGCAACCTGGCGTCTCAATCCATCTGAGTTCCACCGGTTCTATCCGAACGCTGTCGACCAATGATGGGGTGAAAAGAGGCAAAGACATTTGACGTTGGACATCGAAAACACGGTAATCATTGAAGAAAGCACGGAGCGTCTTGTTCTGGAAACCGGCCTTGATGCGCGGATCGCCGCAATCGTCGAGCCCGTGATCGAGGATCTTGGCTACAGGCTTGTCCGTGTCCGAAGCTCAGGACTGAACGGAATGACCGTACAGATTATGGCTGAGCGCCCGGACGGCACGATCTCAATCGATGATTGCGAGGAGATCAGCAAGAACATTTCCCCTGTGCTTGATGTGGAAGATCCAATCAAACAAGCGTACAATCTTGAAGTGTCGTCTCCGGGTATAGACCGCCCGCTCGTCCGACAGGGCGATTTCGATCGCTGGTCGGGGCATGTAGCGAAGATCGAACTGGCTGTTCCGCATAAAGGCAGGCGGCGGTTCCGTGGCGATTTGCTTGGCAGCCGGGTTGCCGAAAACGGAGTTGAGGTGGGCGTCGAGATCGCGGACCCGCCGGAAGACCAGGAAGCACGCGTCTGGCTCCCCATAGCGGGTTTGTCCGATGCCAAGTTGATTATGACCGACAAGTTGATGGATGAAGCCGCACGTAAGCTGAGGCCTTCCTAAAGAAGAAACTGGCGCGACATGCGCTGTTCCTGGACATGGGCGGTGAGCCGCGGTCAATCAGGTATCGAATAGTTGGGTTCGCGCACCTTTTTGGGAGGAGGGCGAGCCGATCACCGCCGGATCAAGGGAAGAAACCGGCGGTATCGAAAAAGAGAGGATGAGAGGAAATGGCTGTCAGTGCTAACCGGCTTGAGTTGCTGCAAATCGCCGATGCCGTGGCGCGTGAGAAGGTGATTGACCGTGAGATCGTGATTACGGCGATGCAGGATGCCATCGAGAAAGCCGCGAAGTCGCGATATGGCGCTGAGACCAATATTGATGCCCGCATCGATCCAAAGACCGGTGAGATCCGCCTTCAGCGCTTGCGCGAAGTGGTCGATCATATGGAGGATCCGACGACCCAGATCGACCTGCAGACCGCCCTTGACCAGAACCCTGCCGCGACCCTTGGCGACTATATTGGCGAGCCGCTACCTCCGCTCGATTTCGGTCGTATCGCGGCTCAGTCAGCCAAACAGGTCATCGTGCAGAAAGTGCGCGAAGCCGAGCGCGACCGGCAGTTTGAAGAATTCAAAGATCGCGTCAGTGAAATCGTCAACGGTACTGTAAAACGCGTCGAATACGGCAATGTTATTGTTGATCTTGGACGTGGCGAGGCAATCCTGCGGCGCGACGAACTCATCCCGCGCGAAACGTTCCGCTATGGCGACCGTGTTCGCGCTTATGTGCAGGATGTTCGTCGCGAGCAGCGCGGTCCACAGATCTTTCTGTCACGCACCGCGCCGGAATTCATGACCAAGCTCTTTTCTCAAGAGGTTCCGGAAATCTACGACGGAATTATCGAGATCCGCCACGTTGCCCGCGATCCAGGTTCGCGCGCGAAAATCGCTGTGATTTCGAACGATAATTCAATTGATCCGGTGGGCGCTTGTGTCGGTATGCGCGGCAGCCGCGTTCAGGCCGTCGTAAATGAGCTTCAGGGAGAAAAGATCGACATTATCCCCTGGAATCCGGATCAGGCGACCTTCATCGTTAATGCTCTGCAACCGGCCCAGGTTGCCAAAGTGGTGATCGACGAAGACCAGAACCGTATTGAAGTGGTTGTGCCGGACGAGCAATTGTCGCTCGCCATCGGACGTCGCGGCCAGAATGTCCGGCTTGCGTCTCAACTGACGGGCTGGGACATCGATATTTTGACCGAAGAGGACGAATCGGAGCGTCGTCAGAAAGAATTTGTCGAACGCACGGAACTCTTTTCGTCAGCCCTTGATGTCGATGAGGTGGTTGCTCAGCTTCTTGCTTCAGAAGGCTTCACGTCGCTCGAAGAAATCGCCTATGTCGAACTCGATGAAATTGCTTTCATCGAAGGGTTCGACGATGAGACTGCTACCGAGCTTCAGTCGCGGGCCCGCGAGCACCTCGAGCGTCGCGACATGGAATTGAACAACGAGCGGATCGGCCTCGGTGTTTCGGATGATCTCTTCCAGGTCCCGAATATGACCGTTGCCATGATGGTGGCACTTGGAAAGGACGATGTGAAATCGCTTGAAGATTTCGCAGGCTGTGTCGCTGATGACCTGCTTGGCTGGAGTGAGCGAAAAGACGGCGAAGTCAAACGCTTTCCGGGCAGCCTGGAAGGTTTCGATCTGAGCCGTGATGAAGCGGATCACATGATCATGACAGCACGCATCCAGGTGGGTTGGGTCACCGAAGAGGACCTCAATCCGGAAGTTGAAGAAGAAGGCGAGGGTGAAAGCGAAAGCGAAGGCGAGACCGCCGAAGCATAAAGTTTGCTGCGATCAAGCGGCGGAGGGGCGATTGGAACAGGCGATGGCGGATCGCGGGCGTGACGAGCGAAAAAAGGCCGGTGGTGGTCTTGCGCAGTCTGTTGCGCGAAAGGTGCAGCGTCGCTGTCATCGCAAGGGCGATGGTCAGGACAAGTCGGATCGCGAAACTACCCGCCATGGTCCGGAACGCCGCTGTATTGTGCACAGAGTGGTCAGACCGGCAGACGAAATGATCCGATTTGCCCTTGCGCCGGATGGTTCAGTGGTCCCGGATTTGAAACAAACGTTGCCCGGACGGGGTGTTTGGGTCACGGCGTTAAGAAAGGACGTTGACTTTGCAGGCGAGAAGGAGTTGTTTTCGCGCAGCTTCAAAAAGACCGCGAAGTCCGGGGGTGATCTTGGTGCGCGCGTTGATGGGCTTCTAGAAGCCCAGGCGTTGAACGCATTAAGTCTTGCCAACAAAGCAGGGCTGGTGACGGTCGGGTTTGAGAAAGTATCTGGTCTCGTCCAATCGGGCAAAGCTTTTGCACTGTTGTTCGCGACTGACGGGGCGGCCGATAGCCGTCGTAAGATGCGTCAGAAACTGATGGCAACCGGGGGGCATGAAACGCTTTCCAGCTATCAGGTATTCGGATCGCAGAAAATGAGTTTGGCCCTGGGCCGTGCAAATGTGGTACACGCCGCGCTAACGAAGGGTGGGGCATCCACACGATGCGTTGAGATGATGAGGCGGCTGGAGCGTTACAGGAACGATCCGGCAGTCGAGGCAATTGATGAAGAGGTCCCATCGGGGACCGTCTGCCATGATCAGATGGCGGGGAAAGAGTGACGGAACGGATGAGCGAAACCAACGATTCTGGCGATAACAAGGGCGGCGACGGCAAAAAGACGTTGTCTTTGAAACGCTCCAGCGGTGGAACTGTGCGCCAGAGCTTCAGCCATGGGCGCACCAACACCGTTGTCGTTGAGAAGAAACGCCGTCGTTTTTCGGCACCTGGTCCTGCAGGGCAAACCTCCGGTGCCCAAGGCGGCCAGACCGCAGAGGCAGCGCCTGCCGTTGAGGTCCGTACCGCGAAGCCGAAAGCATCGCAGCCAGCTGCGCAAAATCGCCCAGCGACGGCCAGGCAGAAGGACAAGCCAACCGGTGGTGCGCAGGGTGGTGCCATTTTGCGGCAACTGTCTGACAATGAGCAGGAAGCGCGGATGCGTGCTCTTGCCCATGCGCGTGAGCGTGAAGAAGAGCGCAAGCGCCAGCACGAGCAGGAAGAGCGCGAACGTCAGGCGCGCGCCGACGCCGAGCGCCTTGAGATGGAGCGCCGCAAGGCCGAACAGGAAGCTGAAGCCGAACAACGTGCAAAAGACGAAGAAGAAGCGCGTAAGAAGGCTGAGGCAGAAGCCGCTGAGCAGGCATCGCGCGCTCAAATGGAACTTGAGAACAATCCGGCTGCGCCGCAGGCGAAACGCCAGCAACCGGAAGAGCGGACCCGAACGGAAGAACAGGGATCGGCGCTCAAGCCCTACGAGCGCGTGCGCACGGAAGATCCAAAGCCGACATCCCGCAAGCCGGGTGGAGAGCGTCGCCGTGGCAAGCTGACCCTTGCTAACGCATTGGACGATGGCGAGCGGGAACGATCACTTGCGTCGATCCGCCGTCAGCGCGAACGGGAAAAGGCGCGCGCCGCAGCCCGCGCACCGCGTGAGAAGATTGCTCGCGACGTTGTCATCCCGGAAACGATCACCATTGCTGAACTTGCAAACCGTATGGCGGAGCGCTCCGTTGATGTCGTGAAGCTCCTGATGCAACAGGGCCAGATGATGAAGGCAAGCGACATCATCGATTCCGACACGGCTCAGCTGATCGCGGAAGAGATGGGTCACAAGGTAACCCGCGTCGCGGAATCGGATGTTGAGGGCGACCTGTTCGAATTGCCTGAAACGGGTGCTGATGAGGAAATGAAATCCCGTCCGCCGGTTGTCACGATCATGGGGCACGTAGACCACGGTAAAACCTCGCTTCTTGATGCGGTCCGCAATGCCAATGTCGTATCCGGCGAAGCTGGTGGCATTACCCAGCATATCGGCGCATATCAGGTCGAGCATAATGGCTCGAAAATCACTTTTATCGATACGCCCGGCCACGCAGCGTTTACAGCGATGCGGGCACGCGGCGCACAATCGACCGATATTGTCATTCTTGTGGTGGCCGCCGATGACGGCGTCATGCCGCAAACGATTGAGGCAATCAATCACGCCAAAGCGGCGGAAGTACCGATCATCGTAGCGGTCAACAAGATCGATAAGCCGGCCGCCGACCCGACCCGGGTGCGCAACGAACTCCTCCAACACGAAGTGTTTGTTGAAAGCATGGGGGGCGAAATTCAAGAAGTCGAAGTATCGGCGCTTAAGGGCACGAACCTCGACCAACTTCTTGAAGCGATTGTGCTTCAGGCTGAAATCCTCGAATTGAAGGCGAATCCGAGCCGGATAGCGCAAGGAACCGTGGTCGAAGCGAAACTCGATCGTGGCCGTGGTCCTGTGGCGACCGTCCTTGTCCAATCAGGTACCCTTAACGTCGGCGATATTGTCGTTGCGGGTGCCCAATGGGGTAAGGTTCGCGCGCTGATCGATGATCGCCAGGAGCAGGTCAAAGAAGCTGGTCCTTCCAAACCCGTCGAGATTCTGGGCTTCAATGGTGCGCCGGAAGCTGGTGATCGCTTTGCGGTGGTCGACAGTGAAGCCAAAGCCCGTGAGATCACCGAATACCGTGAACGTCAGATCCGCGAAAAAGCGCTCGCGAAATCGGTATCGCAGCGTGGATCACTCGAGCAGATGCTCAATCAGCTGCAGACCGCGGATCTCCAAGAGTTCCCGCTTGTCGTTAAAGGCGATGTTCAAGGATCGATCGAAGCGATTGCCGGTGCAATCGATAAGCTTGGCACGGACGAAGTCAGAGGACGTGTCATTCACTCAGCCGTCGGCGGCATCACCGAGTCGGATGTTGTTCTTGCAGCGGCATCTAACGCGCCGATCATCGGTTTTAACGTGCGTGCGAATAAGCAGGCGCGTGACGCCGCCGATGTCGAAGGTGTCGAGATTCGCTATTACAACATCATCTATGACCTGATCGACGATGTAAAAGCGGCCATGTCCGGCATGCTTTCGCCGGAGCGCCGTGAGACGTTCATCGGCAATGCCGAAATCCTCGAAGTGTTCAATATCTCGAAAGTCGGCAAGGTTGCCGGTTGCCGGGTCACCGAGGGGACTGTTGAACGTGGAGCAGGCGTGCGGTTGATCCGGGACGATGTCGTGATCCACGAAGGCGAATTGTCGACCCTCAAGCGCTTCAAGGATGAAGTGAAAGACGTGCCTGCTGGTCAGGAATGCGGCATGGCCTTCCTGAATTATCAGGATATGCGTGCCGGAGATGTCATCGAGTGTTTCCGCGTCGAACACGTCCAGCGCTCGCTCTAGGAAACGACGCCCGAAAAGAACAACACACATGCCCGGCAGCTTTCGCTTTCCCGAATGGCTGGGCCGGGCCGGGTAAACAGCATGATTTCGCCGAAACTTTGCATTCCGGCTCTTCAAACAGCCGGCCTTACCGTGCTTATCGCCTTGGCTACGGGCGATCCAGCGCTGGCGGATGCCTGCAAGATCGTGCAGCCTTGGTGGTCAGCTGAAGACGGACGCATGTCGGTCATCGGCGAAGCCATGCGGTTGATATTGACAGGTGGAACGCTGTTTCTCGTCATCGCAACAGCTCTTGCGGTGAAGGCGAGTCGGATCTGGTTCGCGCTTGTGGTCGCGCTCGCATGGCTGGCAACGGCCTTGTTCCATACAATTGCCTTCGTCCGTACGCAGGGCATCGTCGTTGAGGCCCGCGAACAGGGATGTATCGGCGACCCGACGCTTGCCATTGTTCTGTTCGCAGCGGCCGGCCTCGCACTTATTGCCTGGCAGACGATGATCAGGAAGAGAGTGATCCGTGAACGCAGCTAAACTTCCCTCTCAACGCCAGCTCCGCGTCGGAGAAACGGTCAGAAAGGCGCTTTCCGACTGTCTGATCCGCGGTGAAGTAGCCGATCCTGTGCTGCAAAGCGCGGTTGTTTCGATTTCCGAAGTCAAAATGTCGCCGGATCTTAAGATCGCAACGGTCTACGTCGCGCCGCTTGGGCCGCAGGACCTCGGTGCGATTGTTAAGGCGCTGGCGGCGAATGCGAAGTTTTTGCGTGGAAGGGTCGCAAGGGCACTCACGATGAAGTTCACGCCGAACCTGCGCTTTCTCGCTGATGACAGTTTTGACGAATATCAGCGTATCGATCAATTGATGCGTTCGCCCGAAGTTAAGCGCGATCTCGACAAGCCGGCTGACTACCGGGAGGATGACGTCTAGATGGGTCGGCGCAAGAAGGGGCTCGATGTCAATGGTTGGGTCATTCTCGACAAGCCTCGTGAAATGACATCAACCCAGGCCGTCGGCAAAGTGAAGTGGCTCTTTAACGCCAATAAGGCGGGCCATGCCGGAACACTTGATCCGCTGGCAACGGGTCTCCTGGCGATCGCTCTCGGGGAGGCAACCAAGACTGTTCCTTTTGTAATGGACGGGAGCAAGACTTATGAATTCACGCTTCTGTTCGGTGAGGAGACGGACAGTTGTGATGCCGAGGGAACCATTGTTGAGACCAGCGATCGACGGCCCGCCCGTGAGGAGATAGTGGCGATCCTTCCGGAGTTTAGAGGTCTGGTCACACAGGTGCCTCCCGCCTTTTCGGCGATCAAAGTGAACGGCGAACGGGCATATGATCTTGCGCGCGAGGGCGAGGCCGTCGAGCTGGAAGCGCGTGAGGTTGAGATTGATGCGCTTGATTTGTTGTCGTTTGACGGTGAGGAGGCTCGTTTCTCGTGTTTGTGCGGAAAAGGGACCTATATCCGCTCCCTTGCTCGCGACATCGCAAGGGCGCTCGGCACGTGTGGGCGTGTCAGCGCGTTAAGGCGTCTTGCGGTTGGGCCTTTTTCAGAAAACGATATGATTTCGCTGGATATTCTGGAAGATTTGCGCCATAAGACGCCAGATTTTGCCGCAAGGGCCCTCGAAGGTGCCCACGGCGATTTTCTCCTGCCTGTTCAGACCGCGCTGGACGACATCCCGGCCTTGGCCGTGAGCAGACAGGATGCGGTTCGCCTCAAACAAGGGCAACCGGTTTTGCTTCGCGGACGCGATGCACCCGTCATTCAGGACATCGTCAGTGTGTCATCGGAAGGTTTTCTGGTGGCGCTCGG
>JBCDCZ010000181.1:0-9057 GCA_039180865.1 Pseudomonadota bacterium | reverse complement strand
GTCTGAGGTGGCTCAAGCCAGGTCGTCCCCCTATCCCGCACCGCGCGCCGTACTCGAGCTTTTGAAGCCGATTACGTGGTTTGCGCCCATGTGGGCGTTCATGTGTGGTGTCGTTTCAAGCGGCGTACCGATCCTGGAAAACTGGCATATTCTCTTCGGCGGCGTCATCCTGGCAGGGCCACTGGTTTGCGCCATGAGTCAGGCGATCAACGATTGGCATGACCGGCATGTGGACGCAATCAATGAGCCGGACAGGCCGATACCGTCCGGTCGCATTCCCGGTCGGTGGGGGCTGTACATTGCCATTTTGTGGAGCGGCCTCTCGATTGTCTGGGCAAGCCTTTTGGGTCCGTGGGTCGCCAGCGCGACTGTCCTTGGCCTGTTACTCGCCTGGGCTTACAGCGCGCCACCGTTGCGCCTTAAGGAAAACGGGTGGCTGGGGAACGCAGCGTGCGGGCTTTGCTATGAGGGGCTTGCATGGTTCACAGGCGCCGCAGTTCTTCTTGGTGCGCTGCCGAATGGTGAAATCATTGCTATGGCGCTCCTATACAGCGTAGGCGCCCACGGCATTATGACGCTGAACGATTTCAAGTCGCTGGAGGGCGACCGACAGATGGGTGTGGGGACCTTGCCGGTCAGGCTTGGTATTCACCCGGCTGCCCGTCTTGCCTGTCTGGTAATGACCTTGCCGCAATGTATCGTCATTGCGCTTTTGTGGATGTGGGGTGCTCCAATCCACGCCGCTTTTGTTGCCTTCGTGCTGCTTGTTCAAATCGGGCTCATGGTCCGGTTTCTTTTAAACCGGTCTGATCTTGAGGCGCATCCTTGGCGGAATGCCGCGCTTTACAACGCGACCGGTACGACGGCTTACGTGATTGGAATGTTGATTTCCGCCTTCGCGCTGCGCTCGATCTGAGCAAGGGCGATCCTGGTTAGGTGACTTTGTAGAATGAAGATGGGGATGGGATGACAACGGCAACTGCAAATACTGGCGCGATGGAGCAGCCGTTTTCCTGGTTTTCGATTATTCGTCTCGGGCTCGTTCAGACATCGCTCGGCGCGATCGTTGTTCTCATGACAACAACGCTTAACCGCATTATGGTTGTTGAACTTCAGCTCCTTGCGCTTGTTCCAGGTGCCCTCGTTGCCTTCCACTATGCCGTGCAGCTTTCGCGTCCGCGCTGGGGGTATGGCGCTGATGTCGGTGGACGGCGCACACCCTTTATCATCGGCGGTATGGCGGTCCTCGCTGCGGGCGGAATTCTGGCCGCAGTCGCGACTTGGTTGATGGCAACTAGTTTTGCAGGAGGGCTGCTTCTAGCTATTTTCGCGTTCCTTCTCGTCGGTGTCGGGGTCGGTGCGGCGGGCACGAATCTTCTGGCCCTTCTCGCGACAAAGGTAAGCGAGCGGCGGCGGCCTGCTGCTGCCTCGATCGTCTGGATTATGATGATTGCGGGCTTTGCGGTCACGGCAGCGACGGTTGGCCAGATCCTTGATCCGTTCAGCTTCGAGCGTCTGATTACGATAACAGCAGCCGTCTGCCTTTTGGCTGTCGCGGTGACCGCCATTGCCATCTTCGGACTGGAGAAGCCACGCAACTCCAGTCCTGCTGGCGCAATGAGAACTGATCTGGGCGAGGGGGCTCCCCACGGCATCGCGAGCACGGCGGCCTTCGTTGCGGCCTTTCGGGAAGTCTGGGCGGAAGACAAAGCGCGGCAGTTCACGATCTTCGTTTTCGTATCGATGCTTGCCTACAGTGCCCAGGACCTCATTCTGGAACCGTTCGCGGGTATCGTCTTTGGAATGACGCCCGGGCAATCGACAAGTCTCGGCGGCGCGCAGCATGCCGGTGTTCTTGTCGGCATGATCCTCGTCGCACTTGCAGGGTCGGCTTATGGGCGTGGACGCTTCGGGTCGATGCGGTTCTGGGCTGTCGGCGGGTGTCTAGCTTCCGCGCTTGCGTTTGTAGGACTCACGATCGGGAGTTATCTTCCCGAAGTTTGGCCGCTTGAAGCCAACGTAATGGCGCTTGGTATGGCGAACGGCGCTTTTGCGGTAGCCGCGATTGGCTCGATGATGGGGCTTGCCAATTCAGGGCGCGCCAAACGTGAGGGTACCCGAATGGGCCTTTGGGGGGCCGCTCAAGCTATTGGTTTCGGGATCGGTGTTTTTGCCGGAACAGCAGCAGTTGATCTGATGCGGGTGGTCTTCGAAGCGCCGAACGATGCTTATGCCGCCGTTTTCTTTGCGGAAGCCCTGCTTTTCGTCGTTTCCGCCGCAATCGCCTGGCGTGTGAGCCCGGCAGCGGTTGCCGATAAGCGAATTGAAATGGCTTCATCGAAGACCATGCATTCGCCAGTCCTTTCCGGCCACAAGGAGGCCTTCAGACCATGACTGATCTTTATGCCACACAGACGACAGGCCTCGCGGATGGCTATGTCCCAGCGGTCTTAAAGGATACCTACGATGTTGTCGTGATTGGTGGGGGGCCTTCCGGTGCAACGGCGGCCCAGGATCTGGCTATCCGCGGGTATTCGGTGCTCCTCATTGACAAGCCCGGACGTATCAAGCCCTGCGGCGGAGCTATCCCGCCGCGTCTCATCCGCGACTTTGATATTCCGCCACGTCTATTATGCGCGCGGATATCGTCAGCACGGATGATCGCTCCATCGGACAAAACGGTCGATATGCCGATCGACGGCGGTTATGTGGGCATGGTGGACCGCGAAGTCTTTGATGAATTCCTGCGCGAAAGGGCAGCCGAATGCGGTGCGGAACGATTCAATGGATCATTCGACGATCTGGAACGGGATGCTGATGGACGTGCTATGATTGCGTTTTCTGCGCCGGGCGACGAAAAAGCGAGCCGACGGGTGTATGCCCGTATGGTGATCGGTGCTGACGGTGCGAAGTCGAAGGTGAAGAAACTTGGTCTTCCCAATGTAAAGCCTGCCCCATGCGTTTTTGCCTATCACGAAATCGTCTCCACTGAATCGGGCGATGCTGATGCTTCCCGGCTTACCGACATGGTCGATTATGATGGCGGGCGCTGCGACGTCTATTATCAAGGCAAGCTCTCGCCGGATTTCTACGCCTGGGTCTTTCCGCATGGCAAGACAGCGAGCATCGGCGTGGGCTCAGCCAATAAAGGGTTTTCGTTGAGAAGCGCGGTACGGACATTGAGAGCCGATACGGGTCTCAATCAGATGAAGACTGTGCGGACTGAAGGTGCTCCAATCCCGATGAAACCAATCAAACGATGGGATAACGGAAAGGATCTCATCGTTTGTGGGGATGCCGCAGGCGTCGTCGCACCGGCTTCAGGTGAGGGGATTTATTACGCCATGGTATGCGGGCGTTATGCCGCCGATGCGGTTCAGGAATACCTGATGACCGACAATCCGGCTGCGCTCAAGACAGCGCGCCGCAAGTTCATGAAAGACCATGGCCGGGTCTTTTTCGTCCTCGGGCTTCTGCAGTATTTCTGGTATTGCAGCGACAAGCGCCGGGAGAAATTCGTCAAGATGTGCGAGGACGAGGATGTGCAGCGCCTTACGTGGACGGCCTACATGAACAAAGAACTCGTGCGCCGCGATCCGCTCGCCCATATCAAAGTCTTCATGAAAGATATGGCGCAGCTTCTGGGGCTTGCTCGAGCCTGATCAGATCTCAGGTACCCGTTTGATCAAACGTGTTGCGGCCTGACAATCCGTTAGGCCGCCTCAAACACTTATCCCTTCACGACAGTGATTTAGCCATCGAGCAGTTCGACGGATGGGTCGGTCTCTTCAGACTGGTTGCGCGCCTCGTTTTGCAATGCATCGAGCAGGCTTTCATCGATCAGACTTTCAGGCAACACTACGCTTGGAACCGGCGCATCCTGGTCATCGACTTCGAATGGTTCTTCGCTGACCGCTGTGGTTTCCGTTACGGATCTGCTTTCCGTCAGGGTGATGGTCTGCTCACTCGTCTCAATAGTGAGTGAGAATTCCTGAGTGAATGTCAAAGCCTGGAAGAAGGATAGGGGACGGTTGTCCGCTTCTTCGGAGATTGTCGGAACAGGCTCTTCGGATGCCGTCGGCGTTTCGGCGACAACAGGCTCTTCAATGATGACCGGTTCTTCCGTAATCGCCGGGGCTTCCGCTACAATCGGCTCCTCGTTGATGACGGGGATGGCTACGATGGGCTCATCGGCTACGACAGGTTCTTCCGTGATGGCGGGTTCATCAGCCACGACCGGTTCTTCGAGAACTTCCGGCGGCTCGGTAGCAGGCGCTTCTTCACTCAGATTCGCGATAGAGAAACTGCTTTCAAAGGAACTGAATGAGAAACTAAAAGCAACATCACGTTGAGGGCTTGATGCTTCAAACTCAAATGCGACCTCGCGGGATTGCGTTGCGAAACTTGCAAGCGTGTCGTCACTGATGTCTTCGGGTTCTTCGGCATCGTCTGCGTCACCACCCGATAGGAAGGATTCCGCAAAAGAGAGAAGGTCATCGCCAAAATCCTCAAAAAAGTCGCCCGCGGTTCCAAAGCCACTGGTCACGGATTGAGTCGACGATTCGAATGAAAGGCTCAGGCTGATGTCACGGAAAGCCGAGGATTGTTCAAATTCAAACGAAAACGCTCTTGTTTCGCTTGAGATTGTCGCGGCGGACGCTTCTGTCGCATCTTGGCTTTCGCCCTGAACGTCTAAGAGCGCGCCTAAATCGATGCCGCCGGACGCCAAGTTTGAGCTAACAAAGCCTTGCGCACTTGTTGATCGCTCAACAGTGGCAGTCCGCAATTCTGAAATGGCCGCACGCGCTAATTGGCCCGGTGCTTCCCGGCTCGGGCCCGGGCGTTCCGTTTCGCGCGCTTGTTGCCCGCTTTCTTCACGTGTCGCTTCAAAGCGTTCCGAGCGTAAGAATTGCAACGAAGAAAATGAAGAATAAAATGAAGAAATACCAAGTTCAGACATTGTTAACTCCTGTATCTACTCATGGTTAATATAACGTATCTTGGTTAACTGAGCGTTTCGGAAGTATTGCTTTTTCGTAAACAAATATTTCATATGGATGGCCGCTAGCGGGCCCAGAGTGGAATGGCTCTTCTAGAAAACTCCAAAATCAGGCATGCTGCCGCAATGTGACGTCACGCCAAATCCGGGGGAGCGATTATGACGAAACGGACGAAGTTCGGCTTGCGCACTCTATCTGTTGGTATTGTTGCTGGCGCGCTGGCAATGAGTGCTGCTCCCGTCGAAGCGGAACGCCTCGACGAGGGATGGCGACTTCAAATCGGCGTAGGTTCCGGCAAATCTCAACGCGGCGTATCGGCGGAAGTCCGGCGCCTCTTGGCAGCACGCGGCTTTACCGAAATCGAAGTCTTCCGTGTCGGTCTGAAAGGGGCGAAAGCACGCGCCTGCCTTGAAGAGACGCGCTATGAGGTTACGATCTTGAATAGTGGCAGGATCGCACAAAGCGCGCCGACCGGTCCCTGCCGGCAAAGTGTGGGGGCCGCCTATGTGCAGGAGAAACTGACGCGACAAGGTTTTACCAGAGTTCTCGTCGAGCCCCGTAATTCCGGTTTCATTGCCCTCGTTTGCCGCAATAAACAGCGCATGAGGCTTGCTGTCAGCCAGTTTGGCGATGTGACACGCGCGCGCCAGATCGGACGGTGTGCGACGATCCTGGAGCCGAACGATATCGAGCAGGCGCTGAAAGATCAGGGGTACAACCGCATTCGTTTCACCGACAGGCAGCTTCCCTGGTACAAAGCGGAAGCCTGCAAGAAAAATCAGCGGGTAGAGTTGCTTCTCACCCGCTTCGCAGAGGTTCGTCGCACAATTCCAATTGGAAAATGTGCGCCACCTCTTAAGGCGGCCGATCTACAGCGTTTTCTTGCTTCGAAAGGCTATTCCCGCGTTGCTGTTATCGATCCAGAGCTGCCGCGTTATGGTGCCGAAGCCTGCAAGGATGGTCGCCGGGTCGAACTTCAACTGACCCGTTTCGGGCGTTTTATCGGTGAGCGTGATCTCGGGATTTGCGTGGAGCGCCTGTCGCGGGGCGATGTTGCAGAGCTCGTCAAATCGGAAGGTTATCGCCGCGTTCGGGTTAAGAAGGCCTCGAATACATATGAGATTGATGCGTGCCGTGAGAAAAAACGCGTGCTCCTCAAGGTCAGTCTGTCAGGTGATTTCCTTGGAGAAACCGTGCGCGGTCCCTGTACTGGACCGTCCATCACGAACATACATAACAATTTCGTTCAGGACGGTGTACAGAAGCTCCGGATTTTCGCCTTTGGATGCAAAAAGGGCCAGAAAGTCCGCTACCGGCTTGATGAATTCGGCAAGGTGACCGAAACCAAGATCCAGGGCACGTGCTGATTGCCCGCGCAAACCTGGTTATTCCGGCAGGATACCCTGGGCTTTGAGGATTGCGATAATCTGTTCGGCGGCCTCTTCCGGGCTTTGGTCGACCGTGTCGATGACGATTTCCGGATTTTCCGGCGGCTCGTAAGGTGAATCGATGCCGGTGAAATTCTTGATCTCTCCGGCTCGTGCTTTCTTGTAGAGCCCCTTAACGTCGCGATCTTCGGCCACAGCCAACGGCGTGTTCACATAGATTTCGAAGAATTGCCCGTCGCCAATACGCTCGCGTGCCATGTCCCGTTCTGAACGGAAGGGGGAAATGAAAGAAACAAGGGTAATCAACCCCGCTTCGACCATAAGGCCCGAGACTTCGGCAACGCGCCGGATGTTCTCCACCCGATCGGCTTCCGTGAACCCGAGATCCCGGTTCAAACCATGACGAACATTGTCGCCGTCGAGGATCATCGTGTGGCGGCCCATGGCGAACAGCCGCTTTTCGAGCGCGTTCGCAATTGTTGATTTTCCCGACCCGGAAAGGCCGGTGAACCAAAGCACAACCGGCCGCTGGCCCTTCTGTTCCGCGCGGGCAGCCTCGTTTACATCGAGTGCCTGACGGTGGATGTTCGACGCGCGCCGCAAGGCGAATTTCAGGAAACCCATGGCGACAGTTCGGTTCGTCATTCTGTCGATCAGGATGAAGCTTCCCATATGCCGGTTGTCGCCATAGGGGTCAAAGGCGATTGCCTGATCGAGTGCGAGATTGCAGTTGCCGATGGCGTTGAGCGTCATTGTTTTTGCTGCCAGTTTCTCAAGTGAGTTTACGTCGATGACATGGCGGGGCGCTGCAACGGTTGCCTGGACAGTCTTGGCGCCGGTCTTCATCAGATAAGTTCGCCCGGGCAACATGTCGTCGCCGTCCATCCATAAAAGGGTTGCCCTGAATTGGTCAGCGACCTCTGCAGGTTCGCTAGCCGCGCAAATGACATCGCCTCGGGAAACATCGATTTCATCCGTCAGCGTGAGTGTAACGGACTGATGAGCGACAGCTTCTTTAAGGTCGCTTTCTTCGCCCGGCCTTCCCGGAAGAACAATCCGTTTAACAGCGCTCGTCTTTCCGGAAGGCAGCGCGCGGATCTCGTCGCCAACTTTTATTGTGCCGCTTCCAACAAGGCCTGAAAAACCCCTGAAATCGAGGTTTGGCCGATTGACCCATTGGACAGGCATGCGGAAGGGAAGGGTCTCGTCGTCGCGGTCGATCTCGACACTTTCCAGATGCGCCATGAGGGTTGCGCCGAAATACCAGTCCATTGTGGCACTGCGTTCCGTAATGTTGTCCCCCTCAAGAGCTGACATTGGAATGGGCACGATACGGTCGCGGGAAATCCCTATTTGATCGGCGAAGGTCAGATAATCGTCGACAATCTCGTCGAACCGGTCCTTTGAATAATCGACAAGGTCCATCTTGTTCACCGCCAGGACCAGATGCCGGACCCCGAGAAGATTGACGATGTAAGAATGGCGGCGTGTCTGCGTGAGCACTCCTTTGCGGGCGTCGATCATCAGAACGGCAAGATCAGCCGTCGATGCGCCTGTTGCCATATTGCGGGTATATTGCTCGTGGCCCGGTGTGTCGGCGACGATGAACTTACGGTATTCGGTTGAGAAAAACCGATAGGCGACGTCGATTGTAATCCCTTGCTCACGCTCGGCAGCCAGTCCGTCCACGAGGAGTGCGAAGTCGAGTTGATCGCCCTGCGTACCGACCTTTTTTGAATCCGCTTCAAGTGCTGCGAGGTGGTCTTCGAAAACGAGCTTTGATTCATAGAGAAGCCGCCCGATCAGGGTCGATTTGCCGTCGTCGACCGAACCGCAGGTAATGAAACGCAGAAGGGACTTTGTCTCATGGGCGCGAAGATAGCCCTCGATGTCTTTGGCGATCAGATCAGATTTGTGAGCCATCGCTTTAGAAATATCCTTCCTGTTTTTTCTTTTCCATAGACGCCGACTGGTCGTGGTCGATCACACGCCCCTGGCGTTCCGACTGGGTTGTGAGGAGCATTTCCTGAATGATCGCTGTCAGCGAGTCTGCGCCGCTCTCAATCGCACCGGTGAGCGGATAACAGCCGAGCGTGCGGAAGCGGACCATTTTTTCGACCGGTACTTCCCCTTCGTGGAGGGGCATGCGTTCATCGTCGACCATGATCAAGGTACCGCCGCGCTCAACAACCGGGCGCTTTGCCGCGTAATAGAGCGGCACGATCGGGATGTTTTCCAGATAGATATATTGCCAGATGTCGAGCTCGGTCCAGTTGGAAAGCGGGAAGACGCGTATGCTCTCGCCTCCGTGCATGCGGGCATTGTAGAGCGCCCAGGGCTCTGGACGCTGGTTCTTCGGATCCCAGCGGTGCTGGGCGGTCCGGAACGAAAAGATACGTTCTTTGGCGCGCGATTTTTCTTCGTCACGCCTGGCACCACCGAAAGCGGCATCGAAGCCGTGGTGATCGAGGGCCTGTTTCAGAGCCTGCGTCTTCATAATGTCCGTGTGGACCGCTGACCCATGGCTGAAAGGATTCACATTTTGCTTCACACCGTCTTCGTTGATGTGGACGATCAGATCAACACCAAGCTCCTTGGCGAGATTATCCCGGAACGAAATCATCTCCCGGAACTTCCAGGTCGTATCGACATGGAGAAGTGGAAAGGGC
>JBCDCZ010000180.1:0-9127 GCA_039180865.1 Pseudomonadota bacterium | reverse complement strand
TGGAACATTTGTAACGGCGAAGCCCCTTGGCTTCGTCGCATTTTTGCCGTATTTCAAGATCACACAGTGGGGTGCTGATCATTAGCTGAGTGAGCCGGATTGGGGTCTGGTAAACGTTTGTTAATGATAAGCGTTGATACTGCACAGCGGGGTTGCGCCAGGGTTGTGCAGTATTAGTGTAGGGACAACGCTCTTGATTATTGGCTCGGCTATCGACGCTGCGCGCGGGTTGCGTGCTATGCGCGATTACGTGTCGCCCTCGCTTGCGAAGGCGTCCAAAGTCATCTTTTCTGTAACGCTCACGTTTTCGATCTGCGCCACCGGACCATTCGCGCCCGGAACCGGCGAAGCGGTCGCAAAAGGTGGCGACCGCACACTTTGGGTGCGCTTCACGCATACCGGCGAAGAAAAGAAAATTACTTTCCGAAGAAACGGTCGTTACGTTCAGGAAGGGCTGAAACAGCTCAGCTGGCTCACACGAGACTGGCGACGCAACGAACCCACGAAAATGGATCCGCGGCTCTTCGACCTTGTCTGGTCGATCTATCAGGAATCAGGCGCGACCAGACCGATCATGATCGTCTCCGGCTATCGATCCAAGAAAACCAACGACGCACTCCGCCGCAGATCGCGCGGTGTGGCGCGCTTCAGCCAGCATTCGCTTGGCAAAGCCATGGACTTCTATATTCCAGGCGTTCCCGCATCGAAGATTCGGGAAATCGGCCTTAAGATGCAGGAAGGCGGCGTTGGCTATTATCCGGGATCAGCAACACCGTTCGTTCATATGGATACCGGCAATGTTCGCCATTGGCCGCGTATGAGCTCAAAACTGATGGCGCGCCTCTTCCCGGACGGAAAGACGCTCCACAAATCGCCGCGCACCGGTGGGCGGATGCCGAAATATGCGGAAGCACTTGCAGATTACAAATCGCGCCGCAACAAGGTGATACAACCGCTCAGCAAGAGCAAACGGTCCCGTATCCGCGTCGCGGGTCGCGATCGGGATGATGCCAGCCGCGGCCTTCTCGGAGGTATCTTCCGGTCTGATGACAAAAACGCAGGCGATTCAGTCCAGGTCGCATCTACGACGCGTGTTAACGAACGGGCTTCGAAACCTGTCGTAACTGCGAAAGCAAGTGCGCCGAAGATCAAGGCCGTTCCACGCGAACGCCCGGCATCTGCACCTGTTGTTGTTGCCAATAACGTCGATGCAGAACAGCCTAAGACAATCCGCTCGCGCATTGGACGTGAAGATAACAGCGACAACGCGCCAGTTGTAATCGCGAGCGCTCCAATCCCACGCCCTCTCCCGGCGGGATTGCGTGATGCTACTGTCAACGACAACGCGATTGTTATTGCCGCGAACACCGATGTTGGCTCAGACAAAACGAATGAGACGGAGCGCCTCCCGTCACGGTATGTTCTGGCAAGCAGCACAGATGCAGAAGATCAGCGGAACCCAAACGAGCTTCCGGGTAACGTCTCTCAAACAGTTACAGCATCTCTCGTCGCGCAGCCGTCAGACGGAGCGCCCGGCCCGAGCAGAATTCTTAACGAAGAAGTTGGCACATCTTCTCCTTTGAAAGATCCAACACGCCTTGTGTTGCGCTCATCGGGTCCAGATCAACCAACAAAATCGCAAACCTCGTCCTCTGACCTCAGGCTTGCCTTTGCCGATCCAAGCGCGATCGTCGATGATCCTGCAACCCCTGGCGACAGAGGCATCACCGGGCCAGTTGGCGGAAATGCTTTCGACAAACGTTTTGGCGATTTTGAAGTCGCGTCAAACGCAGTGAGAGAAGCAGCCCGCGCAGCAACGCTCGCGTTCAAGGCTCGGAAAGCCGCCGGAAAACTTGGTTTCGATGACCGGTTCGATCAGCCTGCGGAAGCCAAAATCGTCAATCTGGCAGCACTTGGGGGCGCAGGACTGGGCGAAGGTGATGATCGCCAAGCCTTGAAACAGGCGCTCGTCGAGCGGCTCAATCCCGAGGCGCACAAAGCCGCAAAACGCGAAGCTGCAGAAAGATTTGCAGAGCGCAGGGCAGCCTTCGAGAAAAGCCAGAAAGCAAATAAAAACCGGGACGCGTTCAAGAAAGAAGCGCTTCGCAAGATCCAGAAGACCGGACTTCTGACGACACCGGTGATGTCATACGAGGCCATGGCCGTGCCCAATCCAAGCGCAATGCCGCAATTGTTCGTTCAACCGGTCAGCGTTTATGCCGGAACTTTCTCGCTGAAGGGTGATCGCGGCACGGACGTACGCTTCAAAGGAAACGCGATTAAACCAACGCCGACCGTTCGGTTTGGTGGTTTCCAGCTCTCACAGCTCAGCGAATAGACCAGAGAGCAGGAGATTTAAAAAAAAAGCGGCCTTTGAGCCGCTTTTTTTGTGACCGATTTCAGCTCACCTTTTGGGAATGGCTGTCAGACCGGGTGCTATCTGCAAGTAATATGGGTCAGACCGCTTCACGGTCCTCTGACGTATCCGCATCGAAACTTCCGGGAATCATGCCGAGAGCCTGCAAATAGAGATCCAGCATTGCTTCCTGTTCCTGGCGCTCTTCGGCATTTTGCTTGCGCATTCTGATAACGGTCCGCAGCGTCTTCGTATCAAAGCCATTCGCTTTGGCTTCGGCAAAGACTTCCTTGATGTCCTCAGCGATGGCCTGCTTTTCTTCTTCCAGTTTTTCGACGCGTTCTACAATCGAACGCAATTGGTCTGCGGCAACACCGCCAACATCGGACATAGGCGCCAATCCCTCCCGGCTCGAACCGATTTCAAATCATCATGAGAAAGTCGGCCATGGGTGCCAGAGGGCGTGGGGCGGGTCAAGACCTCTTCTTAATGCTGTGGAGCATTGTCCTTGAATGCCTCCGTCTGCTCCGCGCTTGCTTCCGTCTGATACTTTGCTTTCCACTCGCCGTATGGCATTCCGTATATGATCTCCCGCGACTTGTCCTTGCCAAGGGCAATGTCAGCTTCCGCTGCCGCCTCGTCATACCATGTGGATAGGCAGTTCCTGCAGAAGCCAGCCAAGTTCATCAGATCGATGTTTTGAACATCGGTCCGCTCGCGCAGATGTTTTACAAGCCGCCGAAATGCAGCCGCCTCCAATTCGGTTTGTGTCTTCTGGTCTATTTCGCTCATTTACCTCTCCTCGAACTTCTTTCGCGCTATGTAAGCAGTGCATCTGTTTCCGCAACCGCCCGGGACGGGTAGATCCGGCGAACTTTGAGATCGTTGCGCTCCATGAGCGGCTTCATCGCCCTCTCAAGGACCCCAGCCCAACGACTTGCGCCGGCTTCATCCGCAATCAGGTCCTGACGGATTTCGACAAGGGCGTGGGACCTACCCATAGAGGTTCCGTGCCGATACATGCAATCGTTCAGGAGCGCACCATCGTAAGGTTCATTGTCGCCGATGGTCAGTGTTTCGCCTTTGCGAAGTTCATGAATGAGCAGGTCCGGCAGTCTTGGATCACTATCCCACAAAATCGCGATCTCCCAAGGCCGCCAGGCACCGCGCCAGCTTTCCGTAAAGGAGTGAATGGAGAGGATCATCGCAGCTTCAATGCCAGCGGCGTGCTCGATTGCCCGAAGCTCGTCAGCAACCGCCAGATGGTACGGCTCATAAAATCGAGCCCTCCGCCATTCGACTTCAGCCGGGCCGATCCGCGCATTACCATCGATCAGCGCACCATCGGAAATCCGCATCACCAGAGTCGGATCGTCCTCGCCACGATTGGGGTCGATTAATAGGCGAGAATAAGTTGAAAGAACCGCAGGCACACCCAGCATTTCAGCAAGGTTCTGCGTAACCCATCGCGCTCCAATATCGTAAGCAATGTGACGTTTTAGCTGGTCGTATGCCAGACCAAGAGTACCATATTCTCTTGGGAGATCGGAACGCGCGTGGTCGCACACGATAAGGAGGCCTTTCGAACGGTCTCCTTCGATCGTCTCGAAAGGCACGAATTCGTCCATGTGTCCGTAATTCTCCAAAGCTGAAGAGAAAAGAAGAAGCGCTGCGCAACACCTGTCGGCCATTGCCGCTTGCCATTGACAAGCCTTTGTTTTCAACGCTTAAACTCACATTCGACAGGAATCAAACCTTTTGACATGATGCGGACAATAACCCGGAAATCTCTCGCCATCGTCCAGACGGTGGCCGTGGCCCTGAGTCTGTTCGCAATTGATGCGATTGGCTTGCCAGATCCTGCTTCAGCCGATTTCCGCCTGTGCAACAAGACGCTGAGCAGAATCAGTGTCGCGATCGGATACAAGGCCGACAATGGCTGGCGTTCAGAGGGCTGGTGGAACTTTAATCCACGCAATGATCCCGACCCATGTAAGATTCTGATTCCCGGACCACTCAGGGCGCGCTTCTTCTACGTTTACGCGATAGACGTCACCCATGGCGGCGAATGGGGAGGACCGGCCATTTTGTGTACGCGTCAAAAAGAGTTCACAATCGATGGGATAAAGGACTGTATTCTTCGCGGTTATGAACAAACCGGTTTTTTTGAAGTCGATACCCGCAATCAGGAAAGCTGGACAATCGAGCTAACAGATCCCGAACGAGAAGGAAGTTAAGGATGAGACGCGAACGCAAGGCCAAAATCGTTGCTACGTTGGGGCCTGCCTCATCCTCTGCAGAAAAAATCGAAGCCCTCTTTATGGCTGGCGTTGATACATTCCGGATCAATATGAGCCATTCGGATCACGACACCCTCAACGCGCTGGTCGACACGATTCGCCAGATTGAGAAAAAAGTGGGCCGCCCGATTGGTATCCTCGCAGACCTTCAAGGACCCAAACACAGGCTTTCGACATTCCGGAACGGATCAATTCCGCTCAAAATCGGTGCGGAGTTCGTGCTCGATTCAAACGATATTCCGGGAGATGAGACACGCGTCTATCTCCCTCACAATGAGATTTTCGAGGCGCTCGAACCGAACCATCGCCTGCTGCTCGATGATGGAAAGGTGCAATTGCGCTGCCTGAGCAATGACGGAAGCCGGATCGTGAGCCGGGTTGAAATCGGCGTGCGCCTGTCCGACCGCAAGGGCGTTGCCATGCCGGACAGTGTCGTTCCGGTGAGCGCCTTGACCGACAAGGATCGTGAAGACCTCAATGCGGCTCTTGCTGCCAAGGTCGATTGGGTCGCGCTGTCTTTCGTTCAACGCGGCGAGGATATTGCCGAAGCGCGCAAGATTGCTCGGGGCCGCGCCGGCATCATGACGAAGGTTGAAAAGCCGCAAGCAATCCAGCGATTGACCGAGATCATCGAGCTCTCTGACGCGATCATGGTGGCACGCGGTGACCTGGGTGTCGAAATGCCGATTGAATGCGTGCCCGGCCTGCAGAAGCGCCTGACCCGCGCGGCTCGACGGGCAGGCAAGCCAGTTGTCGTTGCAACACAAATGCTCGAATCGATGATTGCAGCGCCCGCCCCGACCCGCGCCGAGGTTTCCGATGTGGCGACAGCCGTCTTCGAAGGTGCCGACGCAATCATGCTATCCGCTGAATCTGCCGTCGGCGAATTTGCCATCGAAGCCGTGGAGACTATGAACAGGGTCGCCATGGAGGTTGAGCGCGATCACAACTACGAAAACATTATGCGGGCTCAGCGGACCGAACCCGAAGCCACGGGGGCGGACGCGATTTCCGCCGCTGCCCGTCAGATTGCAGAAACGCTCGGCCTTTCGGCAATTTGTTGCTTCACGTCATCGGGATCCACAGGCCTTAGAGCATCGCGTGAACGCCCTGGAATTCCGATCATTGCGCTGTCACCCATTCCCGCAACCGCGCGCCGTCTCGCCCTCGTCTGGGGCCTTCATTGTGTTGTGACGGAGGACGCGACTTCGCTCGATGACATGGTCGACAAGGCCTGCTCCATCGCTTTGCGGGAAGGTTTTTCGCGCGCCGGACAGCGCATCATTATTTCAGCCGGTGTTCCGCTTGGAACGCCAGGCGCGACCAATATGCTGCGTGTCGCGTTTGTCGGCGCCGATGGTATGGGCGGGATTTAACGCCTATTCCGCGGCATTGACAAAGACTGCCTGGCTTTGATCAGTAGTCGGCTTGCGATACGAAGCAAGCATCTCCTCAAGGGCGTCGGCAATGTCATCGGCATGGGCGTGGTGCGGCATGTGCCCTGACGATTTTTTTCGAGCAATCCGACAGTCCGGCAGTGTCCGGGCGAGAGCTTCCGCATGGACCCAGGGAAGCACAACCTGATCTTTCTCTCCACTCAGGATAAAGACCGGTTTGTTGATCTCACCGTAGCGTGGTGAGACGTTGACGAGATGCTCACGCAAGCCGTCGATGTCGGCAGCATTCGCCATAAATCGTTCCGGTACCAATACCATCTCCGCGCCAACTGCATCCCGATATCCTGGGGTCACACGATCGGGCCAGAAGACCTTGGCCGTTGCACAATCGATTTGACGAAGCCCAAGCGGCAAGGCGAAAAGATAGGCAAGAAGCGGACCGATCAACGGCAAAGGCGCGACGTGATAATACCAGTTGATCCCTCCCGGCCACGGATGGCTGACAGGCGCTGCCAGAACCAGCCCGGAAATCCTCTCCTTGTGACGCAGTGCAGTAGTGAGTGCGAGAGCCGCCCCCCAGGAATGGCCTACAAGGATTGCGTTCTTGATAGATAAGCGATCAAGGACCGCGATCAGATGGTCGGCCTGCCCGTTGACCGTCCCCAGGACAACACCGTTTCGCTCGCTGAACCCATGGCCCGGCCGGTCGAAGAATAAAAGCCGTGCCTTACCTTGAAGCCGCTCGGAAAAGGTAAAATGCGCATCGCGCAGATTGCCGCTCGCACCGTGCAGGAAGACGATTGACGGGCTTTCATTATCGTCAATGCCGGCCTCGTGATCAGCTTGCCCCGGAAGATCAACGTGATGAACCTTCATACCGTTGACCTCGACAAACTCACCAATCGGAGGAAACCGCTCCAGAATTTCGCGGGATCCGGATCGTGTTCGCCAAAAATAAAAGGTGCTCACGCATATGAAAAGCGTGCCAGCGATCGCAAAAACGGTCACGGTCGATCCTCTTTCAATACGCGTCAGGCGTCTCGGCCGAGTACTTTCGGCGCAAGTGTATCAACCTTGCTTTTGACATGCCCAAGGTGCGGGTGGAGTTCAAGCGCGCGATTATAGACATCAAGCGCTTCCGCTTCGTTGCCCAATTCCTGGAGCATCAATCCCAGACCGGTCAGCGCCCCGAAATGACGCGGTTCCAGGGCAAGGGTTCGCTGAACATCGGCAATCGAACGCGCATAATCCTTCTTCAGATAGAAGATAGTCGCGCGCTGGTTGAAGGCTTCGGCGTATCCTGGCTGGAGGACCGTAACATTATCCAGAAAATCTAAGGCCTTGCCGTATTCCTTCTTCTCGGCGGCACCTGCAGCCCAGCGCATAAAGAGATCGATCGTGTCGCTGCCGGACTGCATCCAGAGTTTCTGAATTTCATTTTCGACCTGCTTGGCCATTTTTTCACTGTTCGTCTCACCGAGAAGAACGAAAAGCTGGTCAAGCTTTTCAGTCCGTGTTCCTTCCAGTTTCGGAAGACGGTCACGCTCAGCAGAGTGCTTGCGCTTGAAGTCTTCAATGCGCTCTTGCTCGTCTTGCTGTTGCGCTTTTTCGAGCGGGCTTGGAAGCGGAACGATCGGCACAGGATCGTCGAGGCGTTGTGCCGCATCAGGAGAGAGTTCACCTGCTTCGGGCGGCGCTACATAGAGATCGAACGGCTCAACATGTTGGTGATCCGCGGACGCAATCGTTGCCATGACGCCCAAGGCTGAAAAGACGATATAGCCGGTCAGTGCCGGTATGCGAAGAAGCGTGCTCATGAACGAAAAATGAGCCGCAACACCAATGGCGTCAAGGCTCCGGCACTGCAAAAGACCGTGATGGGGCCGAAGGACGCGGCTTGCCCCACGATTTTTTTCCATCCGAACGCCCGTCAGACGAATAGATTGGGGGCTTAAACGAAAGAGGCCCGGCGATTTCCGGGCCATCCCAAAAAATCAGGCAAGGCTCAAAGGTTAGCCCTGACGTGCCTTGAATTTCCGGTTCGTCTTGTTGATCACATAGAGACGGCCACGGCGGCGCACAAGGCGGTTTTCGCGGTGACGGCCCCGCAATGATTTAAGCGAGTTTTTGATCTTCATATCAATGCGCCTTCATGTCTTGCGGATCCCGTTCAAGCGAAGACTTCGCCTAACCCTTTCGGAAACCTGAATTTCTTAGCCCAATCCCGTCTGGCCATGGTGGGCGTAACTGGGATTGAACCAGTGACCCCTTCGATGTCAACGAAGTGCTCTCCCGCTGAGCTATACGCCCTTGACCATGACAGGAAGCCGGATTTTCAGCATCACGGCGGCTGTGCTGGACGCGTATAGCCGCAAAGGTCTTTTCAATCAAGACCACGAGGTTGAAAGTTTGCTGAATTTTCTGCCGTGCGCCGGGTGTTGGTTTCGATTACCGACGCGGGTCAGGCGGCCATCAGCTTTTCGACCTCATTTACGAGATCCCGCAGATGGAACGGCTTTGATAAGACCTTGGCGTCTTTCGGCGCTTCCGAATCCGGATTGAGTGCGACAGCCGCAAATCCGGTGATAAACATCACTTTCAGATCAGGATCGAGTTCCGTCGCGCGGCGCGCAAGTTCGATCCCGTCCATCTCCGGCATCACAATGTCGGTTAAGAGCATCGTGAAGGGTTCTTCGCAGAGCTTTTCATAGGCACTTTGTCCGTTATCGTAGGACGTGACCTCATAACCCGCATTTTCCAGTGCTTTCGTCAGAAAGCGGCGCATATCGTTATCGTCTTCTGCAAGCAGGATCCGTGACATCAGACCAGACTCTTTCCTTCGTATTTGCCCTTGAACCGGCCCCGAACGTTGATGACATTCGACGTTCGTGATCAAGTCAATTATAACTTTTGACACGATGCACGTGCATTTTCGGGACACTGCCGTACATAAGTTGACAATGACACCCAATGGCTATCCAATGGTTAATATTCTAGCAAGGGTGTCCTGAGCGAGATAATTAGAATTGGCGGCTGATGGCGCATTTAGAACACCCTGATTTCAAAGCGATTGC
>JBCDCZ010000179.1:0-9127 GCA_039180865.1 Pseudomonadota bacterium | reverse complement strand
GTAGCTCGCGAGGACGTTCGCTTGCACATTTGAGAGTTTCTCCCACATGTTGCGGCCGGCCGGTCCCCGGATTTCCTCCATGATGAGTTCGACCTGATCAGCCGACAGGAAGGAACGCAACAGGCTCTCCGTTGTTGCGATGTTTCCTGTCATGGCGCCGTCAGTCGAAATCTTGGAGACGAAATTGATCATGACGTCTTCGTAGGCTTTTGGGTCGATCCCGCCCAGTTTCGACATCGCAGCCGATATTTCTTTGATCTCGTCCTGTTCGAGACGCATCCAGATTTCTTTGCCATTCTGCTCACCGAGGGCGAGCATCAGCATTGCGGCTTTCTCGACACCGTTGAGGTCACCAATGTGACGGGGTGCGCGGTTTTCCGGTACAGCGACTTCCGTTCCTTCGCTCATCAAGCCGCCTTTTCATAAATCATGTTGCGTATAACGTTGACTGCAGCGTCCGGACTTTCGTCCACCATCTGACCGATTTTGTTCACGACTTCGGCGCGGATCAGCCCTGCGCGCTGCGCTTCGGCGAGCTGACGAGCAGCGTCGCTGTCAGCGGGAATACCGAGCGGCGCGGCTGCCTTTTCTTCATCGGTCAATTCCGGGGTTTTCGTATCTCCGAGATCGATCGCATCATCTTTGTCTTCTTGCATGAGGACTTGTTTCAGGAGCGGACGGACGACCAGGAAGAGAACCAGAATCGTAAGAACAGCAATGATCGCAAGCTCAGCGATGCGGAAATAATCGTATTTTGTGAAAGCCCAGCTAGCCGCCTCAAACTCCGCGACTTCGCCTTCGCTTGGCTTTTCGGCAAACTCGAGATTGACAACCTCAACAACATCGCCGCGTCCTTCATTGAAGCCTATCGCGGAACGCACGAGTGTCGCGATACGCTGAAGTTCTTCTTCGGTACGCGGATTATAAGTGTAGGTTCCGTCATCGTTGCGCGTATAGGTACCATCGACAAGGACTGCGACAGATAACCTCTTGATTCCGCCGGCTTCCTGGATCTGTGTCGTCGTGGTTCGAGAAATCTCATAGTTGATGACTTCTTCTGTTGTTGATGTCGCTTCGCTTTCATCCGGGTTATCGTTATCCGCATTCGCTGCCGGCAGCTCGTTACCAACCGTTACGCCTTCATTGCGATTGCGCTCCTGGCTTTCGCTTTCTTCGCTTCGATTTTGGGTCGAGCGAACAACCTGGCCTTCCGGGTCGAAGACATCCTGGGTTTGTGTAACCCGCATCATGTCGAGCTCGGCTGAAACCTGAACGCGCGCCCTGCCCTCGCCGACGACACTGGTTAGAATGTCGGAAATCTGGCTCCTCAATTGGTCCTGCACCGTGTTGGTGCGCTGTTCGAGATTGGCGATAACAGCTTCCTGTCCGACCTTGCCATTACCGCTCGCGAGTAGATTGCCGGTTTCATCGACAATCGAAACACGGCCAGGCTCAAGGCCGTCGATGGCTGATGCGACGAGATGCTGAATGGCGCGGATCTGATTGGGGTCCAGGAAACCGCGCACATTGAGCACGATCGAAGCCGTCGGCTGCTTCTTCTCGCGCTGGAAGAGTTGTCGCTCAGGGATGACGAGATGAACCCTTGCCGATTGAATGCGGTTGATTGAACGAATGGTGCGGGCAAGTTCTCCCTCGAGCGCGCGAACATGATTGATGTTCTGGACGAAGGATGTGGTTCCGAGTGAGTCCGTCTTGTCGAATATTTCGTAGCCGACGCTGCTTCCCTCAGGCAGACCGTCTTCAGCAAGCCGCATCCTAAGCCGTAGCACCCGATCCTTATCAACAAGGATCGTTGAGCCATTGTTCAAGAGCTCGTAATCGACAGCCTGAGAATCCAAAAAACTCACGATTGCCGTTGAATCGTCAAAGCTGAGATCGGTGTAAAGGGGCGCCTTGGAAGGATCCGACACGCGAAGTGTGATGAACGCAAAGAACCCGATCAGAAGCGCAGAAACCACGACCATCGCTGCGAGGCGCGCGGGGCCTAACTTCTTAACCGTTTCAAGTATTCCTTCCACGAAAAACCCACTCCTGGAAATCCAGTCCACTGCCCGAAAAGGCTGAAGCGGTGGGGTTTGTTCCCTCTTCTCGCCGCCCAGCTAGGCAAGAATTTCCCAGTTCATGGTAAACAAGTTGTTAACGCAAACGTGAAAGAGTTCACGAAAGGTTATGATGCGACCCCGAAACGCAAAAAAACCGGCGGAACCGGTTTCAGAATGACACATTTGATAAGAGGGATCGCGGAATTGGCAGGCCGCCGGTGAAGAGCTGGCCTTAACTGGCCAGCGACACCTTAGCGGTATTCCTGAACGCGTGTCGCGCGAAGACCCGCAAGACCATGGGCATCAATTGATTGCTGCCAGGACAGGAATTCCTCGACTGTCAGGGTGTAGCGCTGACACGCTTCCTCAAGGCTCAAAAGGCCACCACGGACGGCAGCAACAACTTCCGCCTTGCGCCGGATCACCCAGCGCCGCGTTGTTGCCGGTGGAAGATCGGCTACAGTAAGCGGACTTCCATCCGGTCCGATGACGTATTTTACACGCGGACGAACATACTCGGTCATACTACTCTCACACTATTTGCACTGACCATGCTTAGCGAGAGTAGCCGACGGGACTTAAGAATTACCTAAACCGATCCCATACACCTCGGAAAACTCGGCATATGTGAGAAAAACCAGGTGTTTAGCGATTTGATGATTAAGAGTCGGTTGCCCGGTTGACAGAATTTACAGCCGTCAGGGGAACATTTACGGAACCAATCGTCAAAGACGGCACACTTCCGGAGAAATCAACGCCGTCCACAATCCCTTCGACCTCTGTCGAGATGTTCACGAAGTTCCCGTCCCTGTCTTCACCTGTCACAGTGATTGTGAATGCGTCGCCATCGTTAAAAGTCTGCCCGTTCGGCCCTTCACCATCAAATACAAACTCGTTTTGACCGCGCTGGAGCGGTTGGCTCGTTTCGAAGACGACCGTTCCGAACTGATTGCGAATTTGAATCTGGGCGCTTGGAACATCCGCGGTGGCATCAAGATTATACACCGCTCGACCGTTGTTGAGCGTTGTTGTTGCTCCATCCGCGGTAACAGACGACCCAATGTAACCGACAACATTGGCAGCATTCTGGGACTGGATCGTATTCAAGATGGTTTCAAGCGTATCATTCGATTGCAATTGCTGCTCGAGTTCCGAGAACTGGACCAGCTGATTTGTGAATTGCTCGGTTTCAACCGGATTGGTCGGATCCTGATTCTGGATCTGGGTGACGAGGAGGTCCAGAAATGTATCAAAGTCCTCGACGAGTTGGGTGCGCTCACCTGAGCCGCCCGTGCCAACCGCCTGGCTGACGACGTTGGATGAGGTGCTGCCGGGAAAGGCCGATTGCTGGATCGTATCGGTCATAGTGTTTCGTTCCTTTACTCTGCGCCCCTAGACATGAATATCAAGCTGGCCCGGAAGGATCCGTGCATAAACGGTTTCAACCACGCCGTTGCCAACGGCAACGTCGAGGTCGTTAACGAGGAGTTGGTCTGCCGCTCTCAGAGGCGCCTCGACACCATCATCCGGTGCTGTGTCGTTGCCCTGACGGCTCCCGCCATCCTGTCCCGCTTCATTGTTAAAAGCGTTTGCTCCCTTGTCGGGGCTGCTTCCGTTGTCTGCCAACGACAGATCGATCCCGTCAGGCGAAAGCTTGAGTCCCGACTGCTGGAGAGTTCGCTCCAATGCGCGAAGATCGCGATTAAACAGGTCGAGCGTTTCCGGTCTCTCGACCACGATCCTGGCATTCACCGAACCGTCCTCAAGATTGGTGAGCCGAACATCGACGCGTCCAAGATCGACGGGATTAAGCTGGATACGAAACTGATCAAGACCGCCTGCAACATTCTTTGAGATCTGCGCGGTGAGTGACGGGAGTGTCTCATTGGCGAATGCGGAAGAGGCAAGCTGGAATGAAGGATTGGATTGCGCCTGCTGAGATGACGGCTGCAATTGAGTCCGAGCTTGATCGGCCTGTGCCGGGTTGAAAAGGGCCGCCAGCTGTTGGGCATTTCCCTGGTGTTGGCCCTGACCACCAGTTGTCTGCTGACCCAATTGCTCAGCCAGGCCGTCAATCGCCGGGCTTGTTCCCTGACCAGTAACAAATGCTGTCTCTGACTGAGACGCTTGCGTGAAGCGCTGGAAGAATGGATCAACACTGCTAACAGCAGCCTGCGCCTGATCGCTCGTGCGTTGAGCAACGATGGCCGGATCAGTGAAGGCGCCAGCAGGGCTTTGCGCTTGCGCAGAGCCGTTGATGCCGGCAAGAGCTGGAGGAATGACGGGACGCGCTGACCCTGGATCGGTCCCACGTGATGAGACCAGTGTATTTTGAAGCTCCGCGCCGTCATTTAGAGCCGGGAAGAGATCGTCGCTTCCGGCATTACCCGTCAGAATTGCGTCACCCTCAGCCCCTGCAAGGTTTCTTGTTTGAAGTGGTTGGGCAAGGTCAGCGGGCGAAAAAGGCACCTGGGCATTGCGTGTTGCTTCAGGTGCTGCAGAGACGGTTGTTTGTCCCTCAACAGGGCTGGCGAAAAGTCCCGGAACCAGAGGAAGTCCAGTCTCCGGCCCGACGGTCGGTGTAACATCACCCGACACGGTCTCTTCAAGGGCATTTAGAGCTTCGGCATCTGCCGGTTGCGGCGTAACAAGCGTGTCGATGGACCTACCCTGAAGCGCCTCGAAAAATGCAACGTCAAGCTGGGTCGTGATCTCTGCGCGCTGCGCAAACAGCTCTTCTACAAGGTCTTCGCCTGTTTCAGGTTCTTGCCCCAGGGCCTGATCGATCAGAGCCGAGAAAAGGCTGTTGTCTTCCCCAAAGTCGAAATCGGACGCACCGGTATCTGCAGACAGGCCGGACAAAGGGCCTGACTGGTCGACAGAGGCGCCCGGCGCGCTTTGGATTGCAAGCGCGGGGGCAGGAGCTATAAGGCCGACGATATCCGTCACGTATACTGGGTCCCATCATCGCGGCGGGTGCCCGTCAAAGTGCTGACCTCCATCCCTCAATCGGGTTTCGGTCTTGTCTTCCGGGGTTAGGGCCGCATTACCAGCAAACACGATGCAAGGAGGAGACCAGTTTTCTTCATTCCAAAAAAGCAAGTAAAAACAAGCTTATTTCGAAAGGCAGGCGCTAAACTCAAATGACCTGGTGCGGCATTGCCGGGAAATTCTTGCCCAATCGGCAATTCTGGCCGGTTGCGTTCATCTCGCCAACCATTGGATTTGTTGACCCGGGAGCGCTTCAGACCTAAAACCCGCGCAATCTTGTAATTCGGGACGATGGGCGCCATTTCAAGCACAATCGTGAGTGATCAACAGGCATTCCGACTTTGGCAGACTGGAATTGAACGGCAATGAATACCCTCGGAATCAATAAAGCACCGAAAGATACCCGTGTGGTTGTTGCCATGTCGGGCGGTGTCGATTCATCTGTCGTTGCGGCAATGATGCATGAGGCGGGGTATGACGTCATCGGCATAACCCTGCAGCTCTACGACTACGGCGCCGCCCTCCAGAAAAAGGGTGCCTGCTGTGCCGGTCAGGATATCCACGATGCCCGCCGCGTCGCAGAGCGCCTCGATATTCCGCATTATGTCCTCGACTATGAGAGCCGCTTTCGCGACAGCGTCATTGACGCCTTTGCCGACAGTTACCTGAAAGGGGAAACGCCGGTTCCTTGCATCTCGTGCAACCAGACCGTGAAGTTCAAGGATCTCCTCGCCACGGCGAAGGATCTCGATGCGGATGTTCTGGCGACCGGTCACTATATTCGTTCGCGGTGCGTGGACCAGGAACAGGGGCGATATGGTCTCTTTCGGCCACGCGACGAGGGCCGCGACCAGAGCTATTTCCTGTTTGCAACGACCCAGGAACAGATCGACTTTCTCCGTTTCCCACTTGGCGATCTCACGAAAGACGAAACCCGTGCGGCTGCAGAACGCTTCGGACTTCTGGTTGCCGACAAACCGGACAGCCAGGATATCTGCTTTGTTCCAAATGGGCGCTATGCGGATGTCATCCTAAAACTGCGCCCGGAAGCCGCGGAAAAAGGTGACATTGTTCATCTCGATGGCCGCATCCTTGGCAAGCATGACGGGATCATCCACTACACGATCGGCCAGCGACGCGGTCTTGGCGTTGCGCTCGGTGAACCGCTCTATGTGGTCAAACTCGACCCGCCGACCAACCGAGTTATTGTCGGACCGCAGGAGGCCCTGATCACACGCACAATCCATCTGCGCGATGTGAACTGGCTCGGAGATCGTCCGATCAAAGCGTACAGTAAGGACGATCCCCTTGAGCTTTTCGTCAAAGTGCGTTCAACCCGCCCTCCGGCGGCGGCATCGCTCTATAGCGATGATGAGGGGATTCAAATCGTCCTATTGGACGGTGAAGCAGGCGTTTCACCCGGCCAGGCCTGTGTGTTTTATGAAAACGCTGAACCCGACACCCGTGTCTTGGGCGGTGGCTTTATCGAACAAGCGGAGAAGCTGCCCGGTATCGAACGCCAGATGACGACCCTGATTTCAATGCCAGCCTGATGCGATGCTGATCGGGATCGACTGGGGCGGCACCAAGATCGAAATCATTGCGTTATCGCAATCCGGTGACACATTGCTGCGGCGCCGTGCGACGACGCCGCGGAATGACTATCACGCGTGCATCGAAACCGTCCGTGATCTTGTGAATGCCGCGGAACAAGAAACCGGGCAAACCGGGACCATCGGTCTCGGCATACCGGGTGCGGTCTCACCAGCGACCGGGCTCGTCAAGAACGCAAACTCCGTCTGGCTCAATGGTAAGCCGCTTAAACGGGACCTTGAACAGGCCATCGGCCGAACAGTCAGAATCGAAAATGATGCCAATTGCTTCGCGGTTTCAGAAGCACAAGATGGTGCGGCTGAAGGCGCCGATGTCGTCGTCGGTGTTATTATCGGAACCGGCTGTGGTTCCGGTATCGCGATATCAGGCCGGGCGCTCACCGGGCGGCACGCGATAGCTGGCGAATTCGGCCACACGCCGCTCCCCTTCATGACGGCCGAAGAATATCCGGGCAATGCCTGCTGGTGTGGCAGACGCGGCTGCCTGGAAACCTATATATCGGGCACGGGCTTTCAGCGTGACTATGAAACGCGGCTTGGCTTTCCGAGTGCGTCAAGCGTGCAGGATATTCTTGAAGGCGGCGGCGATATCGCAACCGCGTGCTACGAAGCTTATGTTGACCGGCTCGCCCGCGGTCTATCAACGCTCGTTAATCTGATCGATCCCGACATGATCGTTCTTGGCGGTGGCATGTCGAATATCGATGCGCTTTACAATGACGTCCCTCGGAAGCTTGGTGCCTATGTGTTTTCGGACCGGTGCGATACACCCATTGTGAAAGCAAGCCATGGTGACAGTTCGGGTGTCAGAGGGGCCGCATTCCTCTGGGCCAGCGACACTGCCCAACCGGTTAAAACAGGAAAGCGCGAAGCACGTTAAATGGTTGACATCAACAGTCGCCGCCCATTATAAGCGCTCACTTCCAGACAGATCAGAACTGGATGCCTCTTGGTATGGCGGGGTAGCTCAGGTGGTTAGAGCAGCGGAATCATAATCCGCGTGTCGGGGGTTCAAGTCCCTCTCCCGCTACCAAGTTCTTCTTCATTGACCACAACCTAACAGCTTAGCGCGTATTGCCGGACAGTCATACGACCCGCTTGGGTGGACAATTTTCAGAAATCCAAAAGAAGTTCCGACTTCAGTCGAACCAGAGCACTAAGCGCTTTTGAACGTATTGAGCACCATCCAAAGCTGCGGTTGCAGCCAACTGTGTGGAATTCGACACAATGATACTAAATCGGTGACCCGGCGTCGTTTCGACGGGCATTTCATTCGACATATCGCGGACAGTCGCTTACTCGTAAATCCTTATAGTATTACAAATTAACCTTACAGAGTACTCAATGAAGTATCGCATTTGCTCCTTGTCAATATTCATCAGTCTTTCGGTATTGTTCGCGGGAAATTCTCACGCAAATGAGAGACTATTGGATGTATTACCGCTTGAAACTAAACAAGAAATTCGGTTCCTAGTCTCACAGTGCATCAATTATGTCCTCGAACGTGGTCCCGTCGATGAGAACCAATTTGACACTAGAGGTTATATCGACACGAAGTTTCTTTTCGGTAATCGAACCAAAAAAGTGAGATTTTTTCGGAAAGCTAAGTGGCGCGGTGACAATATCCGAATAAGAAGCTCTGAATTTCTTCCAAGCAAACCAAACAAACCAAAAAGATCATGCGACTTTTCAATTGGAAATGGCTTAAGCTTTCATTACAACAATCCTTTTGTGTTTAATGTTTTTGAAGAAAATGGATTTATTCCTGTAAAAATTAGATATCAATTCGCTAAATTTCGATTTGAATCCGAAGAAACTGAATTTATTGTTGGTAGTAGTTTTGGAAATGGACTTTTTACTTATAGACTAATTCGTGGGAAGAAAATAAAATGAGCTTGATTAAGTTAAGTTCCGTAAACATGAAGCGATACAATTGGGTTCCCTGTGCGCAGCAGCATTCACTACCTTATCTACAGAGAAACTGACTAGACAGACTCTCTGCTTGCCCTCACGTTCATTGGCCTCCGGCTCACGATACACCTTTGCGACTTACGCCTTTCTTGGTTGACTAAAAGATCGTTTCCGCAGTGATTTAGGCCTCTACGCATGTCGCCAGAAGCTCTCTCGTTGGATGACTACATCCCTGCTCATACCTTACATCCTTTGGATTCTCGGATTCTTTAGCGCCTTCGAAAGGTCAGATAGTGCGGAATGCGTCCTGCCTTAATAGCTTTTTCCTCGTACCGCGTTCCCGGCCAGCCCGGATAGGGATTACGGGCGGCTTCGAGGTCGCCATCTGTCCATTCAAACGCTGAATGATTTGCCATGTGCTCCAATGTCCAAGAGACATAGCTATCGATATCGGAAGCAAAATAGAACGGCGCACCGGCCTTCAAGACGCGCGCGATGCGGTTGAGGTTTTCCGGCGTTACGAACCGCCGCTTGAAATGACGTTTCTTC
>JBCDCZ010000178.1:0-9133 GCA_039180865.1 Pseudomonadota bacterium | reverse complement strand
TCGTGAGCGCGCTCGGCCACCCCTTCGGCAAGATATTCGACGCGCACGCCGGGAAACAGGATGAGCTCACCATCATGATTGCGATGACTGGACGTTTGCCCGGCGGGCTGGTTGCTGTTTTCGGAACGCCGTACTTCGAAGTCAATAATCGTACCCATTGTGGCTCCCCTTCTTTCTCGAACGAATGGGGCAGGAAACACAACGCGCTGCTTGAACGACTAACACCCAATAACAAGCGATTCTGCTTTTTCCAATTAAGGCATCGCTAAGGTTAATAGAACGCTAACGGTTTTGTGCGAACTTTAAAGGAGTTTCTAGTCGAGTTGCGGGTTTGTGCGTTGTTTTTGAAACCAGATCACCGAAGCCGGGATGAATTCGTGTCTCTCGTTAATGCGAACCACGCCAATCGCCCGCAGGCGATTTTGAAAGTTGCCGCCGATCTTTTCGCTGGAAATGACAGCCCCGCAAAAAGTGAGATCCTGCATTTCGAAGAATTGTCGTTGAGGCTTTTGCCGAAAATCGACCTTGAAAGCCGCGCTCATATCGCCGAGCGACTCGCGACTTCACAGAATCTTCCCAAAGCAACAGCACTCGCGCTTGCTACCGACGACTTTGTGGTCGCGAAGCCAATCATCAACGCCTACACCGGGTTTGAGGACAGCGATCTCCTATTGATCCTGGTGAGGGGAGATCAGCGACACGCAGCCGCGCTCGCCGCGCGACAGGATTTATCCGAACGGATTGTCTTTGCGTTGGCCCGATCACATCACATGAGGGGCGAAACAACCGAGGTCTCGGCTTCGCAGATAGAAGATGAGGCGGAACCCCGCGACGCGGCTACGGTTTCTGAACACCAGGAGGAAGAGGCTTTGGAGATCAATTGGACGGACGAGCCAAAGAACGAAACCTCAAAGCCGGATACCCCCTCACCGATGTTCAGCGAAACGGATGCGAAGCAACGTTCCTTAATGCTGCCTCGGCTCGATGAGTTTTTGAGCGGTGATCATACACTCATCCTGGATTACGCACGGCAGTGTGAGGCGCTGGCCGCAGAGAGCGATGAGGAGCCCAACGCCCTCCTCAAAGCGGCCTTCCGCAGGGCCGAAACAGCCCTTGAATTTCGGCGGCTTGCCCATGATCGCGATGCGGATGGTTTCGCCGCGCTCCTTGCCCGCCAGACGGGCCTGAACGTATTTGCAACCCGGAAGATCATCCGCGACGCGGACGGTTTCGCGCTTGCAACCTGTCTGAAAGCTCTGGCTCTACCGGGCGATCTTGCCGTCGATGCCTTTCTGCTTCTCAATCCCGCACTCGGCCAAAACAGCCGTCAGATTTTCCTGATCGAATGGTTTTACGGGCAGCTAACGCCGCGTGCTGCGCGCCTCATAGCTGACCGGTGGTCGCGACCTTTTGCAACCCCGGTCAAGGCGGCCGGAAACACCTATTCAGAAGCCCTGCGGCCAGGCCTCGCTCAGAACCTGCCAAGAGAAAAGGCCGAGACGGTTCCAGTGGAGCGATCCGCTCTTAAGAGAGCCTAGAACTCGGTCTTAACAAGACTGAGACCATGATCTCCGTCCGGGCTTTCCCGTTCGATTACCCATAGGTCAGGGTCGAATCGTTCCTCCTTGGAAAGTCGTTCACGGATCTCCAGTGGGTCGTTTTGAAGGAGAAGGCACTCAAAAAGTCGATCAGCACTGTCTTCCACCAGAGCCTGGACGGCGGGACCATAGAGATCACACGTTCCGTTGAGGCGATCCACGACCAGAAATACCTGTCCGCCTTGAGCAGCGCCTCGACGCGAAAGGACCGCGTAGTCGCCATCCGCAGATGCCTGGCGCAGATAAGCACTGACCCAGAATTCCGTGCTCAGCCGCAAAGCATGTCCTCACAAATCGCGAAGTTTGCTCAATTCTGCCAGAAGAACTGTTGTAATTGAACCGCTTTCCTGAAGACCGCGGGAACGCTCGAAGGTCCGAATTGCCTCGCGCGTCTGAGTTCCGATCATCCCATCAACAGCAAGATCGGGAAATCCGTATCCCCGGAGTGCCCTTTGCACCCGTTTGATGGTCTCAGCATCTTCGAGGACTGCGGTATTCGCGATCACCACCTGGGTCACGCGTTCCTGCCTCAGTGTGTCAACGGACGCTTCCGCGAGGCGCTCCCGGATCCGCTCATGAAAGGCCGGATCAGTACTCGACAAACGGATATGTTGCAGCAATGCCCGTGAGGGTGTTGGATCCACTGACTGGGCGAACGCTTGTTGGTAGAGCTCAATCGCGCGGCGCGTACGCTGACCGATGAGACCATCAACCTCCGCATTATAGTATCCACGGATCGCCAGTTCTTCCTGAATGTCATGAACAAGCGGGTCCGCCACAAGGAGATTTGGCCCATTTTCCCCGACCGCGCGGGGACGCGGCTCCGGAACGGACGCCGTCGTTAGGGTCAGATCCGTACCTTGGGATGAACGGGATTGCCAAAGCGGCGCCGGATGGCTTCCCTCCTGCAGGAAAAGCGTGTTTGCGATAACCGCAACGCCCAGGCCTGCAGCAAACGTTCCGCCTGCGAGGCTTACTCCGTTGTCGGACAGGTAACGCCAAAAATCATCAGCCCATTGGGTGTTCTCGTTGACCTGACCTCTCGGCTTCCCCTTTTGTCGCTGCATTCTTTGTCCCTTGTCTGCGGCCTTGCTCCGGTTGCGTTGCTTCAACATCGCCGTCACGCATTTCTCCCGGAAAAAGCCCGTCCCTTAGATTGCTCCAATCCCGCCTGCCCCTCTGGCAACACCTTCTTGTGCTCTTCTATGAAGGCTATAGTCGATTTGATGCGCTTCGCTTCGAGCGGAATAAACACGCTTACCGTTGTGCCTTTGCCAAGCTCGCTCTCGAACTCGACCCGACCGTCATGGAGTTCGGTCAAGCCTTTCACAACGGATACGCCAAGGCCTGTTCCTTCGTAGCGCCGGTCGAGGGCGCTGTCGGCCTGGAAGAACGGTTGGCCAATGCGCTTCAAATCACTGGCTGACATGCCAATGCCGCGGTCACGCACGAAGAAGACCATATATTCCCCGTCGATCCGTGCGCCGACCTTGACCTCTCCTCCGTCGTCGGAGAATTTCAGTGCGTTAGAGATCAGATTGATAAGAATCTGACGGCATGCTCTTGGATCCGCAACAACTTCCGGCAACCGGGCCGGGATCATGGTCTTCAGTGTGATCGCGCGGCTCGTCGCATCCTGGCTCAGCATATCCGCGCAGGTCTTGATCATACCGGCCGCATCAAACGGCTCGCGCACAATTTCGAAAGTGCCACTCTCAATCTTTGACATATCAAGGACATCCGTGACCACCTGCAGGAGATGACTGCCGGACGCATGGATGAGGCGCACATATTCGCGCTGTTGATCGTTGTTCAGCGCCCCCACGTGCTCTTGATCAAGGATCTCGGAAAATCCGATGATTGCGTTAAGAGGCGTGCGCAATTCATGGCTCATATTGGCAAGGAAACGGCTTTTCGCATCACTGAGTTGCTGAAGGTCTTCATGTGCCTTCTTGAGGGCTTCTTGCTGGTCTCGCCGCTCTGCGATGTCGCGCGTGACGGCAACGATCCCTACAAGCGTGTCCGTGTCGTCCCACATCGGGCGACAGCGCATTTCAACCCAGGTGTAACCGTTACCAGTCAATTCGCTCGTATTCGATTGTTCGAATGCGTCTTCCAGTTCATCATCCGGCGCCAGAAAATCATCTGTTGATCGCCGTATCCGAAACTCACAGGAAAGTGCCTTCTCCTGCTGTACGGCGTTGGAAAACGCCTGCAGGTAAGCCGGGCGATCGGCAATGTGAACTCTCTGGAAAAAACCACGTCCTTGGAGGTCAGATGGCTGAACGTTTAACAAGCGCCCGGCCGAGGGTGAGGCGAAGGTCACAGTTCCATCCAACTCATGACGCGTGATCAGATCTGTTACGTTTTCCGCGATGAGCCGATAACGATGATCATTGTAAAGAATCAGCTCTTCCGCCTTGCGCTGGAAGGATTCCATACGGAACGTGAGCATCGCCGAATAAGCGATAACCGCGAGCGGCCCAAGCGCGAAACCAAGCGGATCGGACATCAACAACGGTGTGGTCTGAGGCCATAAACCGGTTTGACCAATCTGCACGAGAAACACCATCGCAAAGAGGATGAGGCCCATCGCGAACATTACGAGATAGCGCTTACGCGATAATGCCGCCTCAAACGGGACCACAAGAAGCCACATAATGGCGAACGACCGCACGCCACCCGTCCACAAACACACGGTGCAGACAAGTCCGACCAGCGAAATCGAAGCAATGACAAATGCAAGGTCCAGTGACCGGGTTTTCAACAATATGACCGAGGCGGCAAGCGGTCCAATGACCCAGATCACAAGTGATGCCAGAACGATCGAAAAGGAGCCCTCGACCAAAATCCAAACGGGAAACAGCGCCAGCGTCAGCATGCTCGTGACAAGCTGAATGGTCAAAAACTGACGATGTTGCAGCGACCAGCGACCAGCGCCGAGCAACTCCCCATCCACCAATTGTGTCCAAACACGCAACATAAAGGCGATCGCTTCTCTATGGGAAACCGCGCCAAAACCAAAACAAGCCAATTTCCTGAAAAAACAATCGCACGGCGACTTTAAGAACAAGCTAAGGAGACAAGGGTGGAACCGTGATTGGCAGCCTTCCGGCCCCCAAAAACCATCCGTTCTGTCGGAAACCTGAAATTATGGTTTCCAATCACTTAACTGACAGAAATTTGCAGCACACACCTCCTCTCTAGAACACAATCAACAGCGCCGGAACATGGTGAACGAAACCTTTCCAATTTTGTTCGTATTTGAATCGAATTTTCTTAAACTTTACTATAAATACCAACTACTTACTGAACCCACCCTTGAAACGATGCTGCTATAAGGAGCCGCAAACGGGGACGAAGCCATGTTCATTTTCATAGCGCGCGCTTTCTTCTGGATTGGCCTTTTTGTGATGTTGTTGCCCGCGCCCGGCAGCGTGACCGACACTAAGGTCAGCACGCGGGAATTCTGTAAGACGCACGGTGATATCTGTGACGCGGTGAACGACTTTACGGACGACACTCTAAGGCGTTCCGCTGCAACGTTCGTTGAACAGGGCGGTGAGGCAGCTGCCATGCGAGCATCCGAGTGGTTACGCAAGCAAGGCGACGGTTGAATTTCTACCGGAAAAGCCTCTATAGATTGGAGCCGCTTCAAGCAGAAAAGGTTCCAAATGACCCTCGACGAGATCCTGGAAAATTTCGAGTTCCTCGAAGAATGGGAAGACAAGTACCGCTATTTGATCGAGCTCGGACGCTCTCTGCCGCCGTTTCCTGAGGAGCAGAAGACGGATGACACGAAGGTGCAAGGCTGTGTCAGCCAGGTTTGGTTAGTCAAATCCCATGAGGACACCACCGAAGGGGCCGGCCCGCGTCTACACTATCTCGGTGACAGCGACGCCCATATCGTGAAAGGCTTGATTGCCCTCGTCCTGGCAGCTGTCTCAGGCCGCCCCGCCCGCGAGATCGAAGATTTTCAATTGGAAGAGACCTTCGCCAGGATCGGGTTGCGCGAACACCTCACCCCCCAACGATCAAATGGTCTCAGCGCTATGGTCAACCGCATCAAAAAGGATGCGCAGGAAGCCCTTGCAACGGCAGCTTAGCCCAAGCGGTTTTAAGGGCTGACACGGCCAACAAAAAAGGCGGCTTGAAGCCGCCCTCTCGAAGCTTTGCTAGGAAGCAATTACTTGCCGCGTGAACCGCGCTGCTGCCCCAGGCCCATTTTCTTGGCAAGCGCTGAGCGTGCCGCCGCATAGTTCGGCGCGACCATTGGATAATCCGCAGGCAGGCCCCACTTTTCGCGATACTCTTCCGGTGAGAGATCATAGTGAGTGCGAAGATGACGCTTCAATGATTTGAACTGTTTACCGTCTTCAAGGCAGATGATGTAGTCCGGGGTCACGGACTTGCGGATAGAAACGGCTGGTTTAAGAGGCTCTTCAACCACTTCCTCTTCAACACCAACGGTCTTGGCGAGTGCTTTGTGCACTTCAGCGATCAGGTTTGGCAGATCATTTGCCGGAACCGTATTGTTCGATACATACGCGGAGATGATATCCGCAGTAAGATCAATGATGTCAGCGGCACTCTGATCGTCAGCCATATGATTTTCCCTCGATTTACTTCTCAAACTACGTCGTCGATCTCGCTATCAGTTTTGCTATTATTTGGTTCATAGCAGCCGAACGCGAGCAATTGCACAACGGTAATTATTTATTTTAATGGAAAGATGCAAGCATAGATTGGGCAGAATTGTGAAAAATTAAGTATTTAACGGTCAATCGCGCCAATTATTTTCAAAATTTCCTCTCACACGGCGCGCTCGGAACGATAAAAGACAAAAGCTCAGTGCATTTTTGGAAGAATGTTAGGCAAAATATAATGCTAGATATAGACCGAGCAGGACAGTTGTAAGGAAGGCCATACGCCCTGTCGTCCAAGATTCGGCAAATAATCCACCGGGACCTGTCCAGCGATAGACAGCAGCTACCATTGTTACAACCAATGCTTGAACTCCACTGGAAAGGCCCCGCCAAGCGGACAGAGTGCTCGCATCGAATGCTTGGCGCAGTACTTTGCCCAAGCCACGGTAGAACCAATCGAAATCAAGAGTTTGCGTGAGCGTCGGCTTCAAAAGGCCAAGTGTCAGGAAGAAAACCAGGCCAGAGAAGAGGAGGAGCTGTAGTTGGAATATGAGTTTCGCCGTCGAATACGGTTTATACTCAACCGGATACGGCAACATATCATAAAGCAGGTTTGGAAAGATCCCGATCAAGAGGCACATCGCCGAGAGGATCGTCATCGCGATCAGCATGGAGGCTGGTGGTTCAGCCGGACGCAAGCCGGAATCCTTTGAAAAGAACACAAACCAAGGGAATTTAAGCCCGACATAAACGAGCGCACTCGCAGATGCTGCGGTCAACGCAAACCAGACCCAGGCCAGCTTCAAATCGACCGCACCCTGGGTAATCAGCCCCTTCGTTATAAAGCCCGATGTACCCGGCACGGCGGCAAGCGAAAATGCACCAATTGTGCCGCAGATCAACGTGATCGGCATGGTTCTGAAGAGCCCGCCAAGATCAGTGCATTTGTGCTTGCCGGTTTGATATATGACAGCACCGGCCGACATCAGAAGAAGCGCTTTGTAAAGAATGTGTACGAAGGCATGAGCAGCTGCACCATTGAGCGCAACTTCCGTACCGATCCCGATTGCGATCACCATGAAGCCGACTTGCCCAACGATCGAAAAGGCAAGGATCCTTCGTATGTTGTTTTCCAAGAGCGCGTAGATAATCGCGTAAAACACCATAAAGGCGCCGATATAGATCAGGAGTTCTGTTCCCGGAAAACTGCGCATCAGAACATAGACCGCGGTTTTCGTTGTAAACGCTGATAGGAAAACCGTCCCCGACCACGAGGCCTCCGGATAAGCGTCTGCGACCCATGCAGTAAAAGGGGGTGCGCCTGCGTTGATGAGGAAGCCTGCGAGGATCAGCCAGCGCGCCCAGGAATCGGCTTCCATCGGGTTGAAGGCAATGGAACCGTTGGCGGTAATCTCACCCGCAATTCCGGCCATAAGGAGAACACCGCCGAGGAAATGGACCGCGGCATACCGCTGGCCAGCCGCCCGCGCGCCGCTCCCACCGGACCAGATCACGATCGTAGAGGCGATCGCCATGATCTCCCAGAACACAAAAACGGTGATCAAATCGCCGGCAAAGAGGACACCAAGCGCTGCGCCAGCATACACAAAGGCAGATGCAAGTTCGAATGTGTTTTCCTGACGCGAAGCGTAGAGAGCGCCAACCGATGCCATTAGTGTGAAGACCGTCGCGAATACTCGCGCGAGTTCGTCCACGCGTACGGGAACCAGTTCAAATCCGAGGTAAGAGTATGTGACCACGTTACCATCGGGCAGGTTCCAGACGAGGCTGAGGGCAGCAAGCGGCGCCACGACCAGAAGAAGGTTTCCGAGACTGCGGTTCAGAAAGGGAAGCAGCAGACCGGCGACAATCAGAACGAGGCCCGGAGGAATAATAAAATCAATCATCGTAATAGCTTTCCGGGCGTTTCAGGATGACACCGATCACGATCGCGGCAACGACAACCGCCACGCTTGAAAGAAGACCGAACCAGGCACCAAAAGCAAAGGTGCCGTCTATGCCGAAATAGGCTTTGTGATGGACGTAAAGGTCAGCAAGAACGATAAGGACCAGACTTATGCATCCAATCACTGCCAAAGCTCGGATTGTGCCTGGCCTCACGAGCCAATGATCATCCTTGGGCGTTTCGTCGTTCATCGTCAAAGACCCGCCAGTTGTGATGCTAGATCGAAGAAAAGGTTCGGGAAGAGGAAAAGGAGCACCGCCCCTGCGGCAGTCGCCGTTAGCGCTATCACAATTGGTAGCGGAGCTTCCCCGTGGTCTTCATGGTGACCGTCGCCATGGTGCTCTTCCTCCTTGCCCATGAAAGCCTTGTAGACAATCGGAAGGAAGTAAGCGGTGTTAAGCAGGGTCGACAAAACGATCACACCGACAGCGAACCATTGTTCAATGGTCATTGCAGCGCTCAACATGAACCACTTCCCAAGGAACCCAGCGGTCGGCGGCACGCCGACCATCGAAAACGCTCCGATTGCGAACGCCGTCATCGTCCACGGCATCCTGCGTCCGATCCCTCCCAATTGACTGATTTCCGTCTTGTGGGCGGCTGTGTAGATGGAACCGGCTGCAAAGAAGAGGGTAATCTTCGAGATCGCATGGGCGGCGATATGCAAAGCAGCTCCCGCAATTGAAATCGGGGTCAGAATAGCGGCAGCGAGGATGACGTAGGAAAGCTGCGAAACAGTGGAATAGGCGAGACGTTTTTTCAGATTATCCTGACGCAACGCCACCAGTGAGGCGGCAATCACCGTAAAACCGGCTGCGTAGAGGAGCCAGTCGGCCGCGCCCGTCTCATTCAAGAGGTCGATGCCGAAGACATAAACAAGGATTTTGACGACAGCGAACACCCCGGCTTTCACGACGGCGACC
>JBCDCZ010000177.1:0-9379 GCA_039180865.1 Pseudomonadota bacterium | reverse complement strand
GTGCGCATCTTGCCGTCGATCATCACCGCCGCAATACCCGGTATATTGCCCATGGCCATGGCGCCCAGAACGTCATCACCTTCCGATCCGCCGGGACGGTCCATGAAGACAAGATCCGCGGGGCGCCCCGCAGCGACGATACCCTGAGTGAGGCCGCGCCGCCTTGAAACGTTGCCGCTGCCGCAGCACCATGCTTTCTCGGCAGCAAGCCCGCCGAAACTTGCAAGAAGCGTTGCCATCCTCACCATGCCGTTCGGCTGCACGCCGGAGCCAGCTGGCGCATCGGTTCCGATCAGAAAATCGGCGAGCCTGTCTTCGGCCATTGCGCCCTCAAGCGCGACGATTGCGGATTTCTCGTTGCCGTTATGAACAGCCTCAAGCGCACCCTTCGCATTCCGGCAGAGCTCGCGGATGGCCTCATACGGGATCGACGTCGGGCCGCCATTGATATGGCTCACCACATCAGGCTGCGCCTCCAGAACGTCATCGGCCGTGACGTGGTGGGAGCCTGCAATCGACGGGCCGCCCGTATGCATGATCGTCTCGATCCCAAGGTCCCGGCACCAGCCGGTGACGCGGGCCGCATCCGGCCCCTTGGCAACAGTCCCAAGGCCGATCTCCCCGATATGGCGAATGCCCGCAGCCTTAAGCTCGGCATAGAAATCACGGTCAAAATCAAGTTCCGGTACCGGCGCACCAGCAATCACTTTCGCCCCGGCGGAGCGGAAATTGGAAAAGCAGCGTTGCGCCACCATAGCGAGTGCCTTGACGCCTTCGGCATCCTTCGGGCGGCCCGGAAGATGAACTTCACCGGCAGAGACAAAGCTTGTGACACCGCCGTTCACGTTCATCTCGATCCAGCCGATCTGATTTTGACGCGGGGTCCAGTCGCCAAAGACCGGGTGGCAGTGGCCATCGATCAGTCCCGGCGCGACGGCGCAGCCTGAAGCGTCGATGACACGGTCGGCGTTGGCCTCCTCGAAGCCCGCGATTACGCCATCCTCGATCAAAAGGCAGTCGCTGTCGGCCAGGGGCTTGTCGAGATCCCCGGTCAGAAGCCTGCCGATGTTACGGATGAGTGTGCGGCCTTTTTCCGGCATGTCTTTCGGTGCGTCCGCCATCTGATCCCCCTCACATTGTATGCTCTTGCTGCCGCCCATGATCGTGGCCGCACGTGGTTGAACCCGCAGCCTGCCCCAGCGAATGGTAGCCTAGCAAGTGTTATTGTATGACGGCTCCCCCGACCGGAGAGATCCCTTTCGGGAGCAACCCCCGATATCTCATCGCATCCGCTTCCCGTGTCATTGCAGACGATCCCGTTTTCTCGTATGAGTTGGAGACGGTCGGCAGTCACCGAGGCGTCGCTGCTCCTTCAGGAGTGCTAAACCTGCCAGAACCCGGAACGACATCGCACTCAAAAGGGCGTCCGTTCGTCAAGCCAGCGACCAACGAACCATCCGAACGCCCGACCTGGATGTACGATGACCAAAAATCCCGTTCCCCTTCATGTGGACGACATGACCGATTTCACCCGCGCGCTCTCCAAACAGCTCGGTGAAACAAGCCCTGCCCATCTGACGTTGATGAATATGATATCCAGAGCGGCTGGATTTCAGAATATGCAACATATGCGCGCCACATCTGCAGCGGCAAAACGCATCAAGAACCAAAGGGACGATACCGTCGTAGATGCGCGCTCGGTCGAACGTGCCCTTCATCAGTTCGATGCATTCGGGCGGCTCTGCCAATGGCCCGCACGGCGCTCCGTTCAGACACTGGCGCTTTGGGCGCTGTGGGCTACCCTCCCCGCTCAGATATCCCTAAATGAGCAGACTCTCAATGATCACCTCGCAAACATGCATCTCTTTGACGATCCCGCCACCTTACGACGGACGATGATTTCCTGCGGTTTGCTGATCAGAAAGAATAATGGGACGGATTACCGGCGGGTCGAGAAAAAACCACCTGCGGAGGCAAAAGCCGTTATTCATGCTTTGACCGCCCGGCGACGCACACGCGCCGCTCACGTGCCGCAGAGGGGCTCGCCATCACTATCAAACGCTGGAGACGCAATTGTTTGATCTGATTGTTAAGAACGCCACGCTGCCGAATGGGCGATCAGGCGTCGATATCGCCTGTTCGGGCGGCACAATCGCAGCTGTCGAACCGGGGATCCCCGAAGAGGCGGGCCAGGTGATCGACGCGGACGGCCATCTGGTCTCGCCTCCTTTCGTGGATCCGCATTTTCATATGGATGCCACCCTGTCGCTCGGCAGGCCACGGATGAATGTCTCCGGCACGCTTCTTGAAGGAATCGAACTTTGGGGCGAACTGAAAGAGGTTCAAACGGTCGAAGAGATCATTGAGCGCGCCTTGCGCTATTGCGAACTTGCCGTCGCCAAGGGGATCGGCGCCATCCGAAGCCATGTTGATACCTGCGATGATGCTCTCACAGGCGTCCGCGCGCTTCTTGAGGTCCGCGAGAAGGTCAAGGATTACCTTGATCTGCAACTCGTCGCTTTTCCTCAGGACGGCGTCTTGCGCGATCCGACCGCAATGGCAAACACTGTGCGCGCCCTGGACATGGGCGTCGATATCGTCGGCGGGATCCCGCATTTCGAACGCACTATGGCGCAGGGCACCGAAAGCGTTCGGCTTTTATGTGAACTCGCCGCAGAGCGAGGGCTTATGGTCGATATGCACTGCGACGAGACCGACGATCCTCTGAGCCGCCATATCGAGACCCTAGCCTATGAGACGCAAAGGCTCGGCCTTAAGGGCCGCGTGGCGGGATCCCACCTCACCTCGATGCACTCAATGGACAATTACTATGTCTCCAAGCTGATCCCGCTTATCGCCGAAGCCGGCGTCAACGCGATCCCCAACCCGCTCATCAACATCATGCTGCAGGGCCGCCATGACACCTATCCGAAGCGCCGGGGCCAGACGCGGGTGCGCGAAATGCGGGACGCCGGTATCACCGTCGGCTTCGGCTCCGACTGCGTGATGGATCCCTGGTATTCGCTCGGGAAAGCCGACATGCTGGATGTGGCCTTCATGGGGCTTCATGTCGGTCAATTATCAAGCCGTGCGGATATGGCCTGGTGCTTTGAGGCGGTTACTGAGACGTCCGCCAAAATCATGGGATTGGAAGGTTACGGCATCAGACAAGGATCGGACGCGAATTTCGTGATCCTTCAGGCAAAGGACACGATTGAGGCGATCAGATTACGCGCCCACCGTCTCGCCGTCATCCGCAAGGGCCGCACAATCGCCCAATCGGCTCCGGTCACTTACGAGGTCTCGTTAAATGGTGAGCCCTCGACACTGGACGAAGCGAGGCTCGCAGGATGAGGCACAGCCCTGCACCCGCCACAGAACTTATAGCCGAATCAGCCCCTGACTTTCCTCAGATTTTTGAGTGAAAAACGGCCATAAGTTATGGACTGTAAACGCTCCTCAACATCATCAAGCAAGATTGAGTTGCCCGTGAACTGGGCCAGCCGTTTAATGACAAAAAGCGGAGCCGTCACCAATGTTCAGATTCTTACGCTATAGTCTCATCATCGGTTTTTGGTCACTCAGTCTGTCTGGAACGGCGCTCGCGAACAGCGGTTCATTTGTCGGGGTCCAAGGTGAGAGTGTACGCGGTACTGCGACGGTCTCTTCAAAGTCAGTGACGTTGTCGGCCAACTTTCGATCTTCCAGCGGACCTGACCTGTATGTCTACCTCGGTAATAAGGGGCCCTCGAAAATCGTAGCCCGGTTAAGAAAACTTTCCGGCGGCCAGACTTATGCTTTGCCAGAGGGAATAGACCTTTCGAAATATTCGGTAGTTTTCATACATTGCAAACGCTTCAACCATACCTACGGAAAGGCTCGCCTGCGGTGACTGAAAGCAACGTCCAAATACGAGCCGCCATGAGGTCAACAGCAGCAAAGCCTCCTTTGGCTGCATAGCGTTCACGCGCCACACGCTCTCTCAGAACCAACCACCCCTCACCTCACCGCCGGATCAGACCCTTTGCGTAGCGCTTGAGGCGATCGGTCAGCGTGTCTGCCTGCTCGCCGATGTCAGCCGGTTCTTTTATCTTAGCAGCGTCCTTTAGTTTCGACGCCTCTTTCGCCAGAGAAGCGAGGGTGCAGGCGTCAAGCTCGCCCGCCTCATAAGCCTGAATGAACTCTGCCCGGTTATCATATCCAAGGTCCATGATCTTGTCTGAAAGAGCCTCCTCGATATCCGCATTGAGATGGATCGTCCGTTTGGCGATGTCATAATAGCGGCTCACGAAATGGTCGCTGAAGTCCGTCTCATGGGCGGCAATGGCTGCAGCCACGACGCCCGGTGCCTGATCGGCCATGCCTTTCATGAAAGCAGCCTTCACCGGACCTGAAGCGACGTCCATGGCTCCGAGCGCCTTCATGGCATGGTAACGGAATCCCGCCTCGCGATGGTCCACGAAATCGAGAACATCGTGAGACCAGTTACCGTCGGCTTTCGCCAGAAGGGAACTCGCCACACCGAACGCATTGGCATCCGTCAGTGACGGTAAGCGCGCGCCAATCACATCCGCCCAGTCGGTCGCATGATAATCCGCATGGTCAAGCAGCGCTTTGCACGCCACATGAAAATCAAGTTCCGAGCCATGCAGGAACCCTTTCAAGTCATCCTTTGCCCAGTTGTAAAACCCGTTTTTGATCAAAAGCTCAAAGGCAACCAGGCGATGCTCGCCGGATTCCGAGCGGCAGATTTTCAAAAGTACATCGCCGTTGCGGACCCGCATACGCGGCAGTTTGAAGATCCCTTCGAGCGCGAGCAATTGCTGCTCCCGGTCCGCGCTCTTGAAGTAATGGGCGAGCAAGTCCTCATCCGTTCCGCCCATCGTGTAGCCGAAGGATGTGGGCTTATCGGTGATGAGCACACCCGACAGCACTTCGTCGAGCCAGCGCTCATACCAGTCAAGGAAATTCGCTTCAAAGGCATAGACCGGCGGGTGAAGCTCCGCATCGATATTGACGATCCGCCCGCGATCCGGACCGTTGAGGACGAGCGCTGCAAAGAGCGCCCCTCCCTGGGGACCAATGGGAAGCAACCCACTCAGGGCTTTGGCCTTCAAGGCCGTCCTTTCATCGGACGGCAGATCGTCCTGATGATAGGGGTCGGTGAGCTCATCCCAATACTCATCAGACATTCTGGCATTCATGGCGGGCATATCGGCGAGGCTCGGCGGGATGTCGGCGCCGAAAGCCGTGACCGTCTGATCGAGCGGCAAGAGCCCATAAAAGGGACCGGCTGTATTCTGACTTCTCAGCGGCCCGGCGTGACCGACTTTGGTGAGGAAGGCTGCGTAAGGCGCCGGTAACTTGATCGAATGCGTCTCCTCGAAGGCCTGAATGGCGTCCTCGCTCAACACGGGACCGATTTCATATTCATGGTGATCTGCCCCGGACACTTTGCGCTGAATGTCATAGCGCCTTGCGGCGACAAGCTTTTCAGCGATGCGCGCGCATTGGGCGGAATAGTCCGGTGCGATGTTGGGAATGGTCGAGGCCGTGTCAGTCATAAGGTCGGTATCAGGAATCGAGTATCGTCTTCTGCTCTGGCGTTCAGCAATCGGGGTCGCGGAGGCGCAATCAAAGCATATTAAGCAGAAAACATAGTCGTTTGGCCATTTACGACACGAACCGCTTCACGTTTTGGTGTGGTGAGACAGGAGGAACGATTGAGTGGCGGGCGATGAGGGCTCTCGGCCCGACTTGACCGATGTTGCTTATGCAGAATTGACCTTGGTGAAATCGAATGTAGCGTGACAGTGAATCTTATCGGAGCACTTACGTGAATAACGGACCTGTAGAAATCTACCACCCTCGTGCCACCGCATTTCGCGCGATTTGGGAATTTGATGCCATCAAATTCAAGGTCTACGATCTACTTGCTCATGGCAAGACTGTCACCGACGACATGATTGAAACCGCCAGGACCTTCCTGCGCGAAACCGTTGTTCTTGATGTGGAGAAAATGGGTGATAGCAATGACTTGGGCTTTGTCATTATCCATCCTGGTGATCTCGGGGTGACAATCGCAGCGCAATGGTGGGCACAAGGATCGATCCTTTGCCAACGTATCTATCGTCACCAGTATGATGATGCTGCTCCACTAGATACGATCAGTCGTCCCGCCGTGGCATGTGTTTGGGAGCTGGAGATAATACAAGCCGAGCAAGCCATCTGGCGTGAAACGATGATGAAGTCAAAAACTGACAAGTTTGCTTATCTCAACACGTTCGCAACCTGAATGGCAATGTCCGCAAAAGCAACATTGCCGTCGTGGGTAAACGGCGCCTGAGTGACCGCTCAGAGCCCAATTTGACCGATGCTGCGCAGAGCATGAATGGTCGCTTTGGAAGCAGGTGCGGCCAGATGGTATGAACGAAAGATGGCGGTCATCGCGCAATGCTTGCTACCGGAACCGTGGTTGAACTTTCCGAGGCTGAATAGTGAATTGGTTCTTTTCGCGAAAAGCATGGCGCCCTCGGTCAGGAAACGGGCGTACGCGCATTGCCGTCCACAGTGCACTCAGCAAAAACCTGTCTTACCAGGCCATGATATTGCCGACTGACCGGGACTTCCTTTCCACTATGCAGGCACAGTTCCACTCGGCCTGAGCGCTCACACATCTTTTCTACGGCAGCGCGACGCACCCAGAACGATCGATGCACCCGAAACCCGTCCTCGCCTGCCAAATCAAGGATCGCCTGGCCAAACCGATGCGGCACAAGTTCCTCCGCGTCTTCCCCATAAAGACGAACGTAATGTTCCTCAGCTTTCATCAGTAGTATGTCGGACAGGTAATGGAAGCGCTCTGACCGCTCAAGCAGCTTGGACGTCGGGCCTTTGAGATCGCCGGTTGTTACAGCCAAAGGCTCACCACGCTCGCAGAGCGGCTGCTCATATCGGAAGCGTGGGAAACCTAGGAGGCGATCAAACAGATAATTGGCCAAAATCCAATACGCCATGCCGTGAAACGAATGGATAAGTGTTCCGACAAGCCCCGTCGATGAGGACACCAGAACGTCGGAACTCGCTGCTTCAGGCCAAAATTGAATGAAAATATCCGTTACTAAGAGCACAAAGGTGTAGGCAATCACAAACCCAAGCAGAAAACCAAGGCCACAGAGGGCCCAAAGCGGTGGTCGTACGGTTCGGCCAGCCCACCAAACAGCCCATGTCGTCGCTTCCGCGATCCACCATGGGATCAGCGATATCAACCCGAGGTACAGAAGCGCTCCCCCGAGACCAAAGATGTTGGTGTAGCCAGGTTGGGTTGCCGACACGAGGGCCAGCACCAGCGGCAAACCAACACAAAAGATCAGCGCCTTCGCACGTCGGTTCGATCCAATCTGCTTCGGTGAATTTCCCGCTGTGTCCGAGGGCACGTACCATTCCCTTCTCTAATGCCTCTGAGCGACGCCGGTATGGATGGTGTGTCTTGCTCGTCCACTGCCTCAAGTCAGTCCAATCTAACACGCACTGAAGAATTTACGACGCAATGAACGACCCGTTCATGAAAAACCACCTCTCCGACCAGTGATTTCTCAAATCCGAGATGTAGCTTGGTCTTTGGTTTTCACATGAGATTCAATTGCCCATGACAGCGGCACCAAAAAATGACACAGCCGAGAGGCTGCACAGCCTACGCATCGTGCGCGACGAAGAACAGTCTTCGACACGAGGACGCTGGTGGGGTCTACCACTGCTCTTCTTGACCGTTTTCGTTGGTGGGGCGAGCGCTGCGATTTGGTTTCCGTACGCCCTCGAACGCATCGGGATACAACAAGCTGCCCAAGAGCCGTCCGGGCTCACCTCCGAACCTGTTGCCGATCCAGTCGCAGCGGCTGCACCAGCGCAATTGACCATGGCGGGATACCTTGTTGCACGCACCTCCGTGGAAGTGGCAGCAGAAGTGCCGTCCGTAATATTGGCCCTGCATGTTGATGATGGGGACCGCGTTTCTGCTGGCACCCTCATTGCAGAACTCGATGGTTCGTTGGCGGCGACCGCCTTCGCCATTGCTGAAGCAGAAGCCAGCGCTGCGGAATGGGCGATTGAAGTTCTCCAAGCTAAACTCGCCGCGGCCGAATCGGCACGGGACCGCACACGAACTCTTTCCGAGCGCGGCCTCTCCTCGCAGGCTACAATGGATACCGCCGAAGCAACCGCAATCGGCCTTTCCTCCCGTTTGAGCGAAGCCATCGCGCGGCGCGACATAGCCGCGCTGGAAGCTGAACGTGCAGGGCTTCTACTTGAACAGTATCACGTGACCGCTCCAATTAACGGGACGATCACCGATTGTGCAGCACAGGTTGGTGAAACTGTCTCGCCGGGTGACTTCGACGACAGTGGCAGCGGTGGAATTTGCACCATCGTCGATTTCAGCTCCATCGTCATCGAAATCGATGTGCCTGAGATCATGATCCATCGCGTCCAGCCCGGAGCCTACGCCGTGGCGACGCTCGACGCCTATCCCGACGACCCGCTTGAGGCCGTGGTGCATTCCATTGCGCCTATCGCCAATCGGGCAAAATCAACCATTCAAGCACGACTGACCTTCACGGGACCCGAAGACTCACGACTTCGACCCAACATGGCCGTGACCGTGCGCCTCGAGGAGCAATGATGTCTAAACAGAACTTTGTCACCGTCTCGAACGCCAGCAAGACCTATCGTAAAGGACGTACGGGGATTCCCGTCTTTGACGGGCTTAACCTGAGCGTCGGCGAAGGCGCCTTCATCGCACTCATGGGACCATCTGGTTCCGGAAAATCCACGCTTCTCCACACGATCGGCGGGCTAGAGCGCATAAACGCCGGCTCTGTCAATATCGATGGCAAACAGATCGACACATTCGGCCAATCGAAGCTTTCCAAATGGCGCGCCACAACCGTTGGCCTTGTGTTTCAATCCTTTAACTTGATGCCTTCGCTCACGGCCTACGGTAATATCGAGCTTCCTTTGATGCTCGCGCCGCTGTCCCGCTCCGAACGTCGGAGACGGGTGGAAGAAGTCTCAAACCTTGTGCGTATCGACCACCGCCTAAAGCACCGCCCGAGCGAGCTCTCGGGCGGTGAACAACAGCGTGTGGCAATCGCGCGCGCCATTGTGGCTGACCCACCCCTTCTGCTCTGCGACGAGCCTACCGGTGAACTGGATCGCGCCACCTCTGGCGAGGTCATGAACATTCTCAGGACGCTCTGTGATGAGTTGGGCAAAACCATCATCATGGTTACGCATGACCCAGTTGCCGCTGCTTATGCGGACATGGTCTACCACTTCGATAAGGGCCAACTCAGTGTCGCAGAGGAACAGGCAGCATGAGCGC
>JBCDCZ010000176.1:0-9403 GCA_039180865.1 Pseudomonadota bacterium | reverse complement strand
TTCCGTCATCAACGACGTCGACATCCTAACCCCCGTTTCAGGGCAGTAGCGCTCGTTTCCCGGCGATTGGGCCAGGCACCCCAGCCTGGCATTTATGTTTCATCAACCAAAATGTGGCTTCATTAACCATGATGTGATCCGCGGCTGGGGTTAGCTAGCGCGGTAATGGTGGTGTCCTGTGGTTGAGTTCTTGTCGTTAGCGCTGCGCATATCGATCGCCTCTTTGGCGCTCGGCATGGTGCTATCTTATTTCGACATTACTTTTGAAAAGACAGCGTCAGCCTTCGGGATGGATCCGAGTGAGGTCGACATTCATTTCTATGACATGATGGCTTGGGCATTTCCGGCCATGGTACAGGGCGCGTTGGTGATCGTTCCTCTCTGGTGCCTTTTCTTTCTCCTAAAGCCGAAAAAACCCTGATCGTTCTTTTCCGTTTGAATGTCGGTGTCAGCGCCTCTAGGGTCCGGCCCATGAGATTTTCATCGCAAAGACAGGACCTTGCAGCCGCCCTTCGGCTTGCCGAACATTTTGATTTTCATGAGGGCATCTGCAATCATTTTTCGCTTCAGGTTTCGGATCCAGGCGACCCGGACGAACTCTACCTGATTAACCCGTACGGGCTCCATTGGTCCGAGATTGAGGCGGAAAGCCTGATCCTGATGGACGGGGACGGGACGACACTTGAGGGTGAGGGGACGGCGGAGGCAACCGCCCGCAACATCCATATTGCCGGCCACCGCGCCAATCCGCGCCACGCCTGTTTACTGCACACGCACATGCCTTATGCAACGGCGCTCACCATGCTCGAAGATGGACGTCTTGAAATGGCGCATCAAACGGCCTGCCGGTATTGGGGGCGGATCACCTATGAAGCCGAATTCGGCGGGCTTGCGCATGATAAAGATGAAGGCGAGCGCCTTGCAACGGAAGCGCGCTCGAATGAGGTCGCAGACGTTGTGTTTCTTGCAAACCATGGCGTTGTTGTCGGCGGGCCAAGCGTTGCTCACGCTTTTGACGATCTCTACTATCTGGAACGAGCTTGTCGGCAACAGGTTCTGGCGCAATCGACGGGAAAGCCGCTCAAGATTATCCCTCATGAGATCGTAGAGCATACGGCTTCACAATACCGCGGTGAGTTCGACGCATCCGCGCCTCTTCATTTTGAGGCGCTCAAACGCAAGATCGGTATGGCTTAGAATTCGCCCTACGGCCAGTTGAATTTACCCGAAATCATAATCGGAAAAACTGCGGGATGTGAGCTCGTTCGCTCCGGGGCGCATAACCGGCGGAAAGGCGCGGTCACGGCAATTTTGCTGTTCGCACAAACGGCATGTCATCCCGATACGGAGAGGATCGACGGTGAGGTAACCGTCACCATAGATAATGTCCTTGGCGTGGATGAGGTCGCATCCAAGGATCAGGGTGCGCCGCCTCGGCCTGTCGCCATGTCCGAAAGCCCGGGTCTTCTCGGAATGGGCGATGATAAGCCATTCGGGCCCGTCGGGAAGCGCTACGCTTTCAACCGCAACGCGCCCGTGATTGGTGTGGACGCCAGGCGGAATCAGACGGATACAGGGGTTTCCGGAGCGCGGCATGCTGAAACCTGCGCCAGGTGCAAAATTGCAGACGTTTCCGACAGGATCGAGTTCAACCATGAAGAACGGAACGCCCGCACGCTTCGGTTGGCGAAGGCTTGTCATGCGTCGGACCACATCGCGCCAACGGACCTGATATCGCCTCGCAAGAAGCCCGATATCGTAACGCGAACGGGCAACCTGGGTGTAGAAACTGTCGTAGGGAAGAAGCAACGCAAGCGCAAAGTAATAGGCAAACTCCTGACGGAACAGGCGCTCGGTTTCCGAATTCTCAATATTGAGATCCGCGATCGCCTCCATCAGAAGGTTGTTGTGGTCGAGGAGCGCATACTGGCTTGCGAGCGCAACGACGCGTTCTTCCGCGGTAAGGCGTTCTGAAACGAAGATGCGCTGAGAATGCCGGTCATAGCGCACGGAAAGGTCGGTCATGGCATGCTCGGGCAGGATCTTCACGCCAACCCGAAGTTCCGCAAGAAGGTGTGATTTGAGCGCAGCGAACACGTCGTCGCCACCGCTCAGCGTGTCGCCGAGCGCGCTTGCGGTCTCGTCGATCTTTTCGAAATAGTAAGCGTTCTCCCGAAAATAATCGCGCGTTTCATCAAGCGGAAGGCGGCTTTGCGCCACCACATGCGCCTTTTGATCATCTTTCATGAGGTGGGACAAAGAGGAGAGCTTTTCCGTTGTTTCCTTATAGGCGTTAAAGAGGTGGATCAGCCCTGATACGAGGTTGGGCGCACTGTCGGAGGCTTCAACGAGTTCGGAATCGGCGACCATTTCCCCCGAAAGCAATGGGTCGGAGAAGATTTCCTTCAGGGCATCGGTGGTGCGGCCGCTTTCATCACCTTGCAATTCTTTCAAATCGACATCGTAGGTGGTCGAAAGCTTGAGCAGCAGTTGAACCGTCAACGGTCGCTGATTTCGCTCGATCAAATTGAGATAGCTCGGCGAAATCGAAAGGTGTTCTGCCATGGTTGCCTGGGTCAATCCAAGCCGTGTCCTGACCCTGCGGATTCTCGGACCGGCGAAGATTTTCTGATCGGCCATGGCCAGCTCCTGATAGCATCCTGTTCCAGACAATCGCCCGGCGGGTTTGTAGTCTTTCCAATTGACAAAATTTACAGCGCAACGCTTCAGTTTGTATTTGTTATTTACAAGAAAACCTCATTATTTTCAAATGGTCATGGACAAACGATGTCGCTCTGTAAATATTGTGACTATCCAAACCTCACGAAGGAGACGTGCGATGAATGTGGACGCAAGTACGGAGCAAGACATGAAGCCGAAGGCCCGCGTGAAGGAACGCGCCGAAGAACAGGTGGAATTGCTGGATGACGCCCAAGCGTCTGCAATTCGCATGCTGGCGAACGAGATTCATCGTCTCAACCAGACAGTTGTTCAAGCTGTTGAAGCTGGTGTGTCGGTTGAACTGGTGCGCACCGCGCGCCATCATTCCGGTAATGGAAACTGGGGCGATCTCGTGGTTCCAGTCATCAAACAGGGATAAGTGCCAAACTCAAGTTTAATTGTGACGTCAGGTCTTCCGCCGTTGCCATTGGCAGCGGCGGTTTCTTTATTTGGCGACTAGTCTGTCACTTCTCTTAATGGGCAAGCACCCGTTCGTTCGGGAAGACCACCTGGATCAAAGTGCCATAGTCAACTCTGGAATCGATTGAAAACCGTGCTTTGTTCGCTTCGGTAAGGGCTTTGGTGAGGGGCAGCCCGAGACCGGTTCCGGCACCCCGCCCACGAGAGGCCGCACCGACTTGCCGGAAGGGCTGCATGGCTTTTTCCAGATCCTTGTCCGTCATACCGATCCCGGTGTCGCGGACGCGAAGCGTAACCTCTCCGTTGTCTTCAAGCATCGTCGAGATGATCACCTGCCCTCCCGCATCAGTGAATTTGACGGCGTTTGAGAGCAGGTTCAGAGCAATCTGGCGGATGGATCTGGCGTCGGCAACCACCGGTGGCAGTTCATCGAGCAGGCTGGTGCGCAGGATGATGCGCTGGCGGTTCGCATCCGGCTGCATGATTGCTACGCACTCCTGGATGATCGGGTTAAGGGCAACCGCTGAGAAGCTGAGGTCGAGTTTCCCCGCCTCGATTTTCGAAAGATCGAGCAGATCATTGACGAGACTGACCAGGTGCGTTCCGGACGTATGAATATCGCGCGCATATTCGAGATATTGCTTGTTCTCCATAGGACCGAAATGTTCGCTCATCATGACTTCTGAAAAACCGATGATTGCGTTGAGCGGCGTGCGGATTTCATGACTGATTTTCGCCAGAAACTCTGACTTCTGGGCATTGGCGTTTTCTGCCATCCGCCGTGACTTGATGAGCTCTTCTTCAGCGGCCTTCCATTGCGTGATATCGCGCAACACAGCGCAGTAAATCGCCTGATCGGCCGGGGCTTCGTTATCGATCCGGCCCATTGTCATGAAGAGCGGAATCAACCCTCCGCCCGCCTCGCGACCGATAACCTCACGCCCGTCATTCAACACGCTTGCAACGCCATTGGACGTCAAACCGTCAATGTAATCGTGGATCGGTTTGTGGCTTTCTTCGGCAAAAAGGTCCGCGAGCGGCATATCACGCATGGTGCGCCGGTCATGGCCGAACAGTGCTTCCGCACTGGCATTGGCGTGCAGGAGATGTGCCTTCGCGTTGACGATCAAAATGCCGTCTGAAGCGATGTCCATGACATCGGTCGATTGACCGACGAGGCGGCTCACGGTCTCGTCTTCGCTCAGCGGGAGATGGTTTGTCTGCGATAAGCCGGCGAGCGTCATGAGAAGTGCAGTTTCGCCGCGCCATTCGCCGGATTGCAGCCGAAGCTCAACAAGCTTCGTGTCACCCGATGCTGTCTTGAGATAGGCGGTTTGCGGCTCCTGCGCATCGCCGGCCTCATGATCGGCATTGAGGACAAGTGACTTCAAAACATCCCGGTTCTGAAAGACGCCAGCTTCGATCGATGGATCCGGTGCAAAGAGCGTTTTTAGACCGCCCGCCTCTTCAAAGGCGGCAAGGTCTTCATAGCCGAGGAAATCAAGGAGGCTCGCATTGGCAAAAAGCGTCTGGCGGTTCCGTGATACGATAAGTCCCAGCGGAAGACGATTAAGCACGCCCTTCGTGATGTCCCGCAAGCCATCCTCATATAGGCCTCTTACTTGGTTTTCCGAGACGGGGCGTTCGGTTTGCTTGGTTACATTTGCCACAGATCGGAGCGCGCTACGGACCGCCCTGTGCGGGCGTCCGATCCCTTCAATGACGCTTGCGGCTGCTCCGTCGATATCTTCGGAAATTGAATCTTTTGACGAATGGGGATTGCTCTGCTTGAGATCGTCTTCGTCGGTTTGGCGCTCATCGGACGCATCTATCAGTTCGTCGTCAGCGTCACCAGCCGCATGCGCGGTGGCAATATCAGTCTCTGTGTCCTCTGTAGGCGGCGCACTCTCATCTTCACCAACACGGCGATGCGTTTCGGCTCCAAGGCTTTCGATCGAAACGAGATCTTCGGGGATTTCTGTGGTCGGCGTTTTCGTCGGGGCGCCGTCATCCTTCGATGTGGGATCCGAGACATCATCTTCTTCCGGCCTCGGTTCTTCGGCCTTTGGGCTTGCAGAAGCGTCGTTGACCGCGATTTTGGAGAGTTCGACGCCCTCGGTCTCTTTAGAAGACGATGCCTTTTCTCCCTCAATGCGTGCATTAAGGGCGCGAGCGATCTGTTCAAACGCCCTTCGTTCCGGTTTGGTGAGCGCGTTATCCTCCACCGACGTTTCGTCCGCCGCTACAGGCTTTGGTTTGCCGTGAAGCGGAATGATGTTGGTGCTTGCATCATCGGGTGTTTCCAGATCTCCGATGTCATTGGTGCCGTCCTTGTCTGGCTGCCGATCACTGATTCCCTCGTCGCTTTCGAACTCAAGATCCATGTCGGTCTGAGTTTGAGTATCTTCAGCGTCGAGTGCCTCAAAAGATTTGTCCAAATCGTCTTCATGGACGCTTTCGGAGGCATCAGTCGATTTTTCTTTTGAGCTTGGTTTTTCTGGCGCCGGTGTTTGTTCAGCAGTACGTCGCAGGCATTTTTGGACCGCCTCATGCTCGTAATCACCGCTCTTATTGGCATCCTTTAAACGAAGGGTTCCAAAGCCCCGAAATCCCTGAAAGGTTCGTGCGGCGTCGAAGACCGGCATGACCGTGAGATCGACCGGAGCCCGCGTGGGCGGATCACTCCGATCCCCGATTGTACCGGTCCCTGCCAAAGGCCAGTTAAACCTCCCGCTCCAGATGGCCTCCTGATCAAAGTGGGTCGGAAGCGCACCCTGCGGATCTATCAAGAGATCGTCTGCCAATTCGAAAAGGCTTTGGTTCGTAAAGCCATCGCGCGGCGCCCCGACGGCATGTGCGAACGGCTCCGAGATCTCTGCGATGCTGGCGTCGGCGGCGAGTTCTATGAGAAAGCGCACATCCGTTAAAGGCGCGTCTTTTGTCGTTTCGTGATTGGCATCCCCCGGTGCTTGCTCGTGGTCGGCATTCGCCGGGGCATCAGCATTCAAGACACTCAAATCATCATCATCGGAATGTGCTTGATTTCTGGTGGGGTCGGCCATTTCCGTTTCGTCCTTATCCGACGGCAAATCAATGAGAAACGGCAGATTTTCCGGACGGTCTTCGTTCCTCGGGACGGCTGTAAGGAGCAGACGTTTATCACCGTCATCCTTTTCAACGAGAAGGCCGGTAAAAATGTTACCTTCGCTAACAACCTGAATGGGTTTATCAGCCTCCTCCGCAATGTTTGAAAGGGCTCGCAGCTCCTTCTTCGAGAATGTGTTCACTGGGAACGCCTTGGAGTTCTCCTTCACCTTTCCGGCAGGGCTGATTAATGCGGCATCTGCATTGCTCCAGGATAGCATCTTGACCAGGCCATCTTCATCGCCGGCGTTAATTTGCGCTTGTGATTTGTCCGCAATCTTCCGGACGTCGATGAAAACTGCACGGGTCGATTGGGCGTCTGGCAGATTGATATCGATAAGATACAGGTGGGCATGCACGGTGAGCGGCGTCATGCCGAGATAGAAACTGAGGCTTCGCTTCTCTTTCTGATTGAGTTCGCCCTTCCGCGCTATCCGGATAATCTCGGCGGTTGCCGGGGACATCCGGTTAAACTTGCGTTTCGAGAGTTCCTTGAAAGTCTTCGCACCAAGATAGCGGCATCCAGATTCGTTTGACCAAAGAACACGGTCGCCTTTTAGCGACCAGACCCAGGCAGGTTTGACGGAGAACAGGCGTTGGGATACGCGTTCGTGACACGAAATGGCGGCAAACTTACTCAGACGATCGACCGTCATTGATGCATGGACCTTTCCATACTCCCCTTGCCTTGCTTCGCCAAAGCGATATCGAGCCTTCAGTTTGTTATATCGCGATCACTCGCCAGGTATTGCAAGGCCACGGATATCCCTGTCGTTTGCCGGTCTTTAATCGGCTGCTGTCCTTGAATAGCGTTGCGAGGCCCTGAGCGTCCAGCTTTTCCGACCGCCGATCAGAAATACAATATAGGATTGGTTAACCACAACGGGAGGTTTTGCGAATTGACGCACGGTAAATTCCAGTGCTTTTCCGCGATACATCTCACAACCGAGTACGGCAAATTGTGCGGCGCAAAAATAAATGTTGCAATGCAGCATTTATTTGTTAATATGCTCCCCATTGGCGCCTTCCACCTCCCCCAAGGCGTTTCCCGCATGAGAATTTGATCGAATATAAGGATCGATACGATGACCACACCGAAACCAAAGGCAGCGCCGAAAACGGCTGCCGCTAAGACGGCCGCTCCGAAAGCGGCTGCTAAACCGGCTCCGAAGGCCGAGGCGAAAGCAACTGAGACTGACGTTTTTGCATTTCCTCCGATGCCAGCCATGCCTGCAATGGAAGTTCCGCCGGCATTCCGCGATTTTGCTGAAACCAGCGTTCAGCGCAGCAAAGAAGCCTACGAGAAGTTCAAGGTTACTGCAGAAGACGCAACATCAGTTTTGGAAGAGACCATTGCCAAAACCCGCGACGGCGTCATCGAGTTCAACAGCAAAGCGCTTGAACTTGCTCAGGAAAACACGGACGCAACGTTTGCACACGTAAAAGACGTATTCGCTGTCAAATCATTTTCCGAGGCGATCGAGCTGCAGACTTCGTTCATGAAGAAGCAGGTCGAAGCTCTCCAGGATCAGGCCAAGACTTTTCAGGATATGACCGCGCGCATTACGAAGGAGACAAGCGCTCCTTACAAGGAAGCCTTCCAGAAAACGGCTGAGACGTTCAAAGTCGCCTAACGCGAAGGCCCGAGCGGCTAAAGATTGGGACAAGGGGATACCCGGGCATTCGGCCCGGGTTTTTTCGTGCGGTCAATCAGGCCGCAAATTTCATTTTGAGGCGGCTTATCAGACTGTCATTTTCGCTCGATAGGGCGACGGGTCGAAACGCGCGTACGATATCGGTATCGAGCTTGCGGCCGAATGCTTCGAGTTTTTCGTAGGCTTTTTCGGCTGAAAGGGAATTCTTGTAGCTGCGGGCCTCGATGAGGGCTGCAAAGATATCAACGACAGTGACAACTCTCACGATATCGGGAACTTCCATGCCCTGAAGACCATCGGGATAACCCGAACCATCGAGCAATTCATGATGGCTTCTCGCAATATCGATCACTTCCTGGTCGAAATCACCGCTGACTTTCAACAAGGCGGCGCCATCAACTGGATGTCGCCTCATAATTGAAGCCTCGCTCTCCGTCAGATCGCCGGGCTTATCCAGGATCTTGGGCGAAATCACATGCTTTCCGACGTCGTGAAGGAGCGCACCAACAGTGAGACGATTGATGTCGTCCTGGCGCAAATTATACATCACACCTAGCGCCGTGGCGAATGTCGTAACAATCATCGAGTGCCGGTAGGTGAAGGAGTGGTGCTTTCGGATCGCCTCCAGCATGGTATCGACACCGCATGTCGTAACGGTCTCGATAACGCCATCGGCACATTCATTCACCCGGGCGGACGATAAACGTTCGCCGCTGCGGATCACTCTGGTGATCTCATCCATCATGTCGCTCATTCGACCGGTGCCGGCCTCAGCGATTTCGTGTTTCTTCGTGACAATGTTGGATGTTGCAAGAAGACGAACGACGTTTGCGATCAATTGATCCGGGTCGACGGTTCGTTCAAGCATCAACTTTGCGCCGAGAGCCCCGGCCTGGATCGTCTCTGACCGGTTCTTCCGATTGACCAGAAAAACGGTACTCACGTCAGTCGGGACCGTTTTCATAAGCGTGCGAAGGGCGGAGATATTCTCACTGCTTGCAAGGTTGACCGCGATAATCGCGAGACGCGCGTCATCGAGCGTGATCTTTGATTTCTTGCCCCATGCCTTCAAGCGAACCGTATAATGCATACGCAAACGGTCGAGATGGGCTTCGAAAGCTTCGTTTCCATCGCTTACAAAGACAATATCGTCGGACATGGCACGCTTCCTTGGACCGGAAGTTGGATATACTCTTGTAATTTGCCTGACAGATTACCCTAAAGGCATTAAGGAGACTTAAACTCATTCCGACACATATTCTTACGCCCAGTAACCATATTTTTCCGTTGGATCGGGTGTGTTTTGATCCTGCTCCGGCATCTTGAATTCCGCATTATCTGGTATTATTAGAACAGTACCGGAATGGACCGTGTGCAGTTGTAGCTCAGTTGGTTAGAGCGTCGGATTGTGGCTCCGAAGGTCGGTGGTTCGAATCCACTCAACTGTACCATTCCTTTTGATC
>JBCDCZ010000175.1:0-9635 GCA_039180865.1 Pseudomonadota bacterium | reverse complement strand
ACCCCTCGACAAACCCATTCTGCTACATGGCCATTGCCATCAGAAAGCTTTCAACGTGATGAGTGATGTGGAGCAAACGCTGCGCCTCATTCCCGATCAGACGGTAAAGATGATAGAGTCGAGCTGCTGCGGAATGGCCGGTGCATTTGGTTACCGGCCGGAGACGCTGAACGTTTCGCGCGAGATGGCCGAGCTTAGCCTGCTGCCCGAAATTCGCGCGAACGAAGACGCGCTGGTTGCAGCCGACGGCACATCGTGTCGCCACCAGATTGCCGACGGGGCTGAGCGCGAAGCTTTCCATGTGGCAAGAATCCTCGACCTGGCTCTGCAGGAAGCGAAGGGAGAACAAAAATGAATGTGATCCAACCGGCAGATGGCATTGCACGCACCATTGTCAGAAAACCGCTTCATCTTGAACTCGTCGATCACTTGCAGGAACTGATTGTCGAAGGCGCACTTACTCCAGGCCATAAAGTTCCGGAGCGTGCTTTATGCGAACAATTCGGCGTTTCTCGCACGCCGATGCGCGAAGCTTTGAAAGTTTTAGCAGCAGACGGTCTGGTAACACTGGAACCCAATCGGGGGGCATGGGTAACCGCAGTGACCCTGGAAGAACTTGAAGAAGTCTTTCCGGTAATGGGGGCGCTTGAAGCGCTTTCGGGTGAACTTGCCGCTGAACGTATAACCGATGCTGAGATTGATGGTGTTCGTCGCCACCATCAGGAAATGGTCGATGCCTATTTGCGTCGAGACCGCGCGCCGTATTTCAGGGCCAATCAGGCGATCCATGAAGCAATTCTCGAGGCGGCACGCAACAAGACGTTGTCGACACAATATCGCGGCCTTGCCGTCCGGATTCGCCGGGCTCGGTATCTTGCTAATATGACGGAAGAGCGTTGGCGAAATGCGGTCGCCGAGCATGAAGAGATCCTGGAAGCGCTTGAGGCGCGCGACGGCCCACGCCTTGCCGAGATCCTGAAACGGCATTTGAAGAACAAGTTCAACACGGTCCGTGACTGGATCTCCAGTCAAAGCGAAATCGAAGCTTAGGCGTCCGTGTCGCCATCCGCTGGAGTGAGTTGCGAGCGTTCCGGCTTTTGAGCGTCAGGGTCAACCTTACGATAAAAGCAGGACTTCACCCCACGGTGGCAGTTTGATCCATCGCCTGCTGTCGTCACTTTGATGAGGATGACATCCTGATCGCAGTCTGTGCGCATTTCTATCACGGTTTGAACCGATCCTGACGTATCGCCCTTGTGCCACAGGCTCGTACGAGAGCGCGACCAATACCACGCTTCGCCGGTCTCAAGGGTCTTTTTGAGCGATTCCGCGTTCATGAACGCAAACATGACCACTTCACCGGTCTCTACATCCTGCGTGATGCATGGAATAAGGCCGTTTTCATCGAACTTCGGTGTGAATTCGGTGCCCTCTTCGAGAGATGTCTTGTCGCCAGGTGAGAGAAAAGGAGTCGTCATGATATCCGCTGGTAAGCGCCGGAAAGCTGCGGTCCAACTGGGGACAGGTATGCGTCTTCGAACCGCACTGATGGGCGCAATCTGCCCCAGGAGGCGCCGTCCTGACAAGGTATGTTCACTCGTCAGGACACGCAGTCTTGAGCGCGAAGCTATCGTTTAGGTCGGGGAACCCGGGTTTTTGGCTAGATTCGATTATCCCTAGCGCGAGAATCCACGGATGAGTTGCATAAAGCGGACCTGCTCTTCAGTTTCTTCTTTGAAGATGCCAGTGAACTCGCTTGTGACCGTCGAGACACCCGGTTTTTGAACACCGCGCAACGACATGCACATATGCTCGGCTTCCATCAAAACGGCAACGCCACGCGGCTTGAGTTCGTCGTCGATTGCGGTCGCGATCTGAGTGGTCAGATTCTCCTGCGTTTGGAGACGGCGCGCAAAAACATCGACGACGCGAGCGAGCTTCGAAAGCCCGACAACTCCGTTTGTCGGATAGTAAGCGACATGGGCCTTGCCGATGAACGGCACCATGTGGTGTTCGCAATGGGAATAGAATGGGATATCGCGGACAAGCACGATGTCACCGTAACCGCCAACGTCCTCAAACGTGGTTTTCAACGCATCGCTGGCATCCAGGTCATAACCGCTGAAGAATTCACCATAGGCTTTTGCAACACGCTTCGGCGTGTCGAGAAGACCCTCTCTGGTTGGATCTTCGCCAGCCCATGCAAGAAGTGTGCGGACGGCCGCTTCGGCTTCTTCGCGGGTTGGCCGTTTAACAAATGCGGGGGATTCAGTGTGACTTTCAACAATTGCGTCCATTAGGCCGCTCCTTAGTTCTAACGTTTATCCGAATGTGCGGAACTGTTCCCGAACATGAGTGACCTGACGTATTGGCTGGATTTACGTGCGTAACGCTTTGTTGGATCGCAGCACATAAACAGAAATTTGCCTCGCCTGACACGAAGGCATATATGGGGTAGGGTCTGTGATACGGCAATCACAAAGCCGTCAACCTTTTGCAGGGCCTAAATGATCGACGACGTCTACAACGCAAAAATTCTGGAATATGCCGGCACCATCTCTCGTTTGGGCCGACTTGACGATCCTATGGCGAGCGCAAAGGCTCATTCGAAGCTTTGCGGTTCGACTGTCACGGTCGATCTTAGTGTTGAGGACGGCAAGGTTTCCGATTTTGCCCATGAGGTAAAAGCCTGCGCACTTGGCCAGGCCTCCGCGTCAATCATGGCACGTGTCGTTGTCGGTACACGGACTGAAGATCTGAAATCGCTTCGCCAGACCATGCACAAGATGCTGAAGGAAAATGGAGCGCCACCGGACGCCCCCTTTGAAGATTTCAAATATCTCGAACCTGTCCGCGATTACCGAGCGCGGCACGCTTCGACACTTCTCACTTTTGACGCTGTCGTAGATGCGATCGAGCAAATAGAAGCTGCCAAGGGTGACGGTGCACCCGTAGCGGCGGCTTGACGACATGGGGCGGGTGCTGCGGGCGGTGATCCGTTTCTACCAGCTCTTTATCTCCGCACTGCTTGGCCCGCGCTGCCGTCATCTTCCCACCTGTTCGGCTTATGCTGACGAAGCCATTTCGAGATTCGGTCCGTGGGCAGGATTATGGCTTACCCTGTCGCGTTTTGTGCGGTGTGGACCATTTGGCACGGCTGGATATGATCCCGTACCCGAGCGGTTGTCTTGCTGCGCACGCTGGTATATGCCGTGGCGCTACGGATATTGGACTGGCCAACACATGGATAAAGATACAAGCCTTCATTGATGTGCTTCGTCATTCTGTGCCACTGACGCCGACAATCATCCTGAAATTACAACGCGAAACCTCTTACCCGCATCCGTGAGCGGTGATTGAGAAGGAGTGCACTATGGCGACCTTGACTTTTCCCGATGGTAATCAACGCAGCTTCGACGAGGGTACGACGGGCCTCGGCGTGGCAGAGAGCATTGCCAAGTCACTGGCCAAGAAATCCGTAGCGATGGTTCTCGACGGCGAATTACGCGATCTCAACGATCCTGTGAACGGCGACCACGCAATTGAGTTCGTAACGCGTGATGATCCCCGGGCTCTTGAGCTCATTCGCCATGACTGCGCGCACGTGCTTGCAGAAGCCGTTCAGGAGCTCTTTCCGGGAACGCAAGTCACGATCGGCCCTGTCATCGAGAACGGTTTCTACTATGACTTTTTCCGCGATACACCGTTCACAATCGACGATCTGACTGCGATCGAAAAGAAGATGCGGGAGATTATCAAACGCAATCAGCCCTTCACGAAGGAAGTCTGGTCTCGCGATGATGCGAAGGCGCATTTCGCAGCTGAAGGTGAAGACTTCAAGGTGGAGTTGATCGACGCCATCCCCGAGAGCGATGAGATCCGGATTTATCGTCAGGGCGAATGGCTCGATCTGTGCCGCGGCCCGCATATGACGCGTACCGGCGCTGTGGGTGATTCTTTCAAACTCATGAAGGTGGCGGGCGCGTACTGGCGCGGTGATTCCAATAATCCGATGTTAAGCCGGATCTACGGAACAGCCTGGGCCAATGACAAAGATCTCAAGGCCTATCTCACCATGCTGGAAGAGGCCGAGAAACGCGATCACCGCAAGCTCGGACGGGAAATGGATCTTTATCATTTCCAGGAAGAGGGGCCTGGCGTAGTCTTCTGGCACGCCAAAGGCTGGAAGCTTTTTCAAAGCCTTGTCAATTACATGCGGCGTCGTCTTGAAGCAGACTATGAAGAAGTCAACGCTCCGCAAATCCTCGATAAGGCCCTGTGGGAGACATCCGGACACTGGGAATGGTACCGCGAGAATATGTTCGTAACTCAGACCGAAGACGAGCGGGTTTTTGCAATCAAACCGATGAACTGCCCGGGACACGTTCAGATTTTCAAACACGGCCTTAAGTCCTACCGCGACCTTCCGATGCGACTTGCCGAATTCGGCGCCGTTTCGCGCTATGAGCCGTCAGGCGCGCTCCATGGCCTGATGCGTGTGCGCGCGTTCACGCAGGACGATGCTCATGTGTTCTGTACCGACGAGCAGATGGCGGAAGAATGTCTGAAGATCAACGATCTCATTTTGACGACCTATGCCGATTTTGGCTTTGACGAGATCATTGTGAAATTATCGACCCGGCCCGAAAAACGGGTTGGCTCGGATGAACTCTGGGATCGTGCCGAAGCCGTCATGGCGGATGTCTTGAAGATCATCGAAGACCAATCGGGTGGAAAGATTACCACCGATATTCTGCCGGGTGAGGGCGCGTTCTACGGTCCCAAATTCGAATACACGCTGAAAGACGCGATCGGACGGGAATGGCAATGCGGAACGACTCAGGTTGACTTCAACCTGCCTGAACGTTTCGGCGCGTTCTTCATCGATGCGAATGGGGAGAAGCAGGTGCCCGTCATGATCCACAGAGCGATTTGCGGCTCGATGGAACGCTTTCTAGGGATCCTGATCGAAAACTTCGCTGGACACTTCCCGCTCTGGATGGCGCCGGTTCAGGCGGTTGTGGCGACGATCACGTCTGATGCTGATGAGTATGGGAGCGAAGTGGCTGCAGTCCTTAAGAAAGCTGGGCTTAGGGTCGAGACCGACCTTCGCAATGAGAAAATCAACTATAAGGTGCGCGAGCATTCGCTAACAAAGGTTCCGGTTATTATCGTGTGCGGTATGCGCGAAGCGGAAGAACGCTCCGTTAACATCCGCAGGCTCGGATCGAAGGCTCAGACTTCTATGAGTTTGGATGAGGCCATAAGTGCGCTGACTGCGGAAGCCACACCTCCGGATCTTGCACGCTTGTCCTGAGGATGGTGGTCAAGCTTTGATTTGCCGAGGCACGTAAAAACGCTAATATGTCTGCCCGGTTGCGTCATTCCTACGTGACCGCTCAGGAGGCTGAAGACAGGGAAACGCATGCCGGAAGGTTCGGGACATCGCGGGCGTACCAAACGCCGCCTCAAATTGTTCAGGACGAAACGCGAGCCGCGTTTTCCTGAATTGAGCTATGCGGCCGATGGTGATCCGCGCCTTAAGCGCTGGGTTATCCATACAGTCGAAGGTTTGTCCGGTCGTGACCGGTATCTCGATCTTTATGAGACATGGCGGGCGCGGTTCGTCGGGAAATCCGACACGATCATGGGCGATCTCCTACGCCTTCTAAACGTTAGAATCACCCGGCATGCGAAGCAGTGGCCGCCGAACGACATTCCTGACGGCCCGCTTGTAATCGTTGCGAATCATCCCTTTGGCGTTGGTGACGGTATGGCGTCGCTTGCGCTTGCTGAAGAACTCGGACGTCCGTTTCGCGTGATCATCAATAAGGAATTGATGAAAATCCCGGAGATCCGGCCTTATTCGCTACCTGTTGATTTCAATGAAACACGTGAGGCGGTGCAAACCAATCTTCAGACGAAGAAAGAAGCGCTACGCCTTCTGGCCGAAGGTGTGACGATTGTCGTCTTTCCGGCAGGCGGTGTTGCAACCGCCAAAAAAGCGTTCGGCAAGGCGCAAGACCTTCCTTGGAAACTTTTCCCCGCGCGACTTATACAATCGGCGCGGGCAACGGTTCTGCCGGTTTACTTCGCCGGCCAGAACGGGCCGATCTTTCACATTGTCAGCAAGTTTTCGATGACACTGCGCCTGTCGCTTCTCATCAGGGAGTTCAAACGCTTTACGAAATCGGCGGTTCATATCTATATCGGCGACTTCATTCCTTATGAGGATCTCGCCCATATCAAGGACCGGCAAAAGCTGACCGATGCGTTACACGATAGCGTTCACGATCTCGCGCCGGAACGTCCGCCGCATCGGCGCCGCCTGTCAGCCTGACTATTCCATGAGAACTTCTACGTCGCGGTGGACACCGCTTTCGACCGTGAACGACATCGAATGATTCTCGTTGTCATGGCGTGCAAACGCTACATAGTCCCCAGCGGCCAGGACAAATCTCGGAAACGCGCTTGCGATTGTGTTGACAACCGTATCGCCGCCTGGGGTCAGCACAGTCCATGATGTGTTGGCGAGGGCTTCACCACCCGGTTCGCTCACAAGTTTCAACGTGATTTCCGCACCGCGCTGATAGAGCGTGAGCTCAGTTAGCTTATCGCTCGGCACATTAACTCTCGCGCTGACCTCTGAATTGATTTTCCCATAACGGCTCGTCACATGATAGGAGCCCGGAGCGAGCCGAATGACCTCATCAGCGCGTACATCCGATACGATGGTGCGCAGGTTTTCACCCTCCTGGCGGGCGATCTCAAAAATCAGATCTTTCGCGGGGATGAAATCTCCATCCCGAAACGCTGCGTTCAGTCTAAGGCCGCCCACTGCGATCTTAAACGTGTGTTCGGTGACTGGGGGGAGGACCTTTATCCGCTTGGCAAGGCCGGCATAACCAAACGCCCCATGCACGACGTAATAGCCTGCCGGCAAGCGAAACGAGACGTCGCCCCCTGAATAGGTCCCAAGCAGTGGGAGCTTGCCATCCGGCCCTTCCTCTTCGCGAAAGATCCGCCAGATGATGTCGCCCCTAATTGCGATATCTTCCGGTCCCATAACGGCACTCAATTTCAAAAGTGAATCTTCGTCGGGGAAGACTTCTTCGACTTCCTTTGGGCCTTTTCCAAATGGAGTGACCAATTCTCCGCTCGGGCCAGGACGCGCCACCGGAAGCGGAATCACCCGCTTGGCCGCGACATTACTTTGAGCGGTCGCTTCATGTGTCAGTCCCGAGATAAAGCAAAATGCGATGAGTAGCAGAAAGGTGCTCGCGGCGCGCGCTACCATACTGCGGGTCAACAAAGTCATGGTTCGTAACCCGTGATCCTATGAGCAAAGCCTGTGCTCCGACTCTCATTTAGCGAAAAGTCGGCGTGCTGATCAACCATTCCGCTTGGGACTTTTTAGGCACAAGAGGATGACAAGCCGCTTTCGGACGCTTAAGTACGGCGCACAATGCCATCGTTCCGGCGGATTTCATGAGTGATCCCAATCTAATCCACTACCTTTCGACCCGACGCACAGTCCCAAGCATCAGCCTTGGTGAGCCTGGGCCGGACAATGACACCCTTTCCAAAATGCTTGAGATCGCGGCGCGGGTGCCGGACCACGGCAAATTGGCCCCCTGGCGTTTCATCATTTACGACACCACGAAAGGGGCGGAGATCGGTGAACGCCTTTCAGCGATCTGGTTATCGAAGGAACAGGATGCGACCGATGACCGCGTCGAAGCTGAGCGCAATCGCTTTCAGCGCGCACCGCTTGTCGTAGGCGTCGTTAGCAGCGCGCGGCCCCACAAAATCCCCGAGTGGGAACAGATCCTCTCAGCGGGAGCGGTTTGCTTGAATCTCATCCATGCAGCGCAGGCCTACGGGTTCAAAGCTCAGTGGCTGACCGAATGGTACACCTATGACGACGAGGCTGCCCGCTTCCTCGGAGCGGAAGACGGCGAGCGTTTTGCCGGATTTGTTCATATCGGTACGCCGACGATCGATCCCGTAGAGCGGGCGCGGCCGGACCTTGCAACAAAAACAACCTACTGGAACGTTTGAGAGCACTTACATGTTTTATGAACCCGCGAAACGAAATCACGGACTGCCACATGATCCTTTCAAGGGTATCGTCGCACCAAGGCCAATCGGCTGGATCGGCTCCTACGCAGAAGACGGAACGGCAAACCTTGCACCTTACAGTTTCTTCAATGCGATCGGGTCTGCTCCGCCGCTCGTTTGTTTTGCATCCGAGGGGTACAAGGACAGCGTCGCCAATATCGACAAAACCGGCGCATTTTCCTGCAATCTGGTCTCTTATGATTTGAAGGATCAGATGAACAAGTCATCTGCCAGCGTGCCGCATTCCGTGAACGAATTCGACCTTGCGGGATTGCGCGAAGAAAAATGCCGCCTTGTGAATGCGCCCTATGTTGGTGAAGCGCCGGTTGTTATGGAATGCGTTCATCTTGAAACAAAACAGATGAAAGACCGGCACGGTATTCAAACCCCTTCGACGGTTGTCTTCGGCGAAGTTGTGGGAATCTATATCGATGATTCCATGTTACGGAACGGCATCCTTGACGCCCGGCGACTTCGCCCTGTCGCCCGGATGGGGTATCGGGAATACTCTGTGGCAGATACTCCGTTCGAGATGATGCGACCCGACGGATAGCGCCCTGAAGCTCTCTGATTTCATCGAAATCCAACGAACATGGTGAACGAAGCGTTAAGGCTTTTTGTCTTAAATTAGCGTCATACGTCTCGTAAGGGAGTGTGTACGCGGCATGATCGTCGAGCAATTTCTTCAATGGATAACGACCGCAAACCCTGAAAAAAGAGCAAGGGCAACCCACGCATTGGCGCGCGCCTTCTTTGTATCCGAGCTCTCCGAAGATGATTGTCATGCGGCCGAGGCTGCCATGACCTTCCTGCTTGATGACCCTGATGTCAGGGTGCGGTTCGCACTCTGCGATGTATTGGCAGAGGAACCGGAAGCGCCGCGTCACATTGTGCTCGGTTTGCTATACGACGTTGACCAGATCAGCCTCGAAATCGTCAAAAAGTCGCCGGTTCTGATCGATTCCGAACTGGTGGATATTGTCGCACTGCGCAGGAAGCCATTTCAAATGGCGGTGGCCGGACGGTCAAAAGTGTCCGCAAGCGTTGCAGCAGCAATCGCGGAAGTGTGCGAAGGCGTCGTGTGTTTGGAACTCCTCGCTAATCCAGGTTCGGTGATCCTTCCCCGCACATTGTACAGGCTTGCGGAGCGCTTCGGGAAGCTTGAGGCGATGCAACAGGCGCTGCTTCAGCACCCTGATCTGCCAATCGCTGCAAGGCAGTTGGTGATCGCCAATATGAGCGACGCGCTTGGCCGCAAGGCGGTCAAGAAGTCCTTTATGATTGCGTCCGAAGCGAAAACAGCGTCCAGAGAAGCTCGGGAGCGCGCGACCCTCAGTCTGATCCGTCATTTGCCGGATGAAGAGTTGACGGACCTTGTCGTTCATCTGCGCGATACGCATCAGATGACAACCGTTTTGTTGTTGCGGGCGATCTGTGCGGGCCAAGTGGATTTCTTTGCAGAAGCCCTCGCGCTCCTCGCTGGTGTCGACAGGCAGCGCATTATGGCGCTTCTT